>CANNEP010000001.1 GCA_947503655.1 uncultured Microbacterium sp.
AGATTCGTGCCGCGGCCGACGTCGTGCACTCGGTTGATCGCGAAAAGATCGCCACGGCTCTCGAAGCGGCGGGCGAGCCGGGCGGCTCGATTCTTGACGTGCTTCTGCAGGTCAACCTCACGAATGACCTGGGTCGTGGTGGGGCGGAACCAGATGACATTGAGAAGCTCGCCACTGTCATTGCTGGCATGTCAACGCTGCGCCTGCGCGGTGTGATGGCTGTCGCGCCGCTTGACGAAGACCCGGCACCCGCATTCGAACGTCTCGCCGGATACTCCGGTCTCGTTCGCGGCGTCGTGGCCGGTGCCACGTGGATTTCGGCAGGCATGAGTCATGACTTTGCCGAAGCAATCGCGCACGGCGCGACACACCTACGAATTGGTTCCGCAATCACCGGAACACGCCCCGCCCGGGGATAACCTGCCTACAGACGAGCACACAACGGAGGACGCGATGTCGAACCCGCTCAAGAAGACCATGGTGTACCTCGGCCTGGCCGACGAAGAAGAAACGTACACCCAACCGGCCGCCGAGGCGCCGGCGAAGACGCGTGGCCGCGAAGCTCGTGAGGTCCGCGAGGTTGAGCAGGCTGAGCCTGCCACCGCGCCCGTGACCCCGCTGCGCCGCCCCGCTGTCGTTCGTCAGCCCGCTGCCGGGGCCGTCAACGAGATTTTGACGGTACACCCCAAGCAGTATCGCGATGCTCAGAACATTGCCGAGAGCTTCCGTGACGGCATCCCCGTCATCATGAACCTGTCGCAGATGTCCGACGCCGAAGCTCGTCGACTCATTGACTTCGCTAGCGGTCTCGCCAGCGGCCTATACGGCAAGATTGAGCGCGTCACGAGCAAGGTATTCCTGCTGTCGCCGGAGAACATTGCCGTTTCGGGTGACGGTGGCATTGCACACGCTGACGGCGACATCACGCCGTTCGCGCAGCCGTAATCCGTGGGCCTGCTCCAGGTCGCGATGGCGATCGTGAGCTACGCCATCATGTTGTACATGATGGTGCTGTTCGCGCGCTTCATCCTCGATCTCATTCCTATGTTCAGCCGCGATTGGCGGCCCAAAGGACTCGGTTTGGTATTTGCCGAGTTCATTTTTACGATCACAGACCCGCCGCTCAAGTTTGTGCGCAAACTGGTCAAGCCCATTCGGCTCGGTGCCGTACAGCTTGATCTGTCGTTCATGATCGTCATGATTGTTTGTTTATTTGCCTACAGGATCACGTTCAGTCTCGCGGCATAAGTATCGCGCGGCTATGCTGAAACAGGCAGGGGATTTTCCAGTGCTTGTTGGCCTGATCCCGAACCGAACGCAGTGAAGTAAGGAGCCACCATGGCATTGACCCCGGATGACGTTGTCACCAAGCAGTTCCAGCACGTCCGGTTCAAGGAAGGTTTTGACCCGGATGAGGTCGATGACTTCCTGGATGAAATCGTCGTTGAATGGCGTAAGACCATTGAAGAAAACGTCGAGCTGAAGGCGAAGCTGGCAGCATTCGAATCGGGTGAAGCCGCCGCTCCGGCACCGGACGCAGCAGCGCCTGTACCGGCTCCCGTTGTCGAAGAGCCCGTTGCACCAGCACCGGTCGTTGAGAACAACGTTCCGACGCAGAGCGCAAGCATCATTGAGCTGGCTCAGCGCCTGCACGACGAGCACGTTGCTGAGGGTAAGAGCCAGCGCGACAAGCTCATCGCCGAGGCCAAGGAACAGGCTTCGACCATCGTTTCTGAAGCCGAAGCAAGCAGTCGCGCCGAGAAGGAGCGCCTCGACAAGGAGCGCACCGTTCTCGAGGGTCGCATCTCGGAGCTTCGCGAGTTCGAGCGCGAGTACCGCGCTAACCTCCGCAAGTACATTGAGGGTCAGCTGACCGACCTCGACTCGGCAAGCTCGGCTTCCGGTTCGGCTCCGGTCTCAGCGATCGGCCTCTGAGTCACCTCTTGACCACTCGGCCCCAACTCTCACGGGCAGCGGCCGGTACCATCATCGCGATCTTCGCGATCCTGGTGCTGGCCGCTGACCAGTTCACCAAGTTTGTCGCCCTGAACAACCTCGAGATCGAGGTTCCCACTCCGGTGCTGGGCGACTTTCTGAAGTTCTATTTGACGTTCAACCCGGGCGCAGCATTCTCGCTGGGTGAGGGTGTCACCTGGATCTTCACGATCGTGCTCGCTGTCGCAGCACTCACCGTGGTTTTCCTCGGGTTGACGCGCATCCGCTCCCGTCGCTGGGCCTTCGTGCTCGGCGCACTGCTGGGCGGCGTGAGCGGCAACCTGACCGACCGGTTGTTTCGTGAACCCGGATTCGCGGTCGGACACGTCGTCGACTTCATCTACACGCCGTGGATGATGCCCGCGATTTACAACATTGCTGACATCTTCATCGTCTGCAGCATGATCGTGGTTGCCCTGCTGATCCTGCTGGGCATCAACTTCGATGGCGCGCGCGAGAAAGCGGAACCAGCGGCTGAGACCGTGGTTGGTGAAGTTTCCGAAGACGACCGGTATGAGTCTCGTCGGGAGCGCCGTGCGCGGGAGAACGCGGAGTCGGCTGACGCACCTGCGGCCGAAGTATCTGCCGAGTCAGCAGACGAACCGGCCGACGAGAAGCCCGCAGCTTCGGCATGACCATGGAGTCGCAGAGCTTCACCATTTCTGAGGAGCTCGACGGGCGCCGTGTTGACGCGGCGCTCGCGAGCCTCCTCGATGTTTCGCGCACGTTTGCGGCCGAGATCACTGAGGCCGGCGGCGTCTTCGTTGACGGACGCATGGTGTCAAAGTCTGACAAGGTCCGCGCCGGTAGCCGTCTTGACGCTGCGTGGACGCCCAAGCAAGAACCCACCGTGATTCCGGTGCAGGTGCCTGAGCTCGGCATCATTTACGACGACGACCACATCGTGGTCGTTGACAAGCCGGTCGGCGTCGCTGCTCACCCGTCCATGGGGTGGGAAGGCCCGACTGTGCTCGGCGCTCTCGCCGGCGAGGGCCACCGCATTGCCACGACGGGCCCCGCCGAGCGTCAGGGCATCGTGCACCGCCTTGATGCGGGTACCAGCGGACTCATGGTTGTCGCTAAGTCTGAGCACGCATACGTCACGCTCAAGGCGGCGTTCAAGGAGCGCACGGTCGAGAAGATTTACCATGCCGTCGTGCAGGGGTACATGGACCCGCTGAGCGGAACCATTGACGCGCCGATTGGGCGTCACCCGTCGCACTCGTGGAAGTTTGCCGTCACGCGCGATGGCAAAGACTCCGTGACGCACTACGAAACCCTCGAGGCTTTCGCGGGTGCCTCGCTCCTCGAAATTCATCTCGAAACGGGCCGTACCCACCAGATTCGCGTGCACATGTCTGCGATGCGCCACCCCTGCGTTGGCGACCCGCTCTATGGTTCCGACCCCACTCTCAGCGAGAAACTGGGCCTGTCACGCCAGTGGCTACACGCTCACAAGCTCGCCTTCACGCACCCGGCAACGGGAGACTGGGTGCAGTTCGAGTCGCCGTACCCGGCTGATCTGCAACACGCCCTGGACGTTCTCGAAGCAAGCTAGCGACGCGAGTTCGAAAGTGCCGTGAACTCAACCTGCCCGAGTGCAGGATTACTAGTGTGAGGACAGATCTTGACATTATTCGGCAATCGCAGGCCCACCCGCCTGCCTTCGCCGAACTCTACGACAGGCACGCAGAGCGCCTGACCCGGTTCGCAGTGCAGCGCGTCGGCCGTGATGCCGCCGACGATGTGGTGAGCGAGACCTTCTTAATCGCCCTACCGGAAACGCGATCGTTTCAACGACGAATACGAAAATGCGACGGTGGCGTCACAAAAGTCGTTCGTTCAAGACCTTTTCGTCTCGAGCGCATACGACGAACGGATGTGGGCCGTTCGTGAGGACCACGGCATCGTGGACTACTGGGGGGACGCTTCAGAACTGCAGGCACCATCGGCAGTCACGCTCAACGAGTATTCGGAGTTCTACGGGGTTTACGAGTTCAGCTATCTCGTCAACCCGGAGGAGTACGCAGCGATGCCGCGGGACCCCCAAGAACTCGCTGATTACCTCATCGCGCTCCACGGTAGGAGCGCAGCGCACGTCGCGTTCCCGACGCGCGTTACACCATCGAAAACATGGGCCTGGTCGACGAACTTCCGTAGCAGGCGCCGACCCTCGCGCCCCGTTGCAGCGCGAGGGTCGGTGGCCCCGGGTAGGCTCGAAGAGTGACATCCGATTCCTTCGTACACCTGCACGTCCACTCCGAATTTTCGATGCTGGACGGTGCTGCTCGACTGACCTCAATGGTCGAAGAGGCGGCGCGGCAGGAGATGCCGGCGATCGCCGTCACCGACCATGGCAACACGTTTGGTGCGTTCGAGTTCTACAAGACCGCGACCGCTGGCGGCATCAAACCGATCATCGGTATTGAGGCCTACGTCACGCCGGGCACGCACCGCACCGACAAGACGCGTATTCGCTGGGGCACGGCCGAGCAACAGGGCGATGATGTCTCGGGTTCGGGTGCGTACACGCACATGACGATGTGGGCCGAGAACAACACCGGTCTGCATAACCTCTTCCGCCTCTCGTCGAAGGCGAGCATCGAGGGCTACTACTTCAAGCCGCGTATGGACCGCGACCTACTCAACACGTACCACGAGGGCATCATCGCGACGACGGGTTGCCCGTCGGGCGAGGTCCAGACCCGCCTGCGCTTGGGCCAGTACAACGAGGCGCGCGCCGCGGCGGCTGAGTATCAAGACCTGTTTGGCAAAGAAAACTACTTCGCCGAAATTATGGATCACGGTCTCGACATTGAGCGCCGCATCATGGGCGACCTGCTCAAGATCGCGAAAGACCTGAAGATTCCGCTCGTCGGCACGAACGACTCGCACTACACCCACCAGCATGACGCCGACGCGCACTCGGCGCTGCTGTGTGTGCAGTCGGGTTCGACGCTCGATGACCCGAAGCGCTTCAAGTTCGACGGCGACGGGTACTACCTCAAGACCGCCGATGAGATGCGTCACCTGTTCCGTGACAACCCCGAGGCCGTCACGAACACGCTCCTCATCGCTGAGCGCTGCAACGTCACGTTCGACACCGACACCAGCTACATGCCGCGCTTCCCGGTTCCGGAGGGGGAGACTGAAGAGAGCTGGTTCGCGAAAGAGGTCGAAAAGGGCCTGCACTACCGCTACCCGGGTGGCATCCCTGACGACGTGCGCAAGCAAGCCGACTATGAGGTCGGCATCATCCTGCAGATGAAGTTCCCGGGCTACTTCCTCGTCGTCGCCGACTTCATCAACTGGGCAAAAGACCACGGCATCCGCGTCGGCCCCGGTCGTGGTTCCGGTGCCGGCTCGATGGTCGCGTACGCCATGCGTATTACCGACCTCGACCCGCTGCCTCACGGCCTCATCTTCGAGCGCTTCCTGAACCCTGACCGTGTCTCGATGCCTGACTTCGACGTCGACTTTGACGACAGGCGCCGCGGCGAGGTCATCCAGTACGTGACCGAGAAGTACGGCGACGAGCGCGTCGCGCAGATCGTCACGTACGGAACCATTAAGGCCAAGCAAGCGCTGAAAGACGCCGGCCGTGTGCTTGGTTTCCCGTTCAGCATGGGGGAGAAGCTCACCAAGGCGATGCCGCCCGCGGTGATGGGTAAAGATATGCCGCTCACCGGCATGTTCGACAAAGACCACCCGCGCTACAAAGAGGCGAGCGAGTTCCGCGCGGTCGTTGAGAGCGACCCCGAAGCTCGAACTGTCTTTGACACCGCGCTCGGTATCGAAAACCTGAAGCGCCAGTGGGGCGTGCACGCCGCCGGTGTGATCATGTCGTCTGACCCACTGATCGACATCATCCCGATCATGAAGCGTGAGCAAGATGGGCAGATCGTCACGCAGTTCGACTACCCGTCGTGTGAGTCTCTTGGCCTCATCAAGATGGACTTCTTGGGGCTTCGAAACCTCACGATCATCTCTGACGCGCTCGACAACATCAAGGCGAACCGGGGCGAAGACCTCGACCTTGAAGGTCTTGCGCTTGACGACGCAGCGGCATACGAGTTGCTGTCTCGCGGTGACACGCTCGGCGTGTTCCAGCTTGATGGTGGCCCCATGCGTTCGCTACTGCGCCTCATGAAGCCCGACAACTTTGAAGACGTTTCGGCTGTTATTGCGCTGTATCGCCCGGGCCCGATGGGTGCGAACTCGCACACCAACTACGCGCTGCGTAAGAACGGCCTGCAACCGGTCACGCCGATTCACCCCGAGCTCGAAGAGCCGCTGAAAGACATCCTCGACATTAGCTACGGCCTGATCATCTATCAGGAGCAGGTTATGGCGATCGCCCAGCGCGTCGCTGGCTTCTCTCTTGGTCAAGCAGACATTCTGCGTCGCGCCATGGGTAAGAAGAAGAAGAGCGAGCTCGACAAGCAGTACGAGGGCTTTCACGACGGCATGATCGAGCGTGGTTTCGGCGAGGCCGCGATCAAGTCACTGTGGGACATTCTGCTTCCTTTCTCCGACTACGCCTTCAACAAGGCGCACTCCGCCGCGTACGGTTTGGTTTCGTACTGGACCGCCTACCTCAAGGCGCACTATCCCGCCGAGTACATGGCGGCTCTGCTGACCAGCGTCGGCGACTCCAAAGACAAGATGGCGCTTTACCTCAATGAGTGCCGCCGCATGGGCATCAAGGTGCTGCCACCAGACGTCGGCCAGTCCATCAAGTACTTCGCCGCTGTCGGCGAAGACATTCGCTTTGGCCTGGGTGCCGTGCGCAACGTCGGATCCAACGTCGTTGACGGCATTGTGGAGTCGCGCCAAGAGGCAGCCTTCGAGTCGTTCCACGACTTCCTCAAGAAGGTTCCGGTTCACGTCGCGAACAAGCGCACCGTGGAGTCGCTCATCAAGGCTGGCGCGTTCGACTCGTTTGGCGACAGCCGCCGCGCGCTCCTGATGGCGCACGAAGACCTCATTGACGCGGCCGTCGACTCTAAGCGCAAGGCAGCCACGGGTGCCATCGGCTTCGACTTCGATAGCCTCTACGAAGACACCGACGATGTCGCGCCCGCACAGATTCCGTACTACCCGGAGTGGGCGAAGAAAGAAAAGCTGAGCTTCGAGCGTGAAATGCTCGGCCTCTATGTCTCCGACCACCCCCTTGCTGGCCTCGAGGTTCCGCTCGCCAAGCACGCGTCGCTGTCGATCAACACGCTGCTCGAGTCGGAGTCGATCGAAGACGGCGACCAGGTCGTGATCGCAGGTCTTGTCACCAGCGTGCAGCACCGTGTGGCCAAGGCCTCAGGAAACCCGTACGGCATGATCACCGTCGAAGACTTCGCCGGTGAAGTGACCGTCATGTTCATGGGCAAGACCTACACCGAGTTCTCGTCAACCCTCACGCAAGACGCGATTCTTGTCGTGCGTGGCCGCGTATCGAGACGCGACGACGGCCTCAACATTCACGCGCAGGCGGCGTTCTCGCCCGACGTCGGAACCTTTGATGACAACGGGCCGTTGACCCTCGTGCTTGCCGAGCAGCGTGCCACGGAGAGTGCGATGATGAGCCTGCGTGAAGTGCTCGAGCGGTACCCCGGTGAAACTGAAGTGTCGCTCACACTGCATCGCGGGCGGTCCGCCAAGGTCTTCGACGTGCCGTTACCGGTCTCGATTACCGCTGAGCTCTACGGCGACTTGAAGGGTTTGCTGGGCCCACAGTGTCTCGGGTAACACGGAACCGTAGTCTGCGTTTGTGACGTGAGAAGCGTCATCCTGCGCGCGGTGACTGTTGCTCGGTGCATACTCACCGGTAGAGTTTCATCGCATCAACTGTCGCGTGTTCGCACCTGGCAGTCCAGAAGCGGCGCATAACGCCGCACCAACTTATGACTCGCGATCGCAGCGTGAACGTGGGGGGAGAATTCACATGTCAAATCCAGGTGACTTCGGTCAGAATCCGTCGGGTACACCCCAGTGGGGCGCACCGCAGCAGGGGCACAACCCCAACCAGACGCAGGGCTTTGACCCTAACCAGACGCAGGGCTTTGACCCTAACCAGACGCAGGGCTTCGGCCAGGGCTACCCGCAGTACGGCCAGCAGCCGCAGCAGCAGCCGTACGGCCAGCCGCAGCAGCAGTGGGGCGCGCAGCAGCCCGGTTTCGGTGCACCGGCACCGGTATCGAAGCCGCTGCCGTGGACGCTCCGTGAGCTGATTCTCGTCGGCGTCGGTGTTCTCCTCCTCGTCTTCTCGTTCTTCCCGTTCGTCGGTAGCTTCGATTTCGGCTTCACGCTGTGGAGCACCGGCGGATGGGTTCTGCAGGTTGCCGGCCCCATCATCGCTGTTGCTCTCGTCGCATTGCGCCCCTTCGTTCCGGTCATCTCTCGCATTGGGTCGCTCAGTGTTGACCAGTTCGCTTCGGTGACGTTCTCGGTTGCGGCCATCTCGTGGCTCGCCACTCTGATGTCAGGTGGCGGCGGTGCGCTGGCATGGGCCGGATGGCTCATCCTGCTTCTCACGCTCGGTGGCGTGGTTCTCACGGTTGCCGCTCCGTTCATTCCGGGTCTGCGTGAAGAGTTTGATCAGCGCCCCGAAGAGGTCGCACCGCGTGCGGCACGCACGACGCGTGTTGTCCCCGAAGGCGCAAAGCAGTTCACCATCAACACGACCGCACCGGGTGCCTACCAGGCTCCGGCCGCCGCTCCCGCGGCCGCTCCGGTACAGGAAAACCCGTGGGCTGCGCAGCAGCAGGTTCCGGCACAGGAGAACCCCTGGGCAGCGCAGCAACAGGTTCCTGCTCCGGCGCAGGAGAATGCCTGGGCAACGCCGGTTGCTGACGTAGCGCCGGCCGCTGAGTCCGCACCCGTCGCTGAGGCGCCGGTTGAGGCTGCTCCGGTCGAAGAGGCGCCCGTTGAGGCCGCTCCCGCAGCAGAAGCAGCCGTTGAGGCCGCTCCCGCAGCAGAAGTCGCAGCACCCGCCGAAGCCGCGCCTGCCGCACAGCAGCCCTTCTGGGCACTTGTGCCGGAAGAGCGTCCCGTTGTTGATGGTTCCGGTGCGGAGATCTTCCGTGTCGGCCCCATCGCCTGGGCTCTGGTTGTCGAAGACAACGGCTCGTCGTTCGTGATCCGTCACGACGACGGCCGCACCGGAACCCTTACCGATGTATCAGGAGTAGTTCGCAACTAATGCGCGTCATCGATCTGCGTGGCCAGAACCTTTCCACAGCAGACCTGCTATCCGTAGTTCCCCGAGCCACTGCTGCCAAGCAGCATGCGCTCGAAACCGCAGCCGGGATTGTTGCGGATGTGCGGGAGCGCGGAGAGGCTGCTCTTCGCGAGCAGGCCACCCAGTTCGACGGCGCCACGGGGCACGCGATTCGCGTTCCCCAGCACCACATTGACGAAGCGATTGCCTCCCTCGAGCCTGCCGTTCGCGCGGCGCTCGAGGAGGCAATTCGCCGCGTTCGTCTCGCATCCGCAGCCCAGGTTCCGGCCCCGGCCGTCACTGAGCTTTCTTCGGGTGCCCGCGTCATTCAGCGGTGGCAACCCGTCACCCGCGTCGGCGTCTATGTTCCGGGCGGCAAGGCGGTTTACCCGTCAAGCGTCATCATGAACGTCGTGCCGGCCCAGATCGCTGGTGTGGCGGCGGTTGCCCTCGCATCGCCACCGCAACGTGCCTTCGACGGGCGCGTACACCCCACGATTCTTGCCGCTGCAGGTCTGCTCGGCGTCACCGAGATTTACGCCATGGGTGGTGCGGGCGCGATCGGCGCTCTCGCTCACGGCGTCGAGTCACTTGATCTCGCACCTGTCGATGTTGTCACCGGCCCCGGCAACAACTTCGTCGCCGCCGCAAAGCGCGCGGTCGCCGGCTTCGTCGGCATCGACGCTGAAGCGGGCGCAACCGAGATCTTGGTCGCCGCCGATGACACCGCGAACCCCGCGTATGTCGCCGCCGACCTCATCAGCCAGGCTGAGCACGACGAGCAGTCCGGTTCGGTGCTCGTGACGTGGTCCAGCGACCTCGCCGACGCTGTCGCCGCGCACGTCGCAGCCATGGTTCCGCAGACCAAGCACGCCGAGCGCGTCGCGATCGCCCTCGGCGGCGAACAGTCGGCCATCGTGCTCGTCGACAACCTCGAAACGGCAGCCGCGTTCAGCAACGCGTACGGCCCCGAGCACCTCGAGATTCAGACGGCGAACGCATCAGCTGATGCCGAGCTGTTCACCAACGCGGGCGCACTCTTCATCGGAGACTTCGCGCCGGTGAGCCTGGGGGATTACCTCGCCGGCTCCAACCACGTGCTGCCGACATCCGGTCAGGCGCGCTACGCCTCGGGCCTCGGCGCTTTTACGTTCTTGCGTCCGCAACAGGTTGTGGAATACACCCGCGCCGCGCTTGAAGAGGTTGCCGCCGACATTGTGTCGCTGTCGACCGCTGAAGACCTTCCCGCGCACGGCGAAGCTGTCACCGCACGCTTCGCATCACGCGACTAACCAGAGAGCTCTCGATGTACTGCCCCTTCTGCCGTAACCCTGATTCGCGTGTCATTGACTCGCGTACGAGCGACGACGGCCTGTCGATTCGCCGTCGCCGTCAGTGCCCCAAGTGCGGCGGCCGCTTCACCACGATGGAAACAGCATCGCTGACCGTGATCAAGCGTTCCGGCGTTGCCGAATCGTTCAGCCGCGACAAGGTGATTTCGGGTGTGCGCAAGGCGTGCCAGGGGCGTCCGGTGACCGACGCTGACCTCGCGGTCCTTGCGGAGCGCGTTGAAGAGGCCATTCGCCAGACCGGCCAGAGCCAGATCGACGCCAACGAAATCGGTCTCGCGATTCTCGGGCCGTTGCGCGACCTCGATGAGGTTGCCTACTTGCGCTTCGCGAGCGTCTACCAGGCCTTCGATTCGCTCGAAGATTTCGAAGCCGCCATTGGCGAATTGCGCGCATCCCACGTCGAGTCGGAACCAAGCAGCGTTACCGAGTAATCTGGCAGGGATGTATTCCCTCCTTTTTCGCACCGTCCTGACCCGCTTCGACCCGGAGACGGCTCACCACATGGCGGCGACCGTTATTCGCGCCTTCGGTGTGGGCCCGCTCCGCGCTGCCGCGCGCGCGTTCACCAAGCCTGACGCGTCGCTTAAGACGCAGGCGCTTGGCCTCACGTTTGACTCGCCGTTTGGTATCGCCGCCGGCTTCGACAAGAACGTCACGATGGTGCGCGGGCTGGAAGGTCTCGGCTTCGGACACATTGAAGTCGGCACTGTCACCGCGGTTCCGCAGCCCGGTAACCCGAAGCCGCGCCTGTTCCGTCTTGTTGCCGATCGCGCGCTCATCAACCGCATGGGCTTCAACAACGAGGGTGCGGCCGTTGCCGCGCAGCGTCTACAGAAGCTGCGCAAGCAGAACCCCGGCATTGTGATCGGCGCGAACATCGGTAAGAGCCGTATCGTCGAGGTCGACGACGCGATCGCCGACTATGTGACGAGCGCGAAGCTGGTCGCACCGCACGCCGACTACTTGGCTGTCAACGTGTCGTCTCCCAACACTCCGGGTCTTCGCGGACTGCAGGCCGTTGAGACGCTGGCGCCGCTGCTGCAAGCGGTGAAGGATGCTGCCGGAACCACGCCGCTGCTGGTGAAGATTGCTCCCGATCTCGAAGATGCTGAGGTAGGAGACATCGCTCGCCTGGCCGTGCGCCTCGGTCTTGATGGCCTGATTGCCAACAACACCACGATTTCACGCGACGGCCTCGTAACCGATGCGGCCAAGGTCGCCGAGATCGGTGCTGGCGGGCTCTCCGGCGCACCGCTGAAGGAGCGCTCGCTCGAGGTTCTCGCGCTCGTGCGTGAGGCCGTGCCAGCCGAGTTCTGCGTTATCGCCGTCGGTGGCGTGCAGACCGCGGCAGACGTACAGCAGCGTCTCGATGCTGGTGCCACCCTCGTGCAGGGCTACTCCGAGTTCATCTACTCGGGGCCGCTGTGGGGCCGAGCTATCAACCGCGGCCTGGTGAAGGTCCGCTAGCGAACATACGAAAATGCCCCGGGAGCTTGCGCTCGCCGGGGCATTTTCGATTCGTCTTAGGCGGGGTATTCGCCGCGCTTGGCCTGCGGCTTCGGCAGGCGCATGAAACGCATCTGGAAGGAGCGCATGGCGGCGTACCAGCCGTGGCCCTTTTCAACGCGCGTGCCCCACTTAGCTGCGGTCTTCTTCTTGACGCGGTTGCTGAGCAGCACCATGTCACCGATGACCAGCAGGATGTAGGCCCACAGCACCAAGAACGAGTAAGTCTGTACGGCGTAGTTGGGCACGAACGTCAGCACGATCACGACGATCATGGCGGGCATCACGAACTCGCCGAGGTGCCAACCAGCGTCAACATAGTCACGCACCCAGCGGCGCTGCTCACCCTTGTCGCGCGGCGGCAGGTACTTCTCTTCGCCAGCGGCCATGCCCGCACGAGCCTTGTCGCGGTTCGCGTTCAGCGCGGCGCGCGCCTCCTTGCGCGCTTCCTTGGTGTTGGGTGCGAGCGGGCGGCGGTTCGCAGCCTCGCGCTCGGCGCGCGTCGGCGTCGGGCGACCCTTGCCGATGGTCGGCTCGTCGTTGTCGGATGAAGGAGTGGTGGGGTTCTGAACCACGTGAAAGCACCTCGCGTTTCGGGAGTCCTTCTAAGATTACCGGTATGAGCTATGAGCAGCATCCCAACGACGAGGCCGTCGCCCACGCGGCCCAGGCCACGATCCCTGTCGCACTTGCCGATCTCGGCAACCTCGTGCGTATTCCGGGCATCGCTTGGCCTGCCTTCGACCAGCGCAACCTGCAGCGCAGCGCGGCAGCAGTTGCGGCATTGTTCGAAGAGACCGGCATGTTTGACAGCGTCGAGGTTAAGACCGCGGCTATCCCGGGTACCGATGAGCACGGCCAGCCAGCGATCCTCGCGACTCGTGCCGCGAAGAACGGCAAGCCCACGATCCTGCTGTACGCACACCACGACGTACAGCCGCAGGGTGACGAAGCCCTGTGGGAGACGCCTCCGTTCGAGCCGACCGTCCGCGACGGTCGCCTGTACGGCCGCGGTGCTGCCGACGATAAGGCTGGCATCATGGCGCACGTCGCGGCCGTCCGCACCATGAAAGAGGTTTACGGTGACGACCTCGACCTCGGCATCTCGATCTTCATCGAGGGGGAGGAGGAGTTTGGCTCCCGCTCCTTCGCACAGTTCTTGAGCGACAACATTGACGCCCTGCGTTCCGACGTCATCGTCGTAGCCGACTCCGGTAACTGGGACTCGGAAACGCCGGGCCTGACGGTTTCGCTTCGCGGCAACGCGCGCTTCACGCTGAAGGTACGCACTCTCGAGCATGCTTCGCACTCCGGCATGTTCGGTGGCGCGATTCCAGACGCCATGATGGCGACAGTCAAGCTGCTGTCGACGCTGTGGGCAGACGACGGTTCGGTCGCTGTTGCCGGCATGACGGAGCGTGACGCAGAAACCCCCGAATACACCGAGGGGACCCTGCGTGACGAAGCAGGCCTGCTGCCGGGCGTGAGCCCGATCGGTAACGGCACGATCCTCAGCCGTATTTGGAACAAGCCGTCCATCACCGTCACCGGCGTCGACTTCACGTCGGTTGCTGCGGCCTCCAACACGATCTCGCCCGAGGTCACCGTTGTGATCTCCGCACGTGTTGCACCGGGCCAGGAAGCGTCCGAGGCCTACGCCGCTATGGAGGCGCACTTGCGTGCCAACGCTCCGTTCGGTGCGGAGCTCACGTTCAGCGATGTCGACCTGGGCAACGGCTTCTTGGTTGACACTAGCGGCGACACCGTGTCGATGGCGCGCCAGGCTATGCACGACGCGTACGGCAAGGCTCCGGTCGACCTCGGCGTTGGCGGCTCGATCCCGTTCATCGCCGACCTCGTGCGCGAGATTCCCGGTGCCGACATCCTCGTCACCGGTGTCGAAGACCCGCACGCTCGTGCGCACAGCCCGAACGAATCGTTGCACTTGGCGACCTTCCAGAACGCGGTCGTCACCGAGGCGCTGTTGCTGTCGCGCCTCAACGCACAGACGAAGTAACGACACCCAGGGGGTGTGGATTTCTCGAAGACGCACCCCCGTGGTTCCGCTCGCCGTACAATAGATAGTGACCTGGTTGTCACGAACAGAGGAGAGTCATGACGGACACCATTGCAAACGCCCACGGTGTTTCGCTGACCGATGCGGCTGCCGCGAAGGTCAAGAGCCTGCTCGAGCAGGAGGGTCGCGATGACCTTCGTTTGCGCGTTGCCGTGCAGCCGGGTGGTTGCTCGGGCCTGATCTACCAGCTGTACTTCGACGAGCGTTACCTCGAAGGCGACGAGACCGTTGACTTCGACGGCGTTGAAGTCATCGTTGACAACATGTCGGTTCCGTACCTCGATGGTGCAGCGATCGACTTCAAAGACACGATCAGCGAGCAGGGTTTCACGATTGACAACCCGAATGCTGGCGGATCGTGCGCGTGTGGCGACAGCTTCCACTGAGACATTCGTCAGAACGGCGTCGACTTCGGTCGGCGCCGTTCTGCGTTTCCGAGGAGTGCAGACGAGTGGAACCAGGATTTGGTGCATAGTCCCGTTGATTTTGGGGGTGCGTGGGTGTGCGACATGCAGGCGACCCGAGGTCGTGTTGAACCAATGTGTTCCGGGAAATCGTGCGCCGATCTGGTAGAACTCGACGCCGCGTCGGAAAAACCTGCCGAAACTGTGGCTTTGGCCTGAAACGCGTGGGAGGTTGCTCTAGACTGAGAGCTGACTGATTAGCGATCGGAAAGGTGCATCGTGTCGTCCAAACGTCACCTCCGCTGGGCCGCAGTGCCTGTCGGTGCGGCCACAGCCGCTGTCCTTGCTGGCTGCACGCCGCAGGAACAGCACGGTTTCCTCCCGGGTTTTACCGAGGATGGAGTGCCCGCCACTAACCAAACCGACATGGTCGGAGCGCTCTGGGTTAACTCCTGGATTGTCCTGCTCATCGTGGGTGTCATCACCTGGGGCCTCATGCTCTGGGCCGGCATTGCCTACCGCCGCCGTAAGGGCCAGACCGGCCTTCCGGTGCAGATGCGGTACAACATGCCCATTGAGATCCTCTACACGATCATCCCGCTGATCCTCGTGGCTGGCTTCTTCACGCTGACGGCTCGCGACCAGACGGTTCTCGAGACGCAGTACGAAGACCCGGATGTCTCCATCATTGCCACCGGAAAGCAGTGGGCTTGGGACTTCGAGTACCTCGGCACCGAGACTGATGGTTCGGACAGCGTATGGACCATGGGTGTCCAGGTTCAGCCTGACGAAAATGGCAACCGTGTCGAGAGCGAGCTTCCGACGCTCGTGCTGCCCGTGAACAAGACGGTCAAGCTCCAGCTCGAGTCGCGCGACGTTATCCACTCGTTCTGGATCATTGACTTCTTGTACAAGAAGGACATGTACATCGGTCACGACAATTACTGGTCGTTCACGCCGACGCGTGAAGGCACGTACGCCGGTAAGTGCGCAGAGCTCTGTGGTGAATACCACTCGATGATGCTGTTCAACGTTGAGGTCGTCAGCGAAGCCGAGTACGAAGAGTACCTCGCATCGCTCGAGGCTCTTGGTCAGACCGGTCCGATCCAGGACGAGTATGACCGCCTGCAGAACCTGCCCGGTGTAGGTACTCCTGCTGCTAAGGAAGAGGAATCCCACTAATGGCTACGTCGGTTCTGCCTCCGCGCCAGGCTGCTCTGCTGAGCTCCTCGCGCGTTGAGCAAAAGGGCAACGTCCTGGTGAAGTGGATCACATCCACTGACCACAAGACGATCGGGTACATGTACCTCATCGCCTCCGTGCTGTTCTTCCTGCTCGGTGGTGTGATGGCTCTCATCATTCGTGCTGAGCTCTTCGCTCCCGGCATGCAGATCGTGCCGACGAAGGAACAGTACAACCAGCTGTTCACGATGCACGGCACGATCATGCTCCTCATGTTCGCGACCCCGCTGTTCGCCGGATTCGCTAACGCGATTCTGCCGCTGCAGCTGGGTGCGCCTGACGTGGCCTTCCCGCGTCTGAACGCCTTCGCACTGTGGCTGTTCCTTTTCGGCTCGCTCATCGCTATCGCCGGCTACCTCACCCCCTCGGGTGCGGCATCGTTCGGTTGGTTTGCATATCAACCGCTGGCGAACGCATCGTTCTCACCGGGCGCCGGAGGAAACCTCTGGATGGTCGGTCTGGGTATGAGTGGTTTCGGTACCATCCTGGGTGCCGTGAACTTCATCACGACGATCATCACGATGCGTGCTCCGGGTATGACGATGTGGCGCATGCCGATCTTCTCGTGGAACACACTGGTCACCAGCCTCCTGATCCTGATGGCCTTCCCGGTTCTGGCAGCGGCTATGTTCGCAGCAGCGTCCGACCGCATCCTCGGTTCGCACATCTACGATCCGGCTAACGGTGGCGTTCTGCTCTGGCAGCACCTGTTCTGGTTCTTCGGTCACCCCGAGGTGTACATCATCGCCCTGCCATTCTTCGGTATCGTCTCGGAGATCTTCCCGGTCTTCAGCCGCAAGCCGATCTTCGGTTACAAGACGCTGGTGTACGCGACGATCGCTATTGCTACGCTGTCGGTTGCGGTGTGGGCTCACCACATGTACGTCACCGGTGCCGTCCTGCTGCCGTTCTTCGCCCTGATGACGATGCTGATCGCCGTTCCTACCGGTGTGAAGATCTTCAACTGGATCGGAACCATGTGGCGAGGCTCGGTCACCTTCGAAACTCCGATGGTCTTCGCCCTCGGCTTCTTGGTGTCGTTCGTCTTTGGTGGTCTGACCGGTGTCATCCTGGCTTCGCCGCCGCTTGACTTCGCCATCTCCGACTCGTACTTCGTTGTCGCTCACTTCCACTACGTCGTCTTCGGAACCGTTGTGTTCGCAATGTTCGCCGGCTTCTACTTCTGGTGGCCGAAGTGGACGGGCAAGATGCTCAACGAGCGTCTCGGCTACGTACACTTCTGGATGCTGTTCATCGGCTTCCACATGACGTTCCTCGTCCAGCACTGGCTGGGTGTTGACGGCATGCCGCGTCGTTACGCAGACTTCGCAGAGGCTGACGGATGGACCTGGGGTAACCAGCTCTCGACCGTGGGTGCGATCATCCTCGGTGCGTCGATGATTCCGTTCTTCCTGAACGTCTGGATCACGCAGCGCACCGCGCCGAAGGTCACGGTCAACGACCCGTGGGGTTACGGTGGGTCGCTCGAGTGGGCCACCAGCTGCCCGCCGCCGCGCCACAACTTCACGTCGATCCCGCGCATCCGTTCGGAGCGTCCGGCATTCGACCTGAACCACCCTGAGGCTGCGCCCGCTGGTGCTGTCCTTGCCGAGAAGCACGGAGAGGCCAAGTAACGTGAAGAGCAATGTTGTCCTTTGGTGGATCATCGCGGTCTTCTTCGCCCTCGTCGGCGTCATGTATACCGCGTGGAACATCCTGGCTCACCCGGGTCTGCCCCTCGTCGACCAGATTGAGTGGGTTGGCTCGACCGCGTTGTTCTTCACCGCCGCGATGGGCGCCATGGTCGGTATTTACCTGACCCGCGTTTACAAGAACCAGGGTGGCGAGCTGCCGGAAGACATCCTGACCAGCGACATCGACGACGGTGACCCCGAGATCGGTGAGTTTGCACCGTGGTCGTGGTGGCCGCTCGTGCTCGCTTCGTCGGCAGCGATCTTCCTTGTCGGTATGGCAGTCGGACACTTCCTCCTCCCGATCGGTATTGCGGTCTTCGCAATCGCCATCGTGGGTTGGGTGTACGAGTACTACCGCGGATACTTCGCACGCTGATCAATCAGTCACAAACGGGCCGTTCCTCCGGGAGCGGCCCGTTTTGCTTTGCTGGGATCTATGCTGATCCATCAGCATGGGGTCGGGTGCCGGGTATCACCTCGTGAGTACAGCCACGCGTGCGCTCCGTGATTCCGGGTTCACGAACGCGTTCCTCTGGGTGCTGGACGGCAACGATCGCGCAATTAGCTTTTACGAGCGCAATGGGTGGCACGACAGCGGCGCCACCAAACTCGATGACTTCGACGGCGACGAGCTTCGTGAGCGCCGCTTCGAGCGCGCGCTTTAACTCACCAGAGCGGCCCCCATGAGCAGCCGCCCGAAGCGCTACTGCGCGAGGGGCTCGATGAGGGCGGGGGAATTGTTGCGCACATTGCCGACGGCACGGTCGACGGCGTAGGCCTCAAGGAGCGTCTCCATGCCTTCGGCAGCGTCAGTCGCGGCGTCGAGAATATCCCGGGGGTAGTCGACTGTCGGGTCGAGCCAGGCGTCAGCGTAGTCGTCGTCGACGAACACCGGCATGCGGTCGTGAATGCTGGCAAGATTGCCGGTGGCGGAGCGCGTCAGGATCGAGAAGCTCAGCATCCACCGGTTCGGGTCGTCGTTCGCAGCTGCCGGGTTCTTCCACCATTCGTAGAGGCCAGCAAAGAAGAGAGGCGCGCCATCAGCCGGCCGGATGAAGTACGGCTGCTTACCCTCGGGTGTCGTGTGCCACTCGTAGTAGCCGGTGACCGGAACAATGGCACGCCGGTTTTCGAAGGCGCCCCGAAACATCGGTTTGTCTTCCAGCTCTTCAGAGCGCGCATTGATGGCGCGCGGGCCCACGGAGGGATCTTTTGCCCAACTGGGCACCAGACCCCAGCGGGCTGGTTCCAATCGCCGTGTCGGTGGTTCCGTCTTCACCGAATCAAGCACAATAGCGACGCGGTCGGTGGGTGCCACGTTGTACGACGGGGCAGGTAGATCTTGAGCCTCGAGGTCTACGCGCAAGACGCCAACGAGCTCTGACCCGACATTCGCTACGACAAATCGTCCGCACATGCCGCCAGCCTACGCCGCACCGCCGACATCGCCGGCGACGCGCACGTGTGGCGTCAGCGGATGATGCCCTCTTCGCGTAGCCGGTCGAGAAGCCCGGCACCATCAGGAGCGGTCACCCACGGGGTGTCAGAGTGGTCGTTTACAAGCGCGCGACCACCGGCGAGCACAGCCTCCGCGGGTGAGAGCCGACGGATCGCGACGGCCGCGACGTTCTGTGGGTGTTCCTTCGCGAACTCGGTATAGATCGAGTCATCGTGCTGGCCGTCGTCACCAATGAGGAGCCACTTGATGTGGGGAAATTCTCCGGCGAGACGTCGCAGGTTGCGCTCTTTGTGTTCGCGACCGGAACGGAAGAAACGGTCGTGCGTGGGGCCCCAGTCTGTCAGCAGCATCGCCCCACGAGGGAAGAGATGACGACGGAGGAATCGCGACAGCGTGGGGGCAATGTTCCACGCGCCGGTAGAGAGGTAAATCATCGGCGAGCCGGGGTTGTCACGCACCAGGCGCTCGAGCAACACCGCCATGCCCGGAACCGGCAGGCGTGCGTGCTCGTCGATGACGAAGGAGTTCCACGCCGCGACAAGGGGGCGGGGGAGAGCCGTGACCATGACGGTGTCATCGATATCGCTGAGGATGCCAAAACGCGCGTCGTTCGCGACGATCAGCACGTGAGCCTCGACCGGAGGCTGGCCCTCGACCGACATCGTGATCTTCTGCCAGCCGGCAGGCAGTTTCGCCTTCACGACGAAGTCAATGACGCCGCCGCTGTCAGCCGTGATTTCGAATGATTCGTCACCGACGGTGACGGTTACGAGCGAGAAGCTGACCGGGATGCCCATGAAGCTACGCCAGCCGCGGACGCTCTCGAGCTCACCCTCGGGGGTGCGGCGGCGGGGGCGCACAATCAGTACGCGCCCGAGAACACGCACCCAATCTTCGCTGCCGTACCCGGGAAACGGAACGATCGTCGGCGTCTTGCCGCGCTTGCGCGCACGACGCTCACGCCACGCGTGGTACCGGCGCTCGAGGCGGGCAAACCAGTTGATCTTCGGGTGATCGGGGGACTGAGAGAACATCGCCTCTAGTCTTTCACGTCTCTCGGATTGATGGCAGTTGCCGGGCTCTCGTCATCGAAGAGATCGACGTTGTTGATGCTCGGAAGCTGGTCATCGCTGTCACCGAGGTGACGGCTTTCACGGCGTTGCAGCACCTTCTTGGCCACAAACACCGCAATCGCGAACAGGACGATGATGCCAACGAAGAGGTATCCCGCCCAGTGCAGGCTCGAGCTCAAATGTGCATAGGTCTGGGCAGCGCCGGCGGCGACCGTGACGTAGAGCCCCGCCCACAGCGTGCACGCGGGCAGCGTCCACGCGATGAAGCGGCGGTACGAGAAGGTGCTCATGCCGACAGTGACCGGAACCAGGGAGTGCAGCACCGGAAGAAAGCGCGAAATGAAGATGGCGGGTCCGCCGCGGCGCTGCAGATAGCGTTCGGCGCGCACCCAGTTCTTCTCGCCGATCTTGCGGCCGAGCCACGTGGTGCGAATCTTCGGGCCGAGCCAGCGCCCCAACCAGAAACCAATCGATTCGCCGATGAGGGCACCGAGGATTACGACGACGGCAAGAATGATCCCGTCGAGCGGCCCTTGAACACCCATCGCCGCGGTGATGACGATCGTGTCACCCGGAACGACAAGGCCGATGAGCACGCTTGTTTCGAGCATGATCGCGAGGCCAGCGATCGTCGTGCGCAGGGCAGGATCGACAGACTGCACCAGATCGATGAGCACGCCGACAATGTCGTTCACAAAAGTGAGCCTAAAGCCTGTGGGCTGGCAATGCGTGGGGGAGATCCCCAGAATCCGTAGAGTTGTGGCATGTCGACGAACCTCACTGCCGTGAAGTTGCGCGGGTGGGTGTCACCCGACGCGTTGTTTCACGCCTCTGAACGTCACGCCGACGTTGCATTTTTTCTTGATGCCGGCGCACAGGCGAGCACGGGATGGAGCTATCTCGGAGTCGGGTCGCGCGTTGACCTCGACGAGGCGCTTGACGTTGTCGTTCGCGGCGCTGGCGACGAATGGCCGGTGGGTCCGTTCCGTGGGGGCTGGATTACGTGGCTCGGCTACGACGACGCAGCCGCCCGCGCTGGCGCGCCCGCAGTCGATGCTGAACGCGGCGTAGCGATCAGCGCCGAGTCGTTCCTCGCTTTCGATCTCGCGGCGCGCGTGGTGTGGGCTGTCGCGCCGGTCGCTGATGCCGAAGCTTTCGCCGCGGCAACGCAACAGCGCCTCGACGCTGAACCCGAAGTTCCGCTCGCGCTGGCTGCGCAACCCCACGAGGCCGTCGCGCGCCACACGGCGGCCGAGTATGCCGCTGATATCGAGGCGTGCCGTGAGGCGATCCGCCAGGGTGACGCGTATCAGCTCTGCATGACGACGCGGTTTACGGTTGCGGGCGCACACGACGCGGCCGATGTGTTTCTCCGCTTGCGGGCGGCGACGCCGTCGCACCACGCCGCGTACATTCGCGTCGGCGAGACAACGCTCGTGAGTGCGAGCCCGGAGCAGTTCGTGACCATTGAGGGCGCGCGCATCAGCACCAAGCCCATCAAGGGCACGCGGCCCCGGGGCGAGACGCCGCAAGAGGACGCGCGTCTCGCAGCGGAGCTGCTCGCGAGCGAGAAGGAGCGTGCCGAAAACGTCATGATCGTTGACCTGATGCGCAACGATCTGTCACGCATCTGCACCCCGGGTTCCGTTCGTGTCGACAAGCTGTGGCACGTCGAGTCTTACCGCGCGGTTCACCAGTTGGTGAGCACGGTGTCGGGTCAGGTGGCAGCCGGAACCACGGTGAGTGACGTGCTGGATGCCACCTTCCCAGCCGGGTCGATGACGGGAGCGCCGAAGCTCAGTGCGATGACAATTCTGCACGGGCTCGAGCGTGGCGGCCGGGGCGTGTATTCCGGTTGTTTCGGCTGGATCTCGCACGATGGTTCCGCTGATCTGGCGAT
Organism: uncultured Microbacterium sp.; assembly: GCA_947503655.1. Taxonomy (GTDB): domain Bacteria; phylum Actinomycetota; class Actinomycetes; order Actinomycetales; family Microbacteriaceae; genus Microbacterium. Next base: position 21,916 of record CANNEP010000001.1, read on the forward strand.
GGTTATTCGTACGGTGATCGTCGGAACCACGGAAGCGTATGTGGGTGCCGGTGGCGGTATCACGTGGGGTTCGATTGCGGCGGATGAGGTCGCCGAGGTTGCGATTAAGGCGCGGGCGCCGCTCGCGGCGCTGGGGGCTCGCGTCGCGGCGGAGTGGGAACCGGTTCGGTAGGATAGAAGAACGCGTTTTTCGTTTTACTCTGCTGAGGAAGTACCCGTGTCACAAGCTGCCCCCATGGACTCTGCCGAAACTGGCGTCGACCTGCATGCGATCGAGGCCAAGTGGCAGCGACTTTGGGCCGACGAGCAGCCCTTCAACGCCGGTGGTGACGAAGACACCCGCCCGCGTAAGTACGTGCTGGCGATGTTCCCGTACCCCTCGGGTGACCTGCACATGGGGCACGCCGAGAACTACCTGTACTCCGACATCGTGGCGCGCTACTGGCGTCACCGCGGCTACAACGTTCTGAACCCGATCGGGTGGGACTCGTTTGGTCTGCCCGCGGAGAACGCGGCGATCAAGCGTGGTGCTGACCCGCGCGAGTGGACGTACGCGAACATCGAGCAGCAGAAGACGGGCTTCAAGCGCTACGGCGTCTCGTTCGACTGGACGCGCGAACTGCACACGTCTGACCCGGAGTATTACCACTGGAACCAGTGGCTGTTCCAGCTGATGTTCGACCGTGGCCTGGCATACCGCAAGGAGTCGCCAGTCAACTGGTGCCCGAACGACCAGACCGTGCTCGCAAACGAGCAGGTTGTTGATGGTCTGTGTGAGCGTTGTGGCGCCCAGGTCGTTAAGAAGAAGCTGACGCAGTGGTACTTCAAGATCACCGATTACGCTGACCGTCTGCTCGACGACCTGAACCAGCTGGAGGGCCGCTGGCCGAGCAAGGTGCTGCAGATGCAGCGCAACTGGATCGGCCGCTCGCAGGGCGCTGACATTGACTTTGAAATCGAGGGTCGCACCGAGAAGGTGACGGTCTTCTCGACCCGCCCCGACACGCTGCACGGCGCGACGTTCTTCGTGGTGGCTCCGGACTCTGATCTGGCTGCCGAATTGGCCGCAGGAGCTGACGCTGACGTGCGTATGCGTTTCCAGGCATATCTCGAAGAGGTGGGCCGTCACAGCGAAATTGAGCGCCAGTCGACGGACCGACCGAAGACCGGTGTGTTCCTCGGTCGCTACGCGATCAACCCGGTCAACGGGGAAAAGATGCCAATCTGGGCTGCCGATTACGTGCTCGCTGACTACGGTCACGGCGCCGTCATGGCTGTGCCCGCGCACGACCAGCGTGACCTCGACTTTGCCCGCGCTTTCGACCTGCCGATCAAGGTCGTTGTTGACACCACCGCGCCGATCACAGGCGCGATCACGGTTGTCGACCCCGAGGACCTCGACGCCGTTGCCGCGTCGATCGATGAGCTGCACCCGGGTAAAACCGGCGTCGCGCTGACCGGCGAAGGTCGCCTGATCAACTCGGGTTCACTCAACGGCCTGAGCAAGCGCACCGCGATCGAGCGCGTCATCGCTGAACTTGAGGCGAACGGTGGGGGCCGAGCGACCACGACGTTCCGTCTGCGCGACTGGCTGATTTCACGCCAGCGGTTCTGGGGAACCCCCATCCCGATGGTGCACACCACCGACGGTCGCCTGGAGAAGGTTCCGGCCGACCAGTTGCCGGTGCGCCTGCCGAGCGCTGCGGGCCTCGACCTGAAACCGAAGGGAACGTCACCGCTGGGCGGCGCCACCGAGTGGGTCAACACGGTCGACCCCGTGACGGGTGAAGCGGCACAGCGTGATCCCGACACGATGGACACGTTCGTTGACTCGTCGTGGTACTACTTGCGCTTCCTGAATGCGAACGACCCAACGCAGGCGTTCGACCCGGCGGAGGCCGCTAAGTGGGCGCCGGTTGACCACTACATCGGTGGCGTTGAGCACGCGATTCTGCACCTGCTGTACGCACGCTTCATCACGAAGGTGCTATTTGACCTCGGCTACGTCGACTTCACCGAGCCGTTCACCAGCCTGATCAACCAGGGCATGGTTATTCTCGATGGCACGAAGATGTCGAAGTCGAAGGGCAACCTGGTGTTGTTCAACGACGAGCTCGAGGCGCACGGTGCTGACGTGCTGCGCACGGCGCTCGCGTTCGCCGGCCCCGTTGAAGACGACAAAGACTGGAAGGACGTCTCGACGACGGGTGCCTTCAAGTTCCTCTCGCGTGCGATGCGTATTGCTCGCGAGGTCTCGTCGCCCGTTGACGCCCTGTTCGCTGACGGTGACGTGGCGCTGCGCCGCGTGACTCACAAGGTGTGGGCCGAGGTGCCGGCACTCGTCGAGCAGACCAAGTTCAACGTTGTCGTCGCCCGCCTCATGGAGCTCGTCAACGCAACCCGCAAGACGATCGATTCCGGTGCGGGCGCTGGTGACCCCGCGGTTCGCGAAGCTGCCGAGGCTATCGCACTCGTGCTCGACCTGATCGCGCCGCACTCGGCTGAAGAGATGTGGCACATTCTGGGCCACGACGGCTTCGCAGGTGTAGTGAACTGGCGTACCGCCGACCCGGCGCTGCTGGTCGAAGACACCGCAACGTGCGTTGTGCAGGTCAACGGCAAGGTCCGTTCGCAGCTCGAGGTGCCGACCAAGATCTCGGCCGAAGAGCTCGAGGCCCTGGCTCGCGCCGACGAGAAGACCATCCGCGCCATCGGTGACGCCCAGATCATGAAGGTGATCGTTCGCGCCCCGAAGATCGTGAACTTCGCCGTCAAGGCGTAAGTTTCGCTTCCCGAAGTCCCCGGAACCCTCATGGTTCCGGGGACTTCCGCGTTTCGTCACGGTACTTTCCTCCCCAGGCGGCGACTTTGGGGTTTCGGTACCCAAAGCTGGGGATGAGCGGAACCAGCGGTTTGTGGGTGCCTAGCGTGGCGGTATGTCGGACTCCGCACAGCCACGCGCGCAGCGGGCGTTGCGAATTGGGATCGGCGCGGCGCTCATCGTGATCGTCGGCGTGTTCGCGGTCGTCGTCGGCATGGGCGTCGTGCGGTCGGCGGGGGAGCAAGTGGTGTCGGTTCCGGCATCGGCCGCCACCGCCGCGCCGATCTATGTTGACGTGCAGGGCGCCGTGGTCACGCCGGGTGTCTATGTGCTCGACGCTGATGCGCGCGTGGTCGACGCGGTGACAGCGGCGGGTGGATTTCGCGACGATGCGAACGCGGCCGGCATCAACCTCGCACGACTTGTCATTGACGGTGAGCAACTCGTGGTGCCGACGCTTAGCGCAGATGGTGCCGCGCCTGAACAGTTCGACGATGGGCTGATTAACATCAACGCTGCGACCTCCGCCGAACTCGAAGAATTGCCGCGCATCGGCGAAGCACTCGCGTCACGCATCATCTCTTGGCGTGACGAGAACGGCCCGTTTCGCACCGTCGATGATCTCGGCAATGTGTCGGGAATCGGCGAGAAAATGCTCGAGGTGCTTCGGCCGTTGGTCAAGGTGGGGTGACGTGAAGCGGCGCGTTGACGTGCGGCTGTTGCCGATCGCGCTGGGTGCCTGGGCGGTTGGCATCATCGCTGTCATGGTGCCGGAGTTCGCGTGGGTATTCGCCGCTGTGTGCTTCAGCGTTGCCGCCCTCATGCTCGCCCGAGCGCTCCTGACAAACCGGGCCACGCTGTCGATCGTCATGATCGCGTTTGTGGCCGCCGGGGTGGTTGCGGGCCAAGTGGCGCTGGCCGCCCCGCAACGAACGGCAGCGGCCGCCGTCGAGCGACTCGACGAGGCGGTCGCCACGGTGACCTCGAAGGTCGAGCCCGCTACTGGCGGCGGGTGGCGGTTTGAGATCAGTACACCGCTCGCAGGGGCGAACACGCCCGTCGCCGTGTTTATGAGTGGCGAGCGTCCGGCGCATCTTGATCTTGGTTCCGTCATTCGAATATCTGGAAAGGCGGCGGAACCATTTGCTGGGCAACGGGTCGCGTCGCGCGTCATCGCGGCGGAGGCTCCCGTGGTGCTGGCACCGCCGGGTGGGTTGCTTCTCGTCGCCGCCGATCTCCGTCAGGATCTGTCCGCTCTGGCATCACTGTTTCCGGGGCGCGGAGCCGAGCTGATACCGGGGCTGGCCGTGGGCGACACAACGATCGTGAGCGATGAACTCGACGTGGAGATGACGCAATCGTCGCTGTCGCACTTAACAGCTGTCAGCGGCGCGAATTGCGCGATCGTGACGGGGGCAGCGTTCTGGCTGGCTGCCCTGTGCGGTGCGCGACGCGGTGTGCGCGTGGGCGTCGCGCTCACGGTACTCGCGGGGTTCATTCTGCTGGTGACGCCGGAGCCGAGCGTGATTCGCGCGGGTGCAATGGCTGCCGGGGCAATGCTTGCACTCCTGCTGGGCCGGGCCCGAGCGGGCGTGCCGGTGCTCGCGCTGGCCGTGGCGGTGTTGCTCATCGCTGACCCGTGGCTCGCGACATCAATCGGCTTCGCCCTGTCAGTCGCCGCGACCGGAGCACTCCTGCTGTTGGCAGCCCCGCTCGCCAACAAGCTCGAGATCATGATGCCGGCCCCGCTTGCGCTGGCTGTTGCGGTGCCACTCGCCGCTCAACTCGTGTGCGCCCCGATCATCATTCTGATCGATCCACACATTTCCGCGATCGGAACCCTGGCCAACCTCATTGCCGCACCCGCGGCACCGATCGCCACGATCGTGGGCCTGCTCGCGTGCCTGCTGGGCATGGTTCCGGGAGTCGGCTTCGCGCTGACCGCCCTGGCATGGGCGCCAGCGACCTGGATCGCCGCCGTCGCCGAGGTCGCAGCACAGGTGCCGGGTGGCCGCATGGCGTGGCCCGACGGCGTTGTGGGTGCAGTCTTGCTCGCCATCGTGACGGCCGCCGCACTGGTGGCCCTGATGTCGCGCCAGGCGCGCTGGCGGCTGATCGCGGCCACAACGGTGGCAGCCACGATTGCGGTGGGTCTCGGGCTGGTCGCGGTGCGCACGCTCGTCGCGCCGCAGGCCGTGCCGACCGGGTGGGCCATCGCCGCGTGCGACGTTGGCCAGGGTGATGCAATGATCGCGCGTTCGGGGGAGGCGGTCGCCCTGATCGACACGGGCGTCGACCCTGCGCTGCTGTCCCAATGCCTCGAACTCTTGCAGATCTCGCACATCGACCTCCTCGTGCTGACGCACTTCGACCTCGACCATGTCGGCGGCACCGACGCCGTTGTTGGCAAAGTCGACACGGTGCTCCATGGCCCGGTACCCGATGCGCTGGCGCAACAACGACTCGACGATCTTCGTGACGGTGGCGCCCAGCTCATCCCAGCCGTGTCGGGGATGACCGGAACCATGGGTGCGGCGCGCTGGGAAGTGCTGTGGCCGACACAAACGCCGGCACCGGGCAATGACGCGAGCATCGTGTGGGAGGTGAGTGGGGGCGGTGTGCCGCGGTCGCTCTTTCTGGGTGATCTGTCGGCCGAAGCCCAACAGGGGGTGCTGGCCACTGGTTCCGTGCACGGGCCCTACGACGTGGTCAAGGTCGCACACCATGGGAGCGCCGACCAAGAACCGCGTCTGTACGACGAGGCATCCCCGGCGGTCGCGCTGATCGGGGTTGGGGAGAACGACTACGGGCATCCGCGGCAGGAGATCCTCGACACGCTGGCGGCGGGTGGCGCGGTCATTTTCCGCACCGATCTGGACAGCACGACGACAGTGAGCCTCCTCGATGACGGTCTCGGCGTCTGGCGCCAGCGCGAACGCACGACCGTTTCCGGGCGGCGGCGCGGGGCGCGGTGTCGGCGGTGGGCGGTAGGCTCGGAGTATGACTCCTGCACCGCGCCGGCCCGCTGCGAAAGCCGCCGCGTCTGCGATTCCGCAGGTGTCGTGGCGGCGTCCGCAGCCGGCACCCATTGTGCTGGTGTCTGGCCCAGAAGAGGTCTGTGCTGAGCGCGCCATCGCGGGCGTTCGTGCCTACCTGCGTGCCGAAGATCCGTCGCTCGAAGTCTCCGACGTTCGTGCTGATGACTACGAATCGGGCACGCTGTTCGCTGTGACGTCGCCGTCGCTGTTCGGTGAGCCGAGGCTGGTGCGGGTATCGGGTGTTGAAAAGTGCACCGACACATTTTTGACCGAGGCGCTGGCGTACCTCGAGAACCCGCAGGAGGGCGCGACGGTCATCCTCCGCCACACGAGTGCGAGTGTGCGCGGCAAGAAGCTCCTCGACGCGATTCGTGCGGGTTCTGGCTGTGGCATCGAGATTGCGTGCCCGGCGATCAAGAACGATGACGAGCGTGTTGACTTCGCCCGTGGTGAGTTTGCTGCGGCCGACAAACGTATCAACCCGAACGCGCTCCGCGTACTGATTAATGCGTTCACAGATGTCACTGAGCTCGCAGCCGCGTGCCAGCAGCTCATTGCTGATGTGCCCGGCGAAATCACCGAAGAGGTTGTTGAGAAGTACTACGGCGGCCGCGTCGAGGTGACGGCGTTTGCCGTGGCCGACTTTGCGATCGCGGGCAACCTGCCCCAGGCGCTCGCAACGTTGCGGCATGCGCTGTCGTCAGGCGTTGACCCGGTGCCGATGGTCGCGGCATTCGCGATGAAGCTCCGTGGCATCGCCCGTGTCGCGGGCGCGAACGAAAGCGACCAGGCTCTTGCCGCACGGTGGAACATGAAGGACTGGCAGGTACGCCGCGCCCGCAACGAGGCCCGCGGCTGGAACAACCTGTCGCTCGGCCTCGCGATTCAGGCGGCCGCGCGCGCCGATGCCGAGGTTAAGGGTGCCTCACGCGACCCGATCTTCGCCCTCGAACGCCTCGTCACGGTGATTGCCACGCGCGCACCGTTTGGCTGGGATCCACACTCCCGCCGCACCACGCTGTAACCAGGTACCCAGCCAGGACCTGGCCCACACCCGCGTCCTGTTGTGCACGATCGATCCTTCCAGCGGGTCAGAAAACTCGGCGTGCCGCCTGCATGTTTCGATTTCGTCGTGCAGAACAGGAAGAGCGGAACCACGTTGGCCGGGGGAAAGCAGAACGCCCGCCCCCAAAAGGGAGCGGGCGTTCTAAAAAAGCTGGGCTTAGAGTGCCGAGACCTTCTTAGCGATAGCCGACTTGCGGTTAGCGCCCTGGTTCTCGTGGATAACACCCTTGCTGACGGCCTTGTCGAGCTTCTTCGAAGCAAGCTTCAGGGCCGACTCGGCAGCTGCCTTGTCACCCGAAGCAACAGCCTCGTTGGTGCGGCGGATTGCCGTGCGAAGCTCAGACTTGACAGCCTTGTTGCGCTCGCGAGCCTTCTCGTTGGTCTTGTTGCGCTTGATCTGCGACTTGATGTTTGCCACGTGTGGTCAGACTTTCGTTCCAGTTGGACGGTTTGAAATGCCAAGTGGCAAGGAGAGGGCTGCCGCTCGGCGGACGTGAGGGAAAACCCACACGCAAGCCAATGACCAACTCTATCAGCAAACGGGCCGTTGCGCGATTCGAGGGCGGCCGTGTCAGAAAATCCTCAGGCGCTCGATTCGGCAGCCACGTCGGTAGCTGCCAGATCCCTCTCCAGCGTAGCGATCGCGAGCCGCAACGCCGCATTGAATGCCGCCGGTCTCATGGCAGACACGAGGTGGGTAGCGCGCGGAACCACGATGAGTTCAGAGCCCGGCACGAGCTTCACGAAAACCTTCTCCGAAACCCGCAGTTGGTCGTACTGCCCGTTAACGAACCAGGTCGGAACCATGATGCGGGTGAGGGCGGTGCGCAGGTCGAGAGCGGCGAGGCTTCGCAGTGCCGTATCTTGCGCAGCCAGCGCGTACCCGCCGGCACCAAAATCGGCACGGGTTTCGTCGGGCAAGGTGGCGGCGAGCATCTGCTTCGTCAACCACATGCCCTTATCGGGCAGCGAGTTAAAGGTTCCGGCGAGCGCACGATATGTCGCCAACGCCGCACCCCGTGGAAAGGCGGTGCATGAGGCAGCGATGAATCCGGCGACGGGCGGCGCTGTTTCACCGCCGACATAGGCCGTGCACAACAGCCCGCCCATGGAATGCCCGACGAGCAGCACCGGCCCGGTGGCATCACGCACCGCGGTGTCGATCGTCTCGAGCGCCCCACTCAACGTGAATGTCTCTGTCATCCGGGTGCCGTGGCCGGGCAGGTCAACCGCCGTCACTCGGTATCCGAGACCTTCGAGATATTCGACCTGCGCTCGCCACATCGTCGCCGACGTGCGGATGCCGTGCACCAGCACCACCTCGATCGCCGTCCCGCCGTTCATACGCCCACCCTAAAACCACGATTGCCCGTGCGGGGAGAGAAATTCTCCACCGCACGGGCAATCATCAGGCGCTTACCGCAGCACGAGCACCCACGTCGTGTCTTGCGACACCGTCACGCCCGAGCCAGCGGGGGTGAACACGGCGGTAATGCGCTGGAGTCCGCGGTGCAGGCGGTCAGACACCGTGAACTTCGCCGTGCCCTGTGCATTGACCGGAGCACTGCCTAGCAGACGGTCGCTAGCGTAGAACGACACGGTTCCGGCAGTGGAACCACCGGGTACGGTCACGCTTGCCGTCACCTTCGCGGGCAAGAACCGGTTGATCACCAGGAAGTTGCTGTCCAGCGACAGCGACGACGCGATCGGTGCTCGCTCCGTCACCGTCAGCGTGACACCGGCGGAAGTTGATGCGAGTGCGGTAGCGGAACCACCGAAGATCGCGACAACCGTGTGGTCACCAACACCCAGCGTTGATGGCAACGCGAGTGAGGCAACACCATTCACTGTCGCCGCGCTGCCAACGACGACGTCGTCAACAACGAACTCCACGGTTCCGCTGCTGTCGCCATCCGTCGCCACGGTAGCCGTCGCTGTGACTGTCGAACCTGCAACAACCGATGAAGCACTCAGTGCGAGTGACGTGCTCGACGCCACCTGCCCAGCGTTCAACCCGACCAGCACAGGGTCGTGGTCGCTCGACCGGTAGGGGGAGGCCTCGTGGTAGAGCGCGCCGACGGAGTTATAGCGGCTGTACTCTAGCGCGAGGGCCTCGCCCGCGTTGATGTCCCACACCGTGGCACCCGTTGAGCGCTCCAGCGCCGAGGGGCTCAACAGCACGTGGTCGAGCGAGCCCGAGAGTCCCTGGAACACATAGGTCGAGTCCGTCACGCCGTAGTGGTGCTCGGCGTTGACGAAACCGGCCTGGTACAGAACCTGCAGCGGGTCTTCCTGTCCGTACGAGTTGAAGTCACCGACGAGAAGCACATCGCTCGAGCCACTGCCCGTCGGGTCGGTGGCAATCCAGTCACGCAGTGCCGTGGCCTGACGAACGCGCGACTCCACAGACGAGCCCTGGCCGTCACCGGTGTCAGCATCGCCCGGCCACGGGCCCGCCGAACCCTTCGACTTGAAGTGGTTCACGACGACCGTGAACGCCGTACCACCCGTTGCCGGCACAAACGTCTGCGCGATGGGCTCACGAGCGTTGCCGAAGGCTTCGCCATCGCCGCTCTGCTCGCCAAACGCGGAGGCTGCACCCACCGGGGTGACGAGAGCGGGCTGATAGATGATCGCGTTCGTGATGACGTCTTGCTCAGCCAGCGGCGGGAGGTTCGAGGCCGAAGCAACAGCCGCCCACTTGGGTGTCTCGAGCCCCGCGTTTAAAGCCTCAACCAGACTCAGCAAGGCTTCGTCCGTTGCCTCACCCAGAGCTGCCGAGTTCTCAATCTCCATGAGACCGACAACGGAAGCATCGAGGCCGTTGATGGCAGCCACGATCTTCTCCTGCTGACGATCGAAGTCAGCGCCGTCCCATGCGCCGCGCTGGTCACAACCGCCACGGACGGTCACGCCATCGCCGGCGCGGTCGGTGTAAGCCGTGCACGACGCGGTGTCGATGCCGAGCGTCGTGAAGTAGTTCAGCACGTTGAACGATGCGACCGACACGTCGCCACCCACCTCAGCGGGAGCCGCCGGGCGGATGTTCGCGAAGTCCACGGAGTCGGGAATGCCACCGGGCAGGGGAGAGGTCGGGTTGAGCTTGAAGACGTCGTTACGGAAGTCCACGATGTGTGGCGCCGTCAACGTCGCCGATGCGCCCACGGTTACCGGCTCGCTGAGAGACACGTAGGCCGGAACCAGGGAGGTGTTGGCAGAGTTCAGGTAGTTGGTCGACGCACCGTCGTCGAGCGTCACCGCACGTGCCGCATTGTTAGCGGCAACCGCTGCCGCCTCAGCGGAACCAGGAACCGCCACATCCGTCGGCTGCTGCAGCGGGGTTCCGCCCCACGCCAACCCGACCTCACCGTACTGGTGCGTCGTGTAGGTGTTGCTCACGGTAAACGACTCCGTCGGCAGGTAGAGCATTGACTCGAGCGTCTCGCGCGTCGCGTTGTCGGCCGGCCACGCCGCGGTGATCGCAAGCGGTGCGCTCGCGGCAGGGAGCTGAGTGACGTTTCCAGCGGTCACCGTGATCTCCGTGAGGCCGAAGTGCTCGGAGACCACACCGGCGACCTCGACCGTGTCACCAATGGCGACGCTCGAGACGGTCGCGGGCGAGTAGATGAAGATCGCGTCCGACGCCAGGTGCGAACCGAGGTCGCTCACACCACCGGTGCCCGGAGTCTGGATCGTGTAGCCATTGAAGCCCCCGGTCGCGTACGCGGCGGTGACGACGCCCTGCGTGCGCACCGTTGCGCCCACATACGGCGATGCGTCGCCGGTGCCCTGAATCTCGGCGATCGTGAGGGTTTCTTCCTCACCGGGATCGACCGGTCCACCGCCGTCACCCAATGCCTGCGGCGTCGGCGTCTGTGTCGCGAAGTCTGCCGCGTTGTTGATCGTGTTCACGGCGTCGCCATTACGCGAGATGCTCGTGCTGTTCGATGTTCCGGGCGCCGCGGCGCCGGCAAAGTCTGTTGCCGCACCCCATCCGACGTAGTCGATGACGCTCTCTGCCTGGGCGAGACCCGTGGAACCAGAAAGCGCGCTGGCAGAATTTACCAGCGCGACTTTGCCGCCGGTTCCGCTCATCGCAATCGTGCCGTTGACGTCAGGGTCAAAACCCGGCAGTGACGTGTTCGAACCGGTCGCCTGACCGACGAGGAGTGTCTTACCGGCGTCCAGGGTCATGCTGGTGAGGGGAGTGACCTGCCACGTGCCGCCCGTGGTGGAGGCATACTGCACGCTCCACGAACTGAGGTCGACGGTCGCGTCTGACACATTGATGAGCTCGATGAAGTCACGGTTGAACGCGGCACCGGAGTTACCGCCGCCACCGTAGACCTCACTGATGATGACCGGGGCGTCAACAGACACCGCCGCTGACGCGGGTAGGGCGGATATGCCCACAGACGCCAAGACGAGTCCGGCAACCGCGGCCGGAGCAAGCACGCGCCGAGAGCGCGTAGAGGAAGGGGACGACATGGTGCCTCCAAAGGGGTGGGAGAAGGAACAACAATGTGTCGAGCGTCTTCCCAGCGGGCACTCAGAATCAAGGGTTTGATGGTGAGGTTTCTCTCACCTTCGCGTGTCGAGAGACAACCTTCTTTCGTCGTTTGGCGGCCGTTCGCGTGATCGCCAACGAAAGTTCTCGCCCCCGCCGCTATCCCTCGCAACCGCTCACGTGGTCCCGCCGGCGCTCGCGGCAGGACTCGACCCGCCGCGGTGACACTCTCGAGGCGGCAGAAATGCTCGCGGGCAGATAGACTCTGTTAGATATGTCTCCCCGAGCCCTGAAGCCTCTCGAGCCCGCTGCGACGCCGCCCGAGCAGATCCGCAACTTCTGCATCATCGCGCACATTGACCACGGCAAATCGACGCTTGCTGACCGCATGCTGTCGATCACCGGTGTTGTCTCTGACCGTGAGATGCGTGCCCAGTACCTGGACCGCATGGATATCGAGCGCGAGCGCGGTATCACCATCAAGAGCCAGGCCGTTCGCTTGCCCTGGTCTGATGGCAACCAGGCGTACGCCCTGAACATGATCGACACCCCGGGTCACGTTGACTTCACATACGAGGTGTCGCGTTCGCTCGCCGCCTGTGAAGGCGCGATCCTGCTGGTCGACGCGGCTCAGGGTATCGAGGCGCAGACCCTCGCGAACCTGTACCTGGCGCTCGAGAATGACCTCACGATCATTCCGGTGCTGAACAAGATCGACCTGCCCGCGGCTGACCCCGAGAAGTACGCGCTTGAACTCGCGAACCTCATCGGCGGCAAGCCCGAAGACGTTCTTCGCGTCAGCGGCAAAACGGGCATGGGTGTTGAAGAGCTCCTCGACCGCATCGTCGAGCAGATTCCGGCTCCGAAGGGTGACGCTGACGCGCCCGCGCGCGCCATGATTTTCGACTCGGTCTACGACTCTTACCGTGGCGTTGTCACGTACGTGCGTATGATCGACGGCCGCCTGGAGCCGCGCGAGCGCATTCAGATGATGTCGACCCGTGCCACCCACGAGGTCCTCGAGATTGGTGTCTCGAGCCCCGAGCCGATTCCCACGAAGGGCCTGTCCGTCGGTGAAGTGGGTTACCTCATCACCGGTGTGAAGGACGTGCGTCTTTCTAAGGTCGGCGACACGGTCACCAACCACCGCCGGCCAGCAGAAGAGGCGCTTGCGGGCTACGTCGACCCGAAGCCGATGGTCTTCTCGGGCATCTACCCGATCGATGGTTCTGACTACCCCGATCTGCGTGAAGCCCTCGATAAGCTCAAGCTGTCGGACGCCTCGCTGCAGTACGAGCCGGAGACGTCTGTCGCCCTCGGATTCGGCTTCCGCTGTGGCTTCCTCGGTCTTCTCCACCTGGAGATCATCACCGAGCGCCTGTCGCGTGAGTTCGGCCTTGACCTCATCACGACCGCACCGAGCGTGACGTACGAGGTCACCACCGATAACAACCAGCACGTTTCGGTCACCAACCCGAGCGAGTACCCGGATGGTCGCGTTGCGACCGTGTCGGAGCCGATCGTCAAGGTGGGCATCCTGCTGCCGAAGGACTACGTCGGCACCGTGATGGAACTCTGCCAGTCGCGTCGTGGCACGCTGCTCGGCATGGAGTACCTCTCCGAAGATCGCGTTGAGCTGCGCTACACGATGCCGCTCGGTGAGATTGTGTTCGACTTCTTCGACCACTTGAAGAGCCGCACGCAGGGCTACGCCTCGCTCGACTACGAACCCGCCGGCTCGCAAGAGGCCGACCTCGTTAAGGTCGACATTCTGCTGCAGGGCGAGAAGGTTGACGCGTTCAGCTCGATCGTTCACCGTGAAAAGGCCTACGCCTACGGCACGCTGATGACCGAGCGCCTGCGCAAGCTGATCCCGCGCCAGCAGTTCGAGGTTCCGATTCAGGCCGCGATTGGCGCCCGCATCATCGCTCGCGAAACCATTCGTGCCATCCGAAAAGACGTTCTTGCTAAGTGCTACGGCGGTGACATCAGCCGTAAGCGCAAGCTGCTCGAGAAGCAGAAGGAAGGTAAGAAGCGTATGAAGATGGTTGGTCGCGTCGAGGTGCCGCAAGAAGCGTTCATCGCGGCGCTGTCCGGCGACGTCGAGACCAAGGAAAAGTAGAAGAATCAGGGGAGACCCTGATATCTGCTCAACGAATCCCTGGCATTGGCGACACTGTGAGCAATTCTCCGGCATCGACCAGCAACGACAGTTAGGCTGTTTTTTATGCGGCGCGGGACGTTTAGAGACGAGACCGTCAATTACGCCGCCGTCGGAGCAACGCAGGCCCCGGATCTCATGCAGTATCCGCCCGAGCGCAGCATCCCGGCGGAGGAATCTTGGCGAATCGGTAGCGGTGCTGAGCGGTTTGCGACCGCCAGCGACGCGCTGCTGTCATGGACAACGCACAAGGCTTCGGGTCTTACCCTGAGCGATGTGCGTCCGGCGTCTGAGCCGAGCTACCTCGGCGTCAGCTTTGACGAAGAGGGTAATCCCGTTCGTCCGTCGAAGACTGAGCCGGAGCAACGTTTTGACGCTGACGGCACGCCTTACGTGAGCGCCGGAACCACGGTGCACGTGCGCGGACGCGTCGGCGGCCAGCGTGCCGACGCTGAGTTGCGCGTGATCTTCGTCATTGAAGAGCCCCGTCGCGTTGGCTTCGCCCTCGGAACCATGGACGATTCTGTCGTCAGCGGCGAAGAGAGCTTCATGCTCGAGTGGCTGCAGAATGATGAGGTGTGGTTCACCGTGCGTGCGTTTGATGCTCCCGAATCGGTGCTGTACAAAGTGCTGCCGGTGCTGACGCGTCGCCGCCGCAAAGAACTCTTCAGCGGCTACTTGCGCGCGATTTCGCCGCTGTTTGCCACCCCCACCGCGTAATGGGCGGCCCGCTTCCTGAGGGTGACGAGGTTCCGACCTCCGGCGCTCTCCCCGAAACTACTGTCGCGCACAGCGACGTTGATTTTGGCGTATACCTGCATGTGCCGTTCTGCCGTGTGCGCTGCGGCTACTGCGACTTCAACACGTACACCGCCACCGAACTGCGCGGCGCCCGGCAAGACACGTACGCCGACACTCTGCTGCAAGAGGTGGAGCTGTCGCGTCACGTCCTGAGCGACATCGGCCCGTTGCGTCAAGCGCAGACGGTATTCTTTGGCGGTGGCACGCCAACGTTGCTGCCCGCCGGAGACCTCGCCCGCATGCTCGGTGGCGTGCGCGACGCTTTTGGGCTGGCCACAGACGCCGAAGTGACAGTCGAGGCCAACCCTGACACCGTGACCCCCGCGGTCATGGCTGAGCTTGCCGCCGCCGGCGTCAACCGCGTCTCGATCGGCATGCAGTCGAGCGTTCCGCACGTGCTCGCAGCGCTCGACCGCACCCATAACCCGGAAAACGTCGCGACCGCTGTGGCAGCGGCACGTGAAGCCGGGCTCGACGTCAGCATCGACCTCATCTACGGCGCACCGGGGGAGTCGCTCGACGACTGGGCAGCCTCCGTGCGCACCGCCATCGATCTCGAGCCTGACCACATTTCGGCATACGCCCTCATCATTGAAGACGGCACGAAACTGGCGCGCCAGATTCGCTCTGGCGTGGTTCCGGCGCCCGACGATGACCTGCAAGCAGATATGTACGAGCTCGTCGACGACCAGCTCGCCGCTGCCGGTTTTGACTGGTACGAGGTCAGCAACTTTTCCCGCGGCGAGAACCACCGCTCGCGCCACAACCTCGCGTACTGGCGCGGCACCGACTGGTGGGGGTATGGCCCCGGCGCCCACTCACACGTCGACGGCACCCGCTGGTGGAACGTCAAGCACCCCGCTGCTTACGCGCAGCGCCTCGCCGCTTCGCACAGTCCTGCGTACGCGCGCGAAACCGTCGATGGTTCCGCAGCCATCCTCGAGCGGGTGCTGTTGCAGTCCCGCATTCGCGAGGGTCTGGCGATCGATCAGATTCCTGCATCGCGTCGCTCCGCCGTGGCCGGACTCATCGCCGACGAGCTCGTCGAGCCCGCCGCAGCGCTCCGAGGCCGTATCGTGTTGACACGACGTGGTCGACTGCTCGCGGACGCCGTGGTTCGCGCATTGACGGAGGATTGACATGGAAAACCCGGGCGCTGGTCTCAGCGAAGAAGTGGTCAACGGAACCTTTGCGCTGGCTCGCGAAGGTCGGGTCGCCGAGCTGACAGAAATGGTGCGCGCTGGCGTGCCGGTCGACACCCGCAATGCTCGCAGCGACACGATGCTCATCGTTGCCGCCTACGCGCAACAGCCGGAGGCGGTCGCCGCGCTCATCGAGCTCGGAGCAGACCTCAACGTCGAGAACACGATGGGGCAGACGGCTATCGCATGCGCAGTTTTCCGTAACGATGAAAACATTCTGCGGATGCTGCTTGATGCCGGCGGAGACCCGGAACTCGGTTTTCACTCGGCGCTTGATATTGCCGACCAGTTTCAACTGACCCAAATGACTGCGGTCTTGCTGAAGCACGCGGCACGCTGAGGCGTTCGCCGTTCTCCCACCCGGAAGCGGTAGAATTGGCACTCGACCGTACTGAGTGCCAGCGAGAGGAGAGGTCGTGGTATCCGAACGAGGACTCCAGGTTCTCCGTGCGATCGTGCAGGACTACGTCGAAACCCGCGACCCAGTGGGCTCCAAGTCCATCGTCGATCGCCACGCGTTTGGTGTCTCAGCGGCCACGATCCGCAACGATATGGCGCTTCTCGAAGAAGAAGAGCTGATCGTCGCTCCGCACACGTCGAGCGGCCGCGTACCCACCGACAAGGGCTACCGCGTCTTCGTCGACCACCTCGCAGAGCTTCGCCCACTGAGCACGGCGCAGCGCACCGCGATCTCCACTTTCCTTGACGAACCCGCCGACCTTGACGATCTGCTGTCGCGCACCGTGCGGTGTCTCACCCAGCTGACCGGTCAGGTCGCGCTCGTGCAGTACCCGTCGTTTGCGCGTGCCACCGTCACCCACATCGAACTCGTCCTGCTGGCTCCTGTGCGCATGCTCGTGATCGTGGTAACCGACACCGGTCGCGTGTCGCAGCGCATCGTGCACCTCCCGCAGGAGGTCACCGAGAACGATGCGCAGGCGCTCAAAGTGCAGCTGAATACGCTCGTCACCGGCAACGAAGTTCGCACCGCGAGTGCGCGACTGGACGCACACCGCGAAGATCCCGCCAACACCGATGCTGTCTTCACGGCGCTCATCGATACGGTGGCCGAAGAGCTCGATGAGTTTCGCCAAGACAAGCTCGTCATGGCGGGCGCTGCGACACTCGCTCGTCGCGAACTCGACTTCCGTGGTTCCATTCACCCGCTCCTCGAAGCCATCGAAGAGCAGGCGACCCTCGTGCGCCTGATGGAAGAAATGGTGGGTGACCGTGAGGGGCTTGCCGCCTCGATCGGTGCCGAAAACGCTGCGTTTGGCCTCTCCGAAGCCTCACTGGTTGCGAGTGACTATGACGCCCCTGGCTCCCGTGCGCGTATTGGGCTGATGGGTCCGACGCGCATGGACTATCCCAGCAACCTCGCTGCAGTGCGCGCTGTCGCGCGGTACCTGACCCGGTTGCTGGACGAAGATGACACACGTCGCTGACGTGATGAGGGGCATGCGCCCCGAGAAAGGCTGAAGTGGCAGACCACTACGAAGTTTTGGGTGTCTCGCGCGATGCGACGACCGAAGAAATCAAGAAGGCGTACCGCAAGCTTGCGCGTCAGCTTCACCCCGATGTGAACCCGGGTGAAGAGGCCGAAGAGCAGTTCAAGCTCGTCACCCACGCGTACGACGTGCTTTCGAACCCCGAACAGCGTCAGCGTTACGACAACGGCGGTGACTCCGCATTCGGCGGCGGCGGCGGCGGTTTCGGTGGCTTCGGTGACATTTTCGAGACGTTCTTCGGTGGCGGTCAGTCGCGTGGTCCGCGTCCGCGTTCGCGCCGCGAGCGTGGTCAGGATGCCCTCGTCAAGGTCACCGTCGAGCTCGCTGACGTGATCTTCGGTGTGCACCGTGACATCGAGGTTGACACCGCCGTGCTGTGCGAGACGTGCCAGGGGTCGTGCTGCCAGCCCGGAACCTCGGAGCAAACGTGCGACATTTGTGGTGGCACCGGACACATTCAGCAGCAGGTTCGGAGCCTGCTCGGCACGATGCTGACGAACGCTCCGTGCAACGTGTGCCGCGGATACGGAACCACGATTCCGTCGCCGTGCGTCACGTGCGCTGGCCAGGGTCGCGTACGTTCGCGTCGCACGGTATCGCTCGACATTCCCGCCGGCGTCGACGACGGTCTGCGTCTGCAGCTTCCCGGCTCGGGTGAAGTAGGACCCGCTGGCGGCCCGAACGGCGACCTGTACCTCGAGATCAAGGTTTCTCCCAACGCCGCATTCGCGCGCGAGGGTGATGACCTCGTCGCCCTGCTCGAAGTGGCGATGCCCGACGCCATTCTCGGCACGACCACGACGATCGACGGCCTCGATGGCGCCGTCGACCTGGAGATTCGCCCGGGCGTACAGTCTGGTGACGAACTCACGATCAAGGGCCGCGGTATTACGCCGCTGCGCGGTTCCAACCGCGGCGACCTTCGTGTCGGCATTCACGTCGTCACGCCGACCAAGCTCGACAGCAAGCAGCGTGCGCTCATTGAGCAGTTGCAGGGTTCGATGAAATCGCCGAAGCCAGCGCTCGCACAGCACCAGCAGGGGCTGTTCGCCAAGCTGCGCGACCGGTTCCGTACGCACTAATGGCACTGCACTTCATCGTTGATTCTCCCGAGGAGCTGGCGGGGGAGTCTGTTGCGCTCACCGGCCCCGAGGCGCACCACGCAGCCGCCGTGCGGCGCGTGCGCGTTGGCGAAACAGTCACGCTGGGCGATGGCCTCGGCGCATGGGTAACAGGCGTTGTCACGTCGGTTGCTCCCAAGCGCGTGGAGATTGCGCTGGCGGAGCGCCAGCAGCTCGACGAGCAGACGCCCCGCATCGTGCTGGTGCAGGCGCTCGCTAAGGGCGATCGCGATGAACGTGCTGTTGAAGCCGCCACCGAACTCGGCGTGAGTGCCATCGTGCCGTGGCAGGCCTCCCGCAGCGTTTCGCGCTGGGATGCTGCGAAGGTTGCGAAGGGCGTCGCGCGCTGGCAAAGCATCGCACGTGAGGCCTCGAAGCAAGCCCACCGCGCATGGGTGCCGCAGGTGAGTGAGCCCGTCACGACGGCGCAACTCGCCGCGAAGGCAAGCGACGTTAGCATCGTGGTGCTGGAGCCTTCTGCAGAGCGGGCGCTCACGGCACTTGAGCTGCCCGCCGACCGCGACGTCTGGCTCGTCGTGGGCCCCGAAGGTGGCATTACGTCGGAAGAACTCGAGAACCTCGAGAAGGCGGGCGCGACGCTCGCGCGCATGGGAACCACGGTGCTGCGCACGTCGACGGCAGGGCCGGCGGCATTGGCAGCGCTGAGCGTGGTTCTCGGCCGCTGGTGAAGCGGCTTCGGTAGACTTTCGGTATGAGCAGCGAGCCTTCGATCTTCACCCGCATTCTGCAGCGCGAGATCCCCGCGACCTTTGTCGCCGAAACTGACAACGTTTTTGCGATCAAAGACATTGCTCCGCAGGCTCCGGTTCACCTCCTGGTGATCCCGAAGACGCAGGAGTACCGCGATGTCACAGAACTTGCCGCTGCCGATCCTGCCCTGTTGCAGGAGATGGTGGCCGTTGCGAAAGAGCTCGCCAACGAGCACGCAGACGGTCACTTCCGACTGATTTTCAACACCGGCGCGAACTCGGGTCAAACCGTGTTTCACGTCCACGCCCACGTTCTCGCGGGCGGACTAAGCGAAACGAGTATGGGTGTCTGACCCACAAACCGTAACAGAGCAGATCTTCGCCGACGGCGTCGCGATGGTCCAGCTCTTGGGCCCACAAGACCGCCTGCTGCGGATGGTCGAAAAGCAACACCCCGGCGTGCAGATTCACGTGCGCGGCAACGAAATCACCCTTACCGGTGATGCCGAACCCGTCGCCGCAGCGAAGAGCCTCGTCGAAGAACTTCTCACGATGACCCGCTCGGGCCACCACCTGGCGCCGGAAGAGGTTGCCACGTCGGCGCGCCTGCAGCAAGACGGCATTCGCCCGTCAGAAGTGCTGAGCGAGCCGATTCTGTCGTCGCGCGGCAAAGTCATTCGACCGAAGACCCTCGGTCAGCGTGACTACGTTGATGCGATCGACGAGAACACGATTGTCTTCGGTATCGGCCCCGCCGGTACCGGAAAAACCTACTTGGCGATGGCCAAGGCCGTGCAGGCGCTGCAGCGCAAAGAGGTCAACCGCATCATTCTGACTCGACCGGCCGTTGAAGCGGGGGAGCGCTTGGGCTTCTTGCCCGGCACACTCACCGACAAGATCGACCCGTACCTGCGCCCGCTCTACGACGCGCTGAACGAAATGATCGACCCCGACATTTTGCCGAAGCTGATGGCGACCGGAACCATCGAGGTCGCGCCGCTCGCGTACATGCGCGGTCGCACGCTCAACGACTCCTTCGTCGTGCTCGACGAAGCGCAAAACACGACGCCGGAACAGATGAAGATGTTCCTGACGCGCCTGGGCTTCGGAACCAAGATGGTCGTCACGGGTGACATCACGCAGGTCGACTTGCCGCAGGGCACGAGTGGTCTGCGCCTGGTCTCCAACGTGCTCAAGAACATCGACGACATTCACTTCGCGCGCCTCACCAGCGCCGACGTCGTGCGCCACTCGCTGGTCGGCCGCATCGTCGACGCGTACAGCGAGTACGACGACAAGCGCACCGCAGCCCGCCACGAACGTGAGCAGGCATCAGAATTGGCGAATCGTGCGGAACGCCGCGCGGGTCTTCGCCCCCAAGACCGACAGCCCCGACGAGGACGATCATGATCGAGATCAACAACGAATCCGCCATCAGCATCGACGAGACCGTGCTGCTGCGGCTCACCGAAAGCAACCTCGCGGCGCTGTACGTCAGCCCCGACGCCGAAGTGGCGATCCAGCTCGTTGACGAAGGCGCGATGGAAGCCCTGCATGTGCAGTGGATGGACGAGCCTGGTCCCACCGATGTGCTCTCGTTCCCGATGGATGAGCTGCGCCCCGGAACCATGGACAAGCCGACTGAGCCAGGTCTGCTTGGTGACATCGTGCTGTGCCCGCAGGTTGCGGAGTCGCAGGCGAAGACGGCCGGCCACACCATGATGGATGAGCTGATTCTGCTTACCACGCACGGCCTGCTGCACCTGCTCGGATACGACCACGCTGAGCCCGACGAGGAGCGCGAAATGTTCGGACTTCAGCGCGAACTGATCGCTCACTTCCATGAGGGCGAGAAAAACGCGCGATGACAATCTTCTTGCTCATCGCCGCAGTCTTGCTGGTGGCGTTTGGCGGATTGATGGCGGCAGTTGATGCCGCGCTTGGCGTGACCAGCAGGCAAGACTTTGCCGACTGGTCGCACTCAGGTCGCAATGCGAAGGCGTTGCGGATTATCGGTGATGACGTGTCGGCACATGCCAACGCCGTCGTCTTTATGCGTATTCTCGCGGAGACCACCGCGGCCGTGATGGTCACCGCGCTCTTCATGCTCTTGCTCGACCACATCGGCTGGTCGATTCTCGCCGCCGCCCTCATCATGACCGCCGTGTCGTTCGTGCTCGTGGGCGCCAGCCCGCGCTCTGTCGGGCGCCAGCACTCCACGGGCCTGTTGCGCGGAACAGCACTAATTATTCGGGCGTGCCGCATCGCCATCGGCCCGCTCGCTCACGGTCTCGCCGCGCTCGGCGACCGTGTGACGCCAGGCGTGTCGCGCGGGGCATCGTTTACGTCCGAAGAACAGCTGCTCAGCATGGTGGATGAGGCGGCAAGCCACGACCTCATCGAAGAGGATGACCGCGAACTTATCCACTCGGTCTTTGACTTCACCGACCGCTTTGTGCGCGCCGTCATGGTTCCGCGCACGGAAATTGTCACGATCGAAAACGACGCGACGACCGAAGACGCCGTGAGCCTGTTTCTTTCGTCGGGTGTTTCGCGTATGCCGATCACCGAGGGCGACGACGTTGTCGGCATGCTGTACCTGAAAGACATTATCGCGTCGACGTTTGCCGATGAGTCAGGGTGGCGTGCCCGCCCCGCGATTGACCTTGCCCGAGAACCGGTATTTGTGCCGGAGGCGATGAAAGCTGAGACGCTGCTGCAGCAAATGAAGCGCGACTCCATTCACGTGTGCCTTGTTGTCGATGAATACGGCGGTGTTTCGGGCCTCGTGACGCTGGAAGACCTTATTGAAGAACTCGTTGGCGACATTTCTGACGAGCACGATGCTAAGGGCTCGGAGATCATCGACCTCGGCGACGGCCGGTACCGTGTTTCGGCACGACTGCCGCTCGACGAGGTGGGCGATCTGTTCGGTATCGAGCTTGAAGACGAAGACGTCGATTCAATCGGCGGACTCCTCGCGAAAGAACTCGGTCGTGTGCCGGAGTCAGGCTCAGTCGCTGAGTCTAACGGCATCATCATGACCGGCGGTGAATCACGGGGGCGCCGCAAGGGCCTCGCGAACATCATCGTCGAACGGAGCGCCTCGCTGAAGGCGGCCGAAGAGGCATTTGCCAACGAAAACTTGGAATCAGGAGACGAATAATGCGCAGCGGATTCGTAACGTTTGTCGGCCGACCCAACGTCGGCAAGTCCACTCTCACGAACGCGCTGGTGGGCGAGAAGGTCGCCATCACGAGCGACAAGCCGCAGACCACGCGTCGCGCGATCCGTGGCATCGTCAACCGACCGACCGGTCAGCTCGTGATCGTGGACACCCCGGGTATTCACCGTCCGCGCACCCTGCTCGGTCAGCGCCTCAATGACCTCGTTGAGCAGGTGCTCGGCGATGTTGACGTGATCGCATTCTGCGTGCCCGCTGACCAGAAGGTGGGCCCGGGCGACACGCGCATCGCGGCATCGCTTGACGGCTACAAGCGCGCCAAGAAGGTCGCGATTGTGACCAAGACAGACACCGCTTCGCGCGATGACATCATGGAGCGCCTCATCGAGGTTGACGCCCTGCGCGAAGACTGGGCGGCTGTGATTCCGCTTTCTGCCGTCACGAACGAGCAGCTCGACGTGCTCTCTGACGAGTTGCTCGCACTCATGCCCCAAGGGGAGGCGCTGTACCCGGAGGGTATCGTCACCGACGAATCGATCGAAGACCGCGTCTCCGAAATCATTCGTGAGGCCGCTCTCGACGGCGTGCGTGATGAGCTGCCGCACTCGATTGCGGTCACGGTTTCGGAGATTGCGGAGCGCGAAGACAGCGATCTCACCGACGTCTTCGCCGACATCATTGTTGAGCGTGACAGCCAAAAGGCGATCATTATCGGCCGCAAGGGCTCCCGACTCCGCGACGTCGGTGCTCGTGCCCGCGCGGAGCTGGAACCGCTCCTCGGCAGCCGCGTCTTTTTGAGCCTGCATGTGCGGGTTGCGAAGGAGTGGCAACGCGACCCCAAGCAGTTGGGGCGTCTCGGCTTCTAACTCAATCTGAAGTTATCCCCAGAAACGCCACGGTCTCTTGTCGTGGCGACGTCGTGCTGGTTATGCTGGCGCTACCTCAAAGGCAACGAAATTCGCATTCGTTGAAAGAGTTGTCGAGGCTGAGATTTCGTGGGGACGATCACCAGCTTCGGCGTATGCCGCGATAATGAGCATCCGCTCTTATCGCGGCATCACTTGTTCTGGGAGCGTGCTACGCTGAAAATATGCGCGCGGGCATGCTCCTTCTTAGCTGCCGCGACGAGACCTCGTTCTAGGGCCTTCCTCGTCGCGGAGTTTGCCGTTGGTCCTTCTGGTTTCTATCAACGAAGAAGCAAACATCATGGAAAACACTCAGCGCCCCTCCGGAATGCCGATCCACAAGTACCGTCCGTTCCACGAAATCATCAAGGTTGACCTGCCTGACCGTACGTGGCCGAGCAAGCACATCGAAAAGGCCCCGCGTTGGTGCGCGGTTGACCTGCGTGACGGCAACCAGGCCCTCATCGACCCGATGAGCCCCGAACGCAAGCGCGTTATGTTCGAACTGCTGGTTCGCATGGGCTACAAGGAGATCGAGGTCGGCTTCCCGTCGGCGAGCCAGACTGACTTCGACTTCGTGCGTCAGCTCATCGAAGAGAACCTGATTCCGGACGACGTGACGATCCAGGTGCTGACGCAGTCGCGCGAGCACCTCATTGAGCGCACGTTTGAGTCGATTGCCGGCGCCAAGCAGGCCATCGTGCACTTCTACAACTCGACGAGCATTGTGCAGCGTGAGGTCGTTTTCCGCTCTGACAAGCAGGGCATCATCGACATCGCTCTCGAAGGTGCACGTCTGTGCAAGGAATTCGAGAAGCGCATTCCGGAGACCAAGGTCTACTACGAGTACTCGCCGGAGAGCTTCACCGGTACCGAGCTCGAGTACGCCGCTGAGATCTGCAACGCCGTGCTTGACGTCCTGCAGCCGACGCCCGACAACAAGGTCATCATCAACCTGCCGGCCACGGTCGAGATGGCGACGCCGAACCTGTACGCCGACTCGATCGAGTGGATGAACCGCAACCTGAAGTACCGCGAGAACGTCATTCTCTCGCTGCACCCGCACAACGACCGCGGAACCGCGGTGGCGGCTGCTGAGATGGGTTACCTGGCCGGGGCTGACCGTATCGAAGGCTGCCTGTTCGGCAACGGTGAGCGCACCGGCAACGTCGACCTCGTCGCACTGGGCATCAACATGTTCACGCAGGGCATCGACCCGATGATCGACTTCAGCGACATCGACCAGGTCAAGCGCACCGTCGAATACTGCAACCAGCTGCCCGTTCCGGAGCGCAGCCCGTGGGCCGGCGACCTCGTTTTCACCGCCTTCAGTGGCTCGCACCAAGACGCCATTAAGAAGGGCTTCGAGGCCATGGCCACGAAGGCTGAAGAGCAGGGCGTCAGTGTCGACGACATTGAGTGGGCGGTGCCGTACCTGCCCGTCGACCCGAAGGATCTGGGTCGCTCGTACGAAGCTGTCATTCGCGTCAACTCGCAGTCCGGTAAGGGCGGCGTCGCGTACCTGCTGAAGAACGACCACGCTCTCGACCTGCCGCGCAAGCTGCAGATTGAGTTCTCTGGTGTTGTGCAGGCCAAGACCGACGCGGAGGGTGGCGAAGTCACGAGCGACCAGATTTGGGCGATCTTCAACGACGAGTACCTGCCCGCAGACATCGCGGAAGACCGTTGGGGTCGTTTCGAGCTGCTCGCAACGCGCACCAGCTCGGAGATGACCGGTGAGGTCGTGCTCGACGTCGTGCTGCGTGACGGCGACGAGCGCATCCAGACGCAGGGCACCGGAAACGGCCCCGTTGCTGCTTTCGTTAACGTGCTGCAGGGCCTCGGCTTTGACGTAACGGTCTACGACTACGTTGAGCACGCGATGAGCTCGGGCGGCGACGCTCAGGCGGCTTCGTACATCGAGCTGCAGGTTGACGGCGACCGTCTGTGGGGCGTCGGTATCGACAGCGATATCTCGACGTCGTCGCTGCGCGCCATCGTCTCAGGTGTGAACCGCTCGATCCGCTCGCGCGACCGCGAGTCGGCGCTGGTCTAAGACAGATTCAAAAATGGGGGCGCCGCACGGCGCCCCCATTTTTGTTTAGTCCGTAACCGGCGGCTTAATGATCGTGATGGTTCCGGTCTCGGCAGCCACCTTGCGGCGGTGCAGACGGCGCTGCTCCGGCAGCGACAGGTCAAAGATCACGGCGAGCACACGGATCACAGCGGTCACGATGATGCCGGCGATGGCGGCAGGAACCATGGGAGCGCCGACAGAGTGGGCTACGGCGACGGTCGCGCAACCGAGCCCGGCGGCGACGGCGTAGAGCGACCCGACGTGCATGATGGCGACCGGGAGGCCCATGATGACGTCACGGAGAATGGAACCACCAACAGCGGCACAGACGCCGACAAAGACAGCGGGAACGACGGGAAGGCCCACCGTGAGGGCCTTGACCGTGCCAAACGCACCGAACATGCCGATCGCGCCGGCATCGAGAACAACGATGATCGTATTGGCGCGGTGAAGCACTCCGGCGAGCAGCATACCGATGAGAGCGGCGCCCGACGCGGTCAATAGATACCAGTTCGATTGCAGGGTCGCCGGCGGTACGCCAATGAGCAGGTCACGGATGAGACCGCCACCCATACCGAGCAACAGGCCAATGATCGCGACACCAAGCAGATCCAGGCGACGCTGGCCCTGGAATCCGGAGGCAAAGAGGGCGCCTTGCACGCCGCCGAGGCCGACGGCAAGGAGATCAGCCCAGAGCGGAATCACGAAGATGGTGTCGATCACCTATCCATTCTCGCGCCTGCGATGGGGTTAGGTTGAAGGCATGCCGTTTCGCACGACACGCTTAAAAACACCCCACTCTGACCTTGCTGCGCAGTTTGCGGCCATTCGTGATGGCTTGGAGATCAGCGTGAGCTTTGACGCCGCTGTCGAAGCCGAAGCGCGCCGGGCCACCGCACACGTGCCCATGCCCGAAGCGGATGCGACTGACATTGAGTTCGTCACGATCGACCCCGAAGGTTCCAAAGACCTCGATCAGGCGCTCTTCATTGAAAAGACGGAATCCGGGTTTCGTGTCTTTTACGCGATCGCCGATCTGCCGTCGGTGGTGGAGCCGGGTGGAGCGATCGATCGCGAGGCCCGTGAACGAGGGCAGACGATGTATTCGCCGGACGAAAGTGCGCCGCTGCACCCGCGGGTGATCAGTGAAGACGGGGCGAGCCTGCTGCCCGGTGTGGTTCGGGCTGCCTATGTCTGGGCAATTGACCTGGACGAGACTGGCAAACGTGTGTCGTCGACGCTCAAGCGGGCGCGCGTGCAGAGCCGTGAACAGCTCACGTACGACGAAGCGCAGCGCCGTGTCGACAGCGGTGACCCGCTCATGACGTTGCTCAAGCAGGTCGGTGAGCTCCGCATCGCGCGCGAAGCAGATCGCGGTGGGGCCTCGCTGGATATGCCGGAAGAAGAGATCGTCGCCGACGGCAACTCGTGGACGATCAAGCGCCGCCAACTCTTGCCGGTGGAACAGTGGAACGCCCAAATTTCGCTGATGACGGGGATGGAGGCTGCTCGGCTCCAGTTGGAAGCGGGCCGCGGCATTCTCCGCACGATGCCACGTCCGCCACACGACGCGATGGCGAACTTCCGCCGCGAAGTGCAGGAGATGGGCATTCCGTTCGCAGAAGACGAAGAATACGGCGCATTTCTGCGTCGCCTCCACCGCAACCACCCGGCCGCGGTCGCCGTACTGATGGCCGCGCGGTCGCTGTTCCGCGGCGCTGACTATCACGTTCTCACCGGCTCCGAAAACCCCGACGACGTCATTCAGGCCGCGATCGGTGCGCCCTACGCGCACACCACGGCGCCACTTCGTCGACTCGTTGACCGCTACGTGCTCGCGCATTGCGAGGCCATCGCCAACGGCACCGAGATTCCGGCGTGGGCATCAGAAGGCCTGGAGGGCCTGCCGGAAATCATGGCCGCGAGCTCGCAGAAGGCGGGAGCGCTCGAGCGCGAATGCATCGCGGCAGTGACTGCCGTTATTCTCGCGCCGCGCGTGGGCGAGACGTTCGATGGGCTGATTGTCGACCGTCGGGAGAAGCGCGCCGAGGTCGAACTGCTTGATCCGCCGGTGACGACGACCGCGGTGATGGCGGGGGAGCCCGGAACCTCGGTTCAGCTTCGACTGGAGAGCATCACCGATGCGAAGCCCGTGTTTGTGGCCGCCTAGCGAGGCGCAACCCGCAGTGTCGGTGCCACGCGAGATAATGGGGTGTGCCCACCTATCGTGATGAAGCCGTCGTGCTCCGAACCCACAAGCTGGGGGAGGCCGACCGCATTGTCACGCTGCTAAGCAAGCGCCACGGCAAGATTCGCGCCGTTGCGAAGGGTGTGCGACGCACCAGCTCGAAGTTTGGTTCGCGATTGGAACCATTCATGGTCGTTGACGGCCAGTTCTACGAGGGTCGTTCGCTCGACATCGTGAATCAGGCTGAATCCCTCGCTACCTACGGCGCCGACATCGTGTTGCACTACGAACGCTTCACCGCAGCCAACGCCATGGTTGAGGCCGCCGACCGCCTCGGTGATTCGGAGGCCACGCCGCAGCAGTACCTGCTGCTCGTCGGCGGTCTGCGTGCGCTGGCCCGCGGCGAGCACGCGTCACGGTCGATTCTTGATTCGTACCTGCTGCGGGCGATGTCGCTCTCCGGCTGGGCGCCTGGCCTCGATCACTGCGCCCGTTGTGCACAAGAGGGGCCGCACCAGACGTTTGTTGCCCAACTCGGCGGCATGGTGTGCGACAGTTGCGCACCCGTTGGTTCCGCTCGCATTCCCGCCGGAACCACCACAATGCTTGACGCTCTCATTCGCGGCGATTGGGCAACCATCGAAGCCGCGAGCCCGAACGACCACACCCGGGCGTCTGGCCTGATCGCCGCGTACACCCAATGGCACCTCGAGCGCAGCATTCGCTCGCTCGCACACGTGGAGGCGTAGTGACCCCGAAGCCATACACCCACAAAGATGCCGTTGAGTTTCGACCGCTGGACTGGACCGGAATCTACCCGCCTGAGTATCCGAAGAAGTCGGTCCCCGCGCACGTCGCCGTCGTGATGGACGGCAACGGTCGCTGGGCGAACCAGCGCGGGCTCAACCGGGTTGAGGGTCACAAAGCTGGGGAGCTGGCGCTCCTGGACGTCGTTGCCGGTGCGATTCAAGCGGGTGTCAAGCACCTGTCTGTCTACGCCTTCTCGACCGAGAACTGGGCGCGTTCACCCGAAGAGGTGCGCTTCTTGATGGGCTTTAACCGCGACGTGCTCCACCGCCGTCGCGACCAGCTCAACGAGTGGGGCGTTCGCGTGCGGTGGGCTGGGCGCACGCCGCGGCTGTGGCGCTCGGTCATCAAAGAGCTGCGCTACGCCGAAGAGCTCACAAAAGACAACACCACCCTCACCCTGACGATGTGCGTCAACTACGGTGGCCGCGTTGAGCTCGCCGATGCCATGACCTCGATCGCTGAAGACGTTGCAGCCGGCAAAATCAAGCCGAGCGTGGTCAACGAGAAGCTCATCGCGAAGCGGCTGTATTTGCCAGACATGCCCGATGTTGACCTATTCGTACGGTCATCGGGCGAGCAGCGCACGTCAAACTTCTTGCTGTGGCAGTCGGCCTACGCCGAAATGGTCTTTCTCGACACGCTGTGGCCCGATTTCACGCGTGCCGATCTGTGGGAGGCGATCGACATTTATACCGGTCGCAACCGGCGCTTTGGCGGCGCCGTCAACGCCCCGAAGTGATCTAGAGTTCGCCGTCCGTCAAGAAGTATTCGCGCTCGAGGGAGTGACCAAACATCTTGATGTCGAGGCACGCGACGGGCGTATCGCACTTCATGACGTGGTCGTATTTCGTGTACTCGAAGAACGCGCGCAGCTTCAGATCGAGCAGGTCGCCGGTGAGGTTGGCAGGCTTGTCTTTGTTGCCGTAGCCGGTGGCGTAGCGCATGACGTCGACCGACAGTCCTGCTGCTTGCGCCGAGTCACGAACGAGCGAGCCGACGGTGCTGTGATCGGAGTGGTCGCGGTGCGAAGCCCACGACCAGCCCGGCACCAGAGTGATGAGGGCGGTCGGGTGTGCCGCGGTGATGAGTTCACCGATCGACTGCTTGAGCAGGTTGAGCGAAACCGGTGTTGCCGTGTCGACGGTGTGCATGACATCGATGGTCTGACCGTAGAGTCGCGACAAACTCTCCCACCCGGTGGCTTCAAAGCCCTGGCCGGAGATATTGCCATCGGGCAATCGAATGAACGTGACCGCGATATCGGGGTCATCGGCCGGGGTGAAACGGGTGACAGGCAGGCCGGTTCCCAACACGAGGTGTTCTTCGGTCCACTCGCCATCGACCCCGCGCAACACGTCGTAGGCGCGGAGAATTCCGGTCTCTCGCGACGTCGCGTAGGTCATGCCTGACCCAGCGTCGCCCGCCGTAACAAACACCGTGCGCACGCACTGGCCGTTTGCGATGGCGTTCGTGATCGCCGGGTTCGCGAAGATGAGATCGTCGTCGTAGTGCGCCATGACCGACATCGTCGTGCCGGCCGCACACGCTACGGGTGGTGGGGGAGTCGGAGACGGCTCCGGTGCTGTCGACGTCGCCGGTGGTTCCGGAACCTGCGGTGTCGTTGTTGGGGGAGCGGGCGTCGGAGATTCGGCTGAAGACCACGGCGTTGGCGTCGCGAAGATGGGGATAAGCCCAGTGGCAGCGCCCGCAGAGAAGCCGACGACACCAAGGACGATAACGCCGATAACGCTCCACATGACCGTCAGGCGCGCACGCCGACGGCGCGCACGAGCGTAACGCCTCGTCCCCTCCATGATTCCCCTTCAATGCAGAAGTGATGACTGCACCTCTAGCGTAGAACTCCACACGAGCAAATGACTCAGGGAAAACCCCGGGAATAGAAATCGGCGGCCCTGATGTTGTGGCTTATGTGACCGAAAAGATTCAGATTGACGTGTGGAGCGACATCGCCTGCCCGTGGTGCTACATCGGAAAGCGAAACCTCGAAGGTGGCATTGCCGCTACCGCTGCAGACGCCGACGCCCCGCAGGTTGAGATTACGTACCACTCGTACGAGCTCTCGCCCGATACCCCCGTTGACTTCGACGGCAGCGAAATTGACTTCCTGGCAACCCACAAGGGCATGCCGAAGGAAAAGGTTTCGGAAATGCTTGACCACGTGACGAACGTGGCTCAGGGCGTCGGCCTGGAGTACAACTTTGACGTGCTGAAGCACACCAACACGGTCCGTGCTCACGAGCTGCTGCACTTCGCCAAGGCGCAGGGTCAGCAGCACGCCATGGCTGAGCGCCTGATGTCGGCATACTTCACCGAAGGTAAGCACGTCGGTGAGATCGACAGCCTTGTTGACCTCGCGACTGAGACTGGCCTCGACGGCGACGCCGCCCGCGCAGCCCTCGAATCGCAGCAGTACTTGAACGACGTTCGCGCCGACCAGGCGCAGGCCGCGCAGTACGGCATTCAGGGTGTTCCGTTCTTCGTTATCAACGGTAAGTACGGTGTCTCGGGCGCGCAGCCCGCAGACGCTTTCGCGCAGATCCTCCGCCAGGTGTGGGCTGAAAACAACGCGTAATCCTGCCGACATGACAATGGCGCTCACCCTTACGGTGAGCGCCATTGTTTTGCGTTAGCGGGGCAGGTTCGCCTCGATGACGTCGACGACAGCCTTGTCAGTCGGGATCACCGGGGGACGGAACCGGTGCAGCGTGTTGTCGGGCGTCAGTACGAACTTCTCAAAGTTCCACAGCACCGGGCCACGCTTGCCATCGGCGTCTTTCGTCTTCTTCAACGCCTTGTACAGCGGGGCGGCGTAGCGCCCGTTGACCTTGATCTTGTCGTTGATCGGAAACGAGACGCCCCACGTCACCGCACAGTAATCGAGAATCTCTTCCATGGTTCCGGGCTCTTGTCCCATGAACTGATTGCACGGAAAGCCCAGCACGGTGAAGCCGCGGTCGCCGTACGTCTTCTGCAGCTCTTCGAGCTGCTCATACTGCGGCGTGAGGCCGCACTTTGAGGCGACGTTCACAATCATGACCACGTTGTCGCGGTACTCGGCCAGCGTATGTTCGTTGCCCGCAGCGTCAACAAACGCGATGTCGCGCAGCGGAGTCTCAGTGGTGTCGGTCATGCTCCGAGACTACTGCCGTGCGGCGGAACCAGGGCGAAAGCGCAGAGAAATATGTGCGGCTGTGAGCGAGCCGCATCCCGCGGGCTTCGCATAGGGGAGAATAGGGAGGTGACGATGACTACAGCTCCTACTCAGCCGCTACGCATCGGGCCGATCGAATTGGAAGCTCCGGTCGTCCTGGCGCCGATGGCGGGTATTACCAACACCGCGTTTCGTCGGCTCTGCCGCGAGTACGGGGCGGGCCTGTTCGTCAGCGAGATGATTACGTCGCGTGCGCTTGTCGAGCGCAACGAAGTCACGATGCGTTTGGTGACGCATCACGAGTCGGAGAATATCCGCTCGATTCAGCTGTACGGCGTTGACCCGAAGACGGTCGCCGAAGCTGTGCGCATCATCGTCGCTGAGGATCGCGCTGACCACATTGACTTGAACTTTGGTTGCCCGGTGCCGAAGGTCACCCGCAAGGGCGGTGGCTCGGCGCTGCCGTGGAAGCACACGCTCTTCAACCAGATCGTGACGCAGGCTGTCGAGGCTGCCGAGCACTTGCCGCTCACCGTCAAGATGCGTAAGGGCATTGACGACAACCACCTCACCTACCTCGACGCGGGTCGTATGGCCGAAGACGCGGGTGCTGCGGCGGTGGCGCTGCACGGTCGCACGGCGAGCCAGATGTACTCCGGTAAGGCCGACTGGTCGGCGATTGCGACGCTTAAAGAGACCGTCACGAGTATTCCGGTGCTCGGCAACGGTGACATTTGGTCTGCCGACGACGCCGTGCGCATGATGGCCGAGACCGGTGCTGACGGTGTTGTCGTTGGCCGCGGCTGCCTCGGTCGCCCGTGGCTGTTCGGCGAGCTCGCCCACGCCCTCGGCGATGGCATTGCCGCGAAGCCTGTTGACGCCACGCTGGGCTTCGTCGCCGCGGCCTTCAAGCGTCACGCTGAACTGCTCACCGAGTTCTTCGAAGACGAGGTTCGCGGGTGCCGCGACATTCGCAAGCACGCCGCCTGGTATTTCAAGGGATACCCGGTTGGTGGCGATATTCGCTCGCAGTTCGCTACGGTGAGTACGTTGGCGGAAATTGACGAGCTGACGACCCTGCTTGATCTGGATGCGCCCTACCCCGGTGAGGCGGCAGAAGGACAACGTGGTCGAGCTGGCACTCCCAAGCGCACCGTTTTGCCAGATGGCTGGCTGAACTCGCACGACATCGCAGCTGATGTCGCGTGCAACCTGACTGAAGGAGAAGCGGATACCAGTGGCGGTTGATGGCGTGGGATCAGGGCGTATCGCGGACGGTTACGATGCGCATGATGTCGAGCGTTTTCACCCCGAGCTGCACCGCTCCGAACGCGACAACTTCGCACGCGACCGCGCTCGCGTGTTGCACTCCGCCGCGTGGCGTCGCCTCGCAGCGAAGACGCAGGTGCTGTCGCCGGCGTCTCCCGCTGACTTTGCGCGCAACCGCCTGACGCACTCGCTCGAGGTGTCGCAGGTCGGCCGCGAACTGGCGACGAGCCTGAGGCTCAACCCCGACCTGGTCGACACCGCGTGCCTCACGCATGACCTCGGCCACCCGCCGTTCGGCCACAATGGTGAGCGCGCGCTCAACTCGTGGGCTCGCGACATCGGTGGCTTTGAAGGCAACGCACAGACCCTGCGCATTTTGGTGCGGCTGGAACCAAAGGTGCTGGATGAGAATGGCGACCCGTTCGGTCTGAACCTCACGCGTGCCAGTATCGACGCGTCGTGCAAGTATCCGTGGACGCTGGACGCGCCCGTGCCCGACCCGGGCGGTCGCCTAAAGTTTGGCGTTTATCCCGACGACGAGCCGGTATTTGAGTGGATGCGCGCTGGTGCGCCCGACCGCGTGCGCTGTATCGAGGCTGAGGTCATGGATCTCTCCGATGACATTGCGTATTCGGTGCACGACTTCGAAGACGCCATCGTCAACGGCTACTTGAGCCCCGCTCGATTGTCAGACCCAGCAGAGCACGAAGCGCTCGTTTCTGGCATTCAAGCGTGGGTGGGCTTTGACTACTCACGTGACGAGCTCGACGAGGCGCTGTACCGCCTCACGCGCATCCCGCCGTGGCTGAAGAGCTTCGATGCCTCGCGTCACGACCTGGCCCGCCTCAAGAACCTCACGAGCGAGCTCATTGGCCGCTTCGCGCGTGCCGCGACCGTGGCAACCCGCGAGTCGTACCCCGTCGAATCCATGACTCGATACCAAGCGCATGTCGTAGTTCCGCGCGACGTCGAAACCGAAGTTGCTGTTCTCAAGGGCATCATCGGTGCTTCGGTCGTATCGATCGAGGGCCGCAAGTCGATCTACAAGGAGCAGCGCAAGGTGCTTAAGCGCCTCGCTTCGGCATTGTGGGACGAGGGCGGCCACGCGCTGGACCCAGTGTTCTCCGCTGATTTCCGCGCGGCACGCGACGATGTGGCCCGCAAGCGCGTCATCGTCGACCAGGTCGCCAGCCTGACCGATGCCACCGCTCTCGCTTGGCACCGCCGCTTTGTCGGCGACATTGACGCCGCTGACGTCGGCATTTGGTCGCCCGGAGCTCGTCCGTTCACCAGGTCGTACTGATGCCCCGCATTTTGCAGGCCGACGTCGATGAGGTGAAGGCCCGCACCCGTATCGAAGAAATCATCGGCGAACGTGTCGCACTGCGCAATGCCGGTGTGGGGTCGATGAAGGGGCTCTGCCCTTTTCACGATGAGAAGTCGCCGAGCTTCCACGTGCGCCCGCAGGTTGGCTACTATCACTGCTTTGGCTGTGGCGAGTCTGGCGACGTCTATACGTTCTTGCGTGAGATGGACCACGTCACCTTCACCGAGGCCGTTGAGCGCCTCGCCGGGCGCCTCGGCTATCCGTTGCACTACGAAGACGGCGGCTCGGCACCCGAGACGAGCGGGCGCGCTCGTCTGTATGCGGCCAATGCGGCAGCGGCAGAGTACTTCCGCACCGAAATTGGCTCACCCGAGGCCGAGACCGCCCGTGCGTTCTTGGGCGAGCGTGGCTTTGACGCCGCGCACGCGAACCACTTTGGCGTGGGCTACGCGCCGCGCGGGTGGGACAACATGACGAATGCGCTCACCCGCAAGGGCTTCACGCGCGAAGAGTTGCTGGCGGCTGGTCTTGTTTCGCAGGGTAACCGCGGTGTGTACGATCGGTTCCGCGGACGTCTCATCTGGCCGATTCGCGACGTTACTGGGCAGACCATCGGTTTCGGCGCCCGCAAGCTTTACGAAGATGACAAGGGGCCGAAGTACCTCAATACGCCCGAGACGCCGATCTACAAGAAGGCGCAAGTGCTGTACGGGCTTGACCTCGCGAAGCGCGATATTTCACGCGGCGACCCCAAGCGGGTCGTCGTGGTCGAGGGGTACACCGACGTCATGGCGTGCCACGTCGCCGGCATCACGACGGCCGTTGCGACGTGTGGCACGGCGTTCGGCGTTGATCACATCAACGTGCTGCGTCGCGTCATGGGTGATGAGTCCAGCCACGGCGAGGTTGTCTTCACATTTGACCCCGACGCCGCAGGCCAGAAGGCTGCGCTTCGTGCCTTCGCCGAGGAAAAGCGCTTCAACGCGCAAACCTACGTTGCCGTTGCACCCGACGGCCTTGACCCGTGTGACCTCCGTTTGCAGCGGGGCGATCAAGCCGTGCTGTCGCTCATGACGTCGAAGGTGCCGATGTTCGAGTTCGTCATCGACCAGCGCCTCGCAAGCTACGACCTCGCTACCGTCGAAGGGCGCGTCGGCGCGTTGCGCGCCGCAGCCCCTGTGCTGGCTGACATCCGCGACGCGCTGTTGCGCCCCGAATACGAGCGCGTTCTTGCACGACGCCTGGGCATGGACCCGACCGACGTGCACCGTGAGGTGGATGCCGCTGTGCGTCGTGCGCCAGCGGAGAAGCGATCGGACGAGCGCCGCGCCCCGCAAGCAGCTCACGACCCGTACGCTGGCAGCTCGGCATCCCATGGTTCCGCACCCTATGATTCCGACCCTGAACATGCTCCCGCCGTCGCGGTGACGCTCGCGACGCTGCCCCGCACGCCCGACGTCTACCGTGACCGCAACACGCTGATGGCGTTTTTGCAGTACGGGCACCTGCTTGATCAGGATCTGATGGCGCAAGCGCTCGAAGCCCCGTTTAGCCACCCGGCGTTTGACGCGGTGCGGGCGGCGATTCTGGCACACCCGGAGCGGACGAAGCCGGGCTGGGCGTTGACGGCTATCGGTGGCGTGCGCGAGCCGTTCCGGCTTATCGCGGGGGAGTTGCTGGCCGCGGAGTTCCCAGCGAAAGACGAGCAAGCCGCTGTTGTCGCGGCTCAAGATCTTGCGCTGTCGAAAGTGGAGCGCGCCATGATTGCGCGCAAGAACGAGCTTCTCGGTGCGGTGCAACGTATTGCGCCGGACTCGGAAGAGGGGCGTGCGCTGCGGGTGCAACTGCGCGACCTCGACGTTCGCATTCGCAGTCTGCGTGGCGAGTAGACCTCACCGCTCGCCTAAGCCAGGATGGGATGATGGCACGCCGACGACATGACTCCGCCGCGGTTCGCGCCGTTGATCTCAGTATCGGAACCAAGCAGTTGCGAATCGTTGATGGCGTGACGTTCACGATGGAGCCGGGAGAGACGCTCGTTGTTGCTGGGCCTGCGGGCGCAGGCAAGAGCACCCTCGCGTCGCTCGTGGCGGGGCAAGCGGCCTCTGGAGTAGAGATTGTGGGTGGCGACCTCACGGTCGGTGGCATCCCCGGCAAGCGCCCGGGACGCCTGCGTCGTGAGTGGCTCGTGCGCACCGGTTACCTGCCGCAGGGCGCAGGCGCGCTTCTCCCGGCCCAATTCACGGTGGGGGAGATCATTGCGTCGCCGATCACGTCGCGTTCGCGCAAGCACAATGCTGCCGCGTTGCGACAGCGCGTTGCCGCGCTGCTTGACGAAGTGCATCTCCCGCTCGGTGCGGCAGACAAGTTTCCGTACGAACTGAGTGCCGGCATGCTGCAGCGCGTTGCGTTCGCGCACGCCGTCGTACTCGAACCGACGTTGCTCGTCGCTGATGATCCGATGGCGAATCTCGATGTCGAAATGCGGCCGGTGATTTACGAGGCCATCCGTCGTCGCCAGCGTGAGCGCAATATGGCGAGCCTCATCGTCACGAACGACGTGAATCTGACACGCGAGCTTAACGCCTCGGCAATTGCGCTGCGTGCTGGCCATGTTGTCGCCGATGGTGACTTCACCGCGGTGCCGCGACCGACGCCCACCGGGCCGATCGCGGCGGCTTTTCTGGCGGAACCGGCGGAAAAGCCGCGCACGCGTCGGCAGCGTCGCGAGCGGCGTCACTAGCGGTTTCTCCGTGTGTGCGGCGGGTTGATTCGGAGGCATTCGCGCGACGCGCCCGGAAGTCGGGCCGTGTTCTGATGCGCCGATCTTCTTTGCTATGCTGGTGTGGTTGCCCCGCATCGGGGCTGATCCCTCATAGCTCAATTGGCAGAGCAGCCGACTGTTAATCGGCAGGTTTTTGGTTCGAGTCCAAATGGGGGAGCAAGAAACCCCCGGAGATATTCTCCGGGGGTTATTTGTTTGTGTCGACGAGACGGGGCGACCAAAAAGCGGCCCTCGTCGATGACGAGAGCCGCTTTTCAACGGTGAAAGTTATTCAGCGCGACCCTGAACCGAACCGGTGGTCTGCACGAGCGAACCGTCGGTTGCGTCAGCCTGGTAAGCAACGCACGTGATGACGCGGTCGCCGTCTTCCCAACCAGCCTCAAGCGGCGTGAAGTAGGTGTAGTCGAAAATCGACGTCTCCCAGTCGAGGCCAACGTACGACTGGAACTCCGTAGCGCACTGCTCGTCAGCCTCGGCGTACATCTCTTCTTCATTGAACTCAGCAAGCGCCGACTCGAAGTTCAGAATGACCTCGGAGTCGTGTGCGTCGCCGCACGGAACCAGCTCAACGTCGCTGAACTCGTCAGCGGCGGGGAAGTTCAGGCAGTCGCCAACTTCAAGGTCGTACGCCGAGCCCGTTCCCTGCTCGGTGACCTGGCCATCGTCGTCGCGCTCGACGTCACTGCCGCCGCCGAAGATGTTCTGAACTGCAGAGCAACCGCCGAGGCTCAGTGCGAGGGCAAGCGCTGCACCGGCAGCAAGCGAACGGCGCGCAATAGTGCTGTTAGTCATGTGTGTGATTCTCCCCATAAGAAACATTGTTGTGCTTCGGGTAACGAAGCTCGGGAGCAACGGGCCTGCGAGAGTGAACGTTGTTCCTCGTGTACTCTAGCCGATTTGGCTTAACTCTCGAATCCGTCGACACCAGGTGTCCACGACAAACCGGGCCTGCCCCAGCCACGCTTCTTCGCGATCTTCTGCACGGTCTTCCAGTCGGAGTCGTGCAGACGGTCGACGTAGATCACGCCGTTGAGGTGATCAAACTCGTGCTGCATGATGCGCGCACGCCAGCCGGTTACCTCGATGAGAACCTCGTTGCCCTCGAGGTCAATGCCAGAAACCCGCACGTGATCGGAGCGGCGGAGCGGGAAGCGCTCACCAGGAACCGACAAGCAGCCCTCCGACTCTTCGTCTTCATCCGGGTGTCCTGGTTCCGTCGGCGTCATAAACAACTCGGGGTTGATGATCTCGCCGCGCCACGGCTGTCCCTCGTCGTCTTCGTATGAGTACGTGAAAATGCGCAGCCCCACGCCCACTTGCGGCGCGGCTAAGCCGACGCCGGGAGCCGCGTCCATCGTCTCGTACATGTCGGCGACAAGCGTGCGAATCTCAGCGGTGATCTCCCCGACAGGAGAAGCTGTCGCGTGAAGGACGGGGTCACCCATAATGCAAATTGGTCGAATAGCCACGCGTCAAGCCTAGTCTGGGCACCGGAGCCCCGTATGCTCGTGATGTGATACTTGCCGAGATCGAGAACGTCGGAGATGTGGG
Source organism: uncultured Microbacterium sp. (assembly GCA_947503655.1). GTDB lineage: Bacteria > Actinomycetota > Actinomycetes > Actinomycetales > Microbacteriaceae > Microbacterium. The sequence continues at coordinate 60,118 of CANNEP010000001.1, forward strand.
GGAGACGCTCGTGGGCGTCTTTCAGAACCCCGGTCTGCTCCTCGGTATCCCGCTTGCCATCGCCGGTGCGGCATTTTTGTCGCTCGGAACCCAGTACCAGCACCGCGGCGTGCAGAAGGTTGCGCTCGAACTCGGGCGCGATGGTGGCAAAGGACTCAGCGGCAATCACCTGAAGCATTTGCTGGTGCGCCCCAGCTGGGTAATCGGAACCTTGATGCTGGGCCTCGCGATTGTCTGCCAGTTGGCTGCACTCACGCAGGCGCCGCTGATCGTGGTGCAGCCGCTCGGTGCCATCGCGCTCGTCATGACAACGCTGCTGAACGCGCGTATTTCGGGGCACAATCCGACAAGACGGTCGGTCGTCGCGATTTCAGCGTGTGTTGGCGGCGTCTTCCTCTTCGTGCTCATTGCCGCTCTTTTCGCGGAAGATAAAGACGTTTCGGACTACCAACTCTCGATCGTGCTGAGCATCTTGATGGTCGTCATCATCGTGCTGGGTGGGCTGTGGCTTGGGCTCCGTCGCAAGATGGGCCCACTGTTCTACATTTTGTGCGCCGGCATCATCTATGGTTTCGTAGCCACGCTCGCAAAGGTTGTCATCAAGCGCATCCAGGCGGGCGACTTTGAATGGCTCACGCTCGTGTGTGTGATCGCGCTGGTCGCCGGTACTGCTGTGGGTGGCTACTTCGTGCAGACCGCGCACGCCTCTGGCCCGCCCGACCTGGTTATCGCGGGACTCACGGTCATCGACCCCATCGTTGCCGTGCTGATCGGTCTGCTCGTGCTGGGTGAAGCAGCGGGCGCGCCGTCGTGGGCGTACGTCGGCTTCGCGATTGCCGGTGCCATCGCGATTTGGGGTGTCATTGAGCTCGCGCGTTATCACCCGCAGGTCGTCAGCGAGAGTCAAGAACTCGGAATCCCGCGCGGGGGTGCTACGCGGCGGCCACGCGCCGAAGGGGATGTGCCCTTCGCGGGCGGCCCGCTTGAGACTCCTCCTTCTGACCCCGAAGTGCCGCGTGACCGAGCATAGAATACCGATGAGCCTGCGATAGGCTCATCTAACAGGGGGCGGTGGCCAAGCTGGTTAAGGCAGCGGGCTCATAACCCGACGATTCGTGGGTTCAAGTCCCACCCGCCCTACCAAATCGGTGTCTGATCAAGCCTTTCTGATTCGGGCACCGTTTCGCTTTTAGGTCAAGCGGGACTCGCGGAATCACATGGTTGTGATTCGGAGCTGGGTTTGTGATAATGCAAGGGAACAATCAAAAAGATGTTGCCGGGTATCCGTACAGGTCGTTGGGGAAGACGCACCTGAAGAAACGGAGAGATCATGGCGACACCACAGGCGCGCGGGGTGATTTACATTCACTCTGCGCCACGCGCGTTGTGCCCCCACCTGGAGTGGGCGGTAGGCGGCGTTCTTGGTCGCGCCGTGAACTTTGAATGGACTGACCAGCCTGTGCTGAACGGTGCCCGCCGCACCGAGTTCTACTGGGAGGGCCCCGCTGGCACGGGCGCCGCACTCACGACGGCTATCCGCGGGTGGGAACACCTCCGCTATGAAGTGAGCGAAGACCCCACGCCCCGCAGCGACGGTGGTCGCTGGATGCACACGCCGGGCCTCGGCATTCACTACGGTCAGGTCGACTCGGCCGGCAACGTCGTGATTGGTGAAGACCGCGTGCGTTACGCGATAGAGATTGCTGACGGCGATGCGTTGGAAATGCAACGCGAACTGGAGCTTGCGCTGGGAAGCGCATGGGATGAAGAGCTGGAACCATTCCGTCACGCCAGTGATGGCGTGCCGGTGGTGTGGCTACACAAAGTTGGATAGAGGATTCCGCGTCCGCGTGGCGCGGGATGGGTGTGGAGCGGTAGGCGCAAGTACCGACCATCGGTGATTATTCCCGGAGGGCGAGAAAGTGAATCCGCTCCCTACGTACAAAGAGGGCTCCCGGAATACCGGGAGCCCTCTAACAATGTGTGCGTTACGCGCTACGGAATGCGATGACGGCGTTGTGGCCGCCGAATCCGAACGAGTTGCTGATCGCGAGCTGGTCGCCGGCGCCCAACTCTGCGGGCTTCGGTGTGATCAAGAACGGAACCTCGGGGTCTTGTTCGTCGACGTTGATCGTCGGCGGAACGGTGCGGTTCTTGAGTGCCAGTACGGTGAACACGGCCTCGAGCGCGCCGGTGCCACCGAGAAGGTGACCGGTGGCAGCCTTGGTCGCAGCCACCGGAATCTCGCGAATGCGGTCACCGAAGACGGTCTGCAGTGCGACGAACTCGTTGAGGTCTCCCACCGGGGTCGACGTTGCGTGAGCGTTGATGTGCGTGACATCGTCAGCCGACGCGCCAGCAATTTCGAGCGTCTGACGAACGGCGCGGGCGGCGCCCTTGCCCTCCGGGTCGTTGCCGGTGATGTGGTACGAGTCTGCCGTTACCGCGCCGCCGACGAGGTAGGCGTAGATCTTCGCGCCACGAGCCTTGGCGTGCTCTTCGGTCTCGAGGATGAGTGCGGCAGCGCCCTCTCCCATGACGAATCCGTCACGCGAAACCGCGGTCGGGCGCGATGCCGTTGCCGGGTCGTCGTTGCGCTTCGACAGCGCCTGAGCCGCAGCAAACGAAGCCATCGTGATCGGGTGAATAGCCGATTCGCTACCACCGGCGATAACGATGTCAGCGAGACCCGCCTGCAGGTGGTTGTAAGCGTTGAGGATCGACTCATTACTTGAGGCACAAGCCGAAACCGCGGTGGATGCGTAGGCGCGAGCCTCAAACTGCAGCGACAGATTGCCGGCAGGGGCGTTGGCCATCAGCATCGGAACCGTGAGCGGCATAACGCGGCGCGGTCCTTTTTCGCGCAGGGTGTCCCACGCGTCGAGGAGGGTCCAGATGCCGCCGATGCCGGTGGCCCAGTCGACGCCGAGTCGCTCGGACTCGACTTCGGGGGCGCCAGCGTCAGCCCAGGCTTCACGTGCAGCGACAAGAGCAAACTGGCTGGACGGATCCAAGCGCTTTGCTTCGTGGCGGGCAAGAACTTCTTCGGGGCGAACGACGGCCTCAGCTGCAAAGTTGACAGGCAACTCGTACTGCTCGACCCAGTCGTGCTCCATGGTGCGCGCGCCGGAGACACCTGCGAGCAGGTTGCTCCAGTTGTCTTCTGCTGTGCCGCCGATACCCGACGTTGCACCGATGCCCGTGACGACAATGCGCTTGGTCATTGATACTCCTCTGTGGTCATAAGCTGGCGTGCCCCGGCAGGTTGCGTGGCACGCCAGCAACGCCTTACTCCTGGTTGGAGGCGATGTAGTTGACTGCGTCAGCAACCGTCTTGAGGTTCTTGACCTCGTCGTCCGGAATCTTGACGCCGAACTTCTCTTCTGCGTTGACAACGATCGTCATCATCGAGATCGAGTCGATGTCGAGGTCGTCGGTGAATGACTTCTCAAGAGCGACCTCGCTACCGTCGATGCCGGTCTCGTCGATGATGAGCTCGGTCAGGCCCTCAAGGACCTCGTCGTTCGTGAATGCCATGGTGTTTCTCCTCTGATTAGGTTGGCTGTGAAAAGTCTAGGGGTGCCTTACGGCAGGACAACGACCTGCGCGCCGAAAACGAGACCAGCGCCGAAGCCGATCTGCAGGGCGAGGCCACCGCTGAGTTCCGGGTGCTCTTCGAGCAGACGGTGTGCGGCAAGCGGAACCGAAGCTGCCGACGTGTTGCCTGTGGTCTCGATGTCGCGTGCGATCGCGACGGTCTCCGGCAGCTTCAGCTGCTTGGCGAACTCGTCGATGATGCGCATGTTGGCCTGATGGGGGATGAATGCCGCGAGGTCTTTCGCGTCGATGCCGGCGACTTCGAGCGCCTTCTTGGCAACCTTGGCCATTTCCCACACTGCCCAGCGGAAGACCGTCTGGCCCTCCTGGCGCAGCGTCGGCCACTCGGCTTCGCCGTCGCGGTACTCAACGAGCGTGTGGTTCATGCCCACGGCGTCAGCCTTCGAACCGTCGGAGCCCCACACGGTGGGGGAGATGCCGGGGAAGTCGCTCGGGCCGACAACGGCAGCACCCGCTCCGTCGCCCAGCAGGAACGAGATCGAGCGATCGGTCGGGTCAACGATGTCGCTGAGCTTTTCAGCGCCAATGACGACGGCGTACTTCGCCGCACCAGCACGGATGAGGGCATCGGCCTGCGCTACGGCATAGGCGAAGCCCGCGCACGCAGCGTTGCTGTCATACGCAGCGGCCGGGTTGGCGCCGATGCGATCCGCAACCACAGCAGCCATCGACGGCGTCTGCTGCACGTTGCTGACGGTGCCGACGATCACTAAGTCAATGTCAGCGGGGTTGACGCCGCTCTTTTCGACAGCTTCACGAGCGGCCTCCGATGCGAGGTCGAGCGCGGAGGTTGTGGCAACGGCGCGCGTGCGCGTGATGATGCCAGTGCGCTGGCGGATCCACTCGTCGCTCGAGTCGATCGGGCCGATCAGGTCGTCGTTGGGAACAGCGACCTCGCCACGGGCCGCGCCATATGCGTAGATTCGAGTGAATTCGGGGCCCTTGGCCTGGTTCAAGGTCACAGTCATGCGGCCACTCCATTCAGCAGCGCAACCGCTGCTTCGAGATCTTCAGGGGTCTTCACGGCGACCGTGGGCGTGCCCTTGAGGCCGCGCTTGGCGAGGCCGACGAGCGCACCAGCCGGGCTGAGCTCGACGAGTCCGGTGATGCCGTTGTCGGCGAAGGACTGCATGCATAGGTCCCAACGCACGGGCGACGATACCTGGCCGACGAGAAGATCAAGGGCGCGCTGGCCATCTGCGACGACGGAACCATCGCTGTTGGTCCAGAGGCTCGTTGCGGGAGCCTGGGCACCGGTTACGGTTGCGACAGCGCCGCGCAGTGCCTCGACAGCCGAGCCCATGTAACGCGTGTGGAAAGCGCCAGCGACCTGAAGCGGAATGACGCGCGCACCACGCGGCGAGTTTTCAGCGAGCTGCGCGAGAGCATCGAGGGCGCCGGCGGCAACGATCTGGCCGCCGCCGTTGAAGTTCGCGGGCTGCAGGCCGTGCTCGGCGATCGCGGCGAGAACGTCTGCCTCGACGCCGCCGACGACGGCGCTCATGCCGGTTGCGGCTTCGGTCGCTGCCTGTGCCATGGCACGGCCACGCTCGCCGACGAGGTACATCGCGGTCTCGTCGCTCACGACACCGGTTGCGGCGATGGCGGCAAGCTCGCCGACCGAGTGGCCAGCAACGCCACCAGCGCGGCCAGCCGCCTCGCCGAGTGCGTGCCACGTCAGCAGCGATGCTGCGACGATGAGGGGCTGAGCGATCTGCGTGTCACGAATCGTGTCGGCGTCAGAAACGGTGCCGTGGGTGATCAGGTCAACCTTCGCGGCGTCCGAGTACGCTTCGAGCCGATCGCGGGCTCCGTCGAGCTCGAGCCAAGGCGACAGAAAACCGGGAGTTTGAGACCCCTGGCCGGGGCATGCAACAACGATCACTTGTCTATCTTGCCAATCTCATCGGGTCTGCGCTGGGGGTTCCCACACATAAATGCCGAAAAGCTTTGTGCCTACTCGACAGGAATTACGGTGTTCGGCGTGTCGGACGACGACGCAGCAACTCAGTGGCGCCGATGGAACCAAGAATCAGGGCCGTTTGCAAAATGAGGGCTTCGCGGGGGCCGGTGGCGTCCCACCCGATCACTTCGCTGACGCGCTTGAGGCGATAGCGCACCGTGTTGGGGTGCACGAACAGCTCGCGCGCGGTGGCTTCGAGGGAGCGCCCGTTGTCGAGGTAGCTCCACAGCGTGGTCACCAAATCGGCCGAGTGCGCCTGCAAAGGACGGTAGATGCGGTCGATGAGGGTTTGCTTGGCGAACGGGTCTCCGGCGAGGGCGCGTTCGGGCAGAAGGTCATCGGCCTCGACCGGTCGCGGGGCGTGACGCCAGCCGCGGGCAACGGCAAAGCCGGCGAGGGCCGCGCGCGCACTCTGGCTCGCGTCGACGAGCGCGGCAACGGTCGGGCCGAGAACGAGGTACCCGGGGCCGAAGTGCGGCTCGAGATGGCCGGCGATTTCAATGAAGGGGATGTCTGGGGTGTCTTCGCTGCGCGTGGAGGTGACGGCGCGGCCGATGACGAGCACGAGACGCGAACCCTGCACACCGATGAGAACGTCGATGCCGAGCTTGCGAGCCGCGCGGCGAAACTGGTCTACGTCAAACTGCTGCGGCGTGGTTCCGACCAGCACGCATACTTCACCGTGACCGTGCCAGCCGAGTGCGGCGATGCGGCTGGGAAGTTCTTCGTCGGCTTCGCCGGTGAGGATCGAGTCAACGACGAGGGCTTCGAGGCGCGCGTCCCACAGGCCGCGAGCCTCGGCGGCGCGAGCGTACACGTCGGCCGAGGCGAACGCGACGTCGCGGGAGTATTCGAGGATTGCCTGGCGCAGGCTTTCGCTGCGGCCGGCGACGCGCTCTTCGGTCACCGAAACGGTGACCCGGATGAGCTGCAGGGTCTGTTGCAGGCTGACGCTGCGCAACAGCTCACGAGGAGCGGCAGCGAAGATGTCAGCTGCAATCCAGGGTGTCGACGTGGGATCGTCGAACCACTGGATGAATGAAGTGATGCCAGCCTGGGCGACCAGGCCAACCGCCGACCGGCGGGCCGGCGGCATTTCGGCGTACCACGGGAGGGACTCCTCCAAGCGCGTCAGTGTTGCTGTTGCCAGGTCGCCAGAAATCTTGCGCAACCAGGCCAGGGTTTCTGCCTTGCTTTGGGGCGCAGCCCCTCCCGTAGTCGATGCCATGCTTAGCTCTCGCCGCCTGCGTTGCCGCTGGTTCCGGCGTTCACGTTCAGCAGGTCGTACTTGTCGATTGCCTGCTTCGCGAGCGAACGGTCAACGACGCCGTCTTCGGCGAGAGAGAGGAGCGTGCGAACCACGATCGAGGGGCCGTCGATCTTGAAGAAGCGACGAGCCGCAGCGCGCGTGTCGGAGAAGCCGAAGCCGTCAGCACCGAGCGATGCGAAGCGGTTCGGAACCCACTGGCGAATCTGGTCTTGCACGGCGTGCATGTAGTCGCTGACAGCCGTGACGGGACCTTCGGCACCGCGGAGCTTCTCGGTGATGTACGCGGTGCGCGGCTCTTCGTCGGGGTGGAGGAAGTTGTGCTCGTCGGCGGTGAGGCCGTCCTTGCGCAGCTCGTTCCAGCTCGTGACCGACCAAATGTCAGCCACAACACCCCAGTCGTCCTTCAGTAGCTGCTGAGCTTCGTAAGCCCAGCCCAGGCCAACGCCGGATGCGAGGATCTGAGCGCGCGGGCCCTCACCCTCACCGGTTGAGACCTTGTGGATGCCCTTGACGATGCCCTCGACGTCTACGTTCTCCGGCTCAGCGGGCTGAACGATCGGCTCGTTGTAAAGGGTGATGTAGTACATCACGTCAGGGTTCGGGTGGTTGCCACCGTACATCTGGTCAAGACCAGCCTGAACGATGTGCGCGAGCTCGTAGCCGTATGCCGGGTCGTACGAAACCGTTGCCGGGTTCGTCGATGCGAGCAGGTGCGAGTGGCCGTCAGCGTGCTGCAGACCCTCACCGGTCAGCGTCGTGCGACCGGCGGTCGCACCCATCACGAAACCGCGTGCCATCTGGTCACCGGCAGCCCACTGCGCGTCACCGGTGCGCTGGAAGCCGAACATCGAGTAGAAGACGTAAACCGGAATCAGTGGCTCGCCGTGCGTCGAGTACGAGGTTCCGAGTCCGGTGAACGCCGCAACGGCGCCAGCCTCGTTGATACCCACGTGAACGATCTGACCCTGCGGGCTCTCCTTGTACGCAAGGAGCAGTTCGCGGTCGACCGACGTGTAGTTCTGGCCGTGCGGGTTATAGATCTTGGCGGTGGGGAAGTAGGCGTCCATACCGAAGGTACGGGCCTCGTCCGGGATGATCGGAACGATGCGCTTACCGATTTCCTTGTCGCGCAGCATATCCTTGAGCAGACGCGCAAAGGCCATCGTGGTGGCAACTTCTTGCGTGCCCGAGCCCTTCTTGACCTGCTTGTACATGTCGTCGCCCGGCAGGTTCAGGCCCACGTGCGTCGTGCGACGCTCGGGTAGGAAGCCGCCGAGAGCCTTGCGGCGCTCGAGCATGTACTGGATCGTCTCGTCACCGGTACCGGGGTTGTAGTACGGCGGCTGGTACGGGTTCTCTTCGAGCTGTGCATCGGTAATCGGGATGTGCAGTTCGTCGCGGAAGCCCTTGAGATCTTCCAGCGTCATCTTCTTCATCTGGTGGGTCGCGTTGCGGCCCTCGAAGTGCGAACCGAGACCGTAGCCCTTAACCGTCTTCGCAAGGATGACCGTCGGCTGACCCTTGTGAGCCATTGCAGCCTTGTAGGCGGCGTAGACCTTGCGGTAGTCGTGGCCACCGCGCTTGAGGCCCCAGATCTGGTCGTCGGTGTAGTCCTTGACCATCGCGGCGGTGCGCTCGTCGCGACCGAAGAAGTGCTCGCGCACGAAGGCGCCCGACTCTGCCTTGTAGGTCTGGTAGTCACCGTCGGGGGTGACGTTCATGAGGTTGAGCAGCGCGCCGTCGGTGTCGACGTCGAGCAGCGAGTCCCACTCGCGGCCCCAGACGACCTTGATGACGTTCCAGCCCGCGCCACGGAAGAAGCTCTCGAGCTCCTGGATGATCTTGCCGTTGCCGCGCACTGGGCCGTCAAGACGCTGCAGGTTGCAGTTAACGACGAACGTGAGGTTGTCGAGACCTTCGTTGGCAGCAACCTGAAGCTGACCGCGCGATTCGACCTCGTCCATTTCGCCATCGCCGAGGAAGGCCCACACGTGCGAGTCGCTGGCGTCCTTGATGCCGCGGTTCGTGAGGTACTTGTTCGTCATGGCCTGGTAGATCGCGTTGATCGGGCCGAGACCCATCGACACGGTCGGGAACTGCCAGTAGTCCGGCATCAGACGCGGGTGCGGGTACGACGGCAGCGCGTTGGGGGCGGCCGACTTCTCCTGACGGAACCCGTCGAGCTGCGCCTCTGAGAGACGACCCTCGAGGAACGAGCGGGCGTAGATACCGGGGGAGGCGTGACCCTGAATGAAGATCTGGTCGCCACCCGACGGGTGGTCTTGGCCACGGAAGAAGTGGTTGAAACCAACTTCGTACAGCGACGCGCTCGATGCATAGGTGGAGATATGGCCACCAACACCGATGCCCGGGCGCTGTGCGCGGTGCACCGTCAGCGCAGCGTTCCAGCGGGTCCAGGCGCGGTAGCGGCGCTCAACTTCTTCTTCACCGGGGAACTCAGGTTCGTTCTCCGATGCGATCGTGTTGATGTAGTCGGTCGTCGGAACCATGGGCACACCAAGGTGCAGTTCTCGCGACTTCGACAGCAGGCTGAGCATGATCTCGCGACCACGCTGCGGACCCTTAGCGTCGACGAGCTGGTTGAGGGACTCTTGCCACTCACCCGTCTCCTCAGGATCGCTGTCGAGGGGTTCTTGGGAGTACGGATCCTGGTCGTGAACAGTCACCGGGCGACCTTTCGTCGTTCTGGCAGATCATGCCAAGGGCATCGGTTCGACGCGCGGGGGGCTTTGTCGGCACCACACAACACGCGTAGTCCACAGCCTACTCATAAATGGGGGTGTACGGGCAGGATCGGACATCGGTTTTATTGTCTTAGTTCGTCGCACGGGCGTGTTTGGCTGATCATGGGGGATTTGTGACGCCGTAATGGAACCATCGTGCGGGTTTGATGCGAGGTTTTGCGTTGCCGATGGTGCAGAGCACGCGATTTCACCCGCTAGGATGGAATGACACCAGGGCCTTTAGCTCAGCTGGTAGAGCGCCACGTTTACACCGTGGATGTCGTCGGTTCGATCCCGGCAGGGCCCACCAAGGGAGTCCCGTCATCGTGCGGGACTCTTCCTGTTTCTAGCCATTCAAACGGTACGCCCGTCGCGAGTGCCCAGAGTCGCATGTTTGCGCGGCTCGGCACGCGGTGTCCGTTCTCTGCCGCTGAGATAGTGCCACGCGCCATTGACGTGCGCTCGGCAAACTCGCGCTGCTCGTAGCCGGCGCTCTCGCGCGCCTTCCGCAAACGGTCTGCAATCGTCCACACCGGAATGCGCCCCGGCTCTAGTTGCATGCTCATGTGTCCCACGTTAGACCAAGACACGCAAAAGAATCTAGCGACTCAGGTTAGACACAGGAACATTTTCGTGTCAGAGTTAGACCTATGTTCAATCCTGATCTTCTGACTAGCCGCGATGTCGCGGCACGTCTGCGCACGAACACGCGTCAGGTAGCGCGCCTCGTGCAGTCAGGCCGGCTTGCACCCTATGCGAAAGCCCCCGGCGCGCGTGGTGCATATTTGTTCACCGTCGAGGCGGTATCCGCGCTGGAGGATGAACTCTCATGAGCGTTGAAGCTCTGTCGATCGCGCTGCATCACTCGAAGGCGACGGGCGCAGCAAAGCTCGTTCTCATCGGGATCGCGAACCATGACGGCGACGGAGGCGCGTGGCCAAGCGTGGCGACACTCGCGAAGTACGCCGGCGTGACATCCCGCAACGTGCAGAAGGCGATCGACAAGCTGACCGAGCTGGGGGAGATTCAGCGCTTCATCCAGAGCGGTGGCGATCACCGCGTGCCCGACCATCGTCGCCCGAATCGGTACACGTTCATGCTTGAGTGCCCGACCTGGTGTGACCGATCGAGCCAGCATCGTGATCGCAATCGTCCAACCGAACTGGCGTTATCCACAGGGGTGTCGGCAGCGACACCCGGTGTCGGTAGCGACAGGGGAGGGGTGTCGGTAGCGACACCCAAACCATCCCTTAACCATCCCAATCCAAGACTTAAAAAAGAACCTTCTGTCAGTAACGTGCGCGCGAGCGCACGCGCAACAGCGATCTGCGGCGATCCAGTCAACGAGTTTGGAACCTGCCTCTACGCGTGCTCGACAGAATTCAAGATGCGACAGGAGCAGAACCAATGACCTGGAACGCCATGCTGGAGAACGAAGATGAGAACGGCCTCACAGACCGCATCGCACTCAGCAACGAACTATCGAACCTCTCAGAGCGATACGCCCACGAAGCCACCCAATGGTCGCTACCCGAAGCGAAAGACGCGCTACTCCACGCCGCCCGACTACTCGCCGACCAATCACGCGCAGCACTCCACTCAACCCGACTCGACGTGCTCACCGCATTCGCCGAAGCCGCCGTGATCCTCATCGCCAACGTCGTCGGAACCCGCCGCTTCTTCCACGTCATCCTCACCCCCCCCAATGGACGTGGTGACCGTGACTGAAACACTCACCATCGGCTTCTGGCTACCCGTGGCACTGATCCTCTGGCCACTCGCGTTCCACACACTGTTCGAGAAGAAAGACCGCTAATGACCAACGAAGAGATTTTCGCAATCATCGTCGCCTCAACCGCGCTCATCCTCAGCACCGCAGCAATCGGGATCACACTCGAAAACCGCCGCAACAACCGAGAAGCCAAGATCACCTACAGCCGAAAAGGACGCTCATGAACGCCGTAACCGAAGCACTCACCGAAGCCCACGACCGCGCCACACGCATCGTCGCAATGCAAGACCGCGAAATCGCCGACCTCCAAAAAGAAATCGACGAACTCACCGCGCAACGCGACACCCTCGCCGCCGGCGCAGACACCTACCGCGCCAAAGTCGCCGAACTCGAAGCCGCAATCGCCGAGCACACCAACCAGTCGAACGGGAGTTCATCGTGAGTGACCACACGGATCGCGTCATCATCACCGACGCCCTCGGGTGGGATTGCATCGAGGGAGAGTGTGAGCACCCAGACAACGAAATGTTCGACTTCGATAACTGCCCGAAGATCACCATCGAGGTTTGCGTGGATTGCATGGACGAACGTGGGTTAGGTCGAGACCCCAGCTTCTGGGAAGAACTCGTTTCGCACACAGAGCCGACGATGCCTGACCCGGTTGAGGAACCGGCGATCTTCAAGCCATCCCCCAACCAGTCGGTCTGCCCTCAGCCATGCGAGCACCTGTCCCAGCACGACGCCCGCGAAGGCCGGACATGCCCCGAGCATCCATGCACATGCCCAGATCAGTCGGACGGTGGCTCATGAGCCGTCGCCGTGCGCCGAAGTGGCGTGTCTATCTGTGCAGGAAAGAGCACGTTGAGATGGTGGGTCGCCACATCATTGTCGAGTGTGGCGGTTACCCCGTTGGCCTCTTCTTCGAGACCTTCGCGGAGGCGTGGGAGTACCTGCGCGCGAAGGCAGGCGAGCCCGCATGAGCCAGCACCACAAGTCGAGCCGCCACAACAGCGCGACCTATCATCTGCGCCCTGAGTACGAGGCACGGCTACCGCTGCCGTGCACCGAGTGTGGCCGGCCTGTGGAACGCACCCAGAAGTGGCACATCGCCCACATCATCCCAGCATCCGAGGGCGGACGCACGACCCGACAGAACACCGGCGTAGCCCACGCACTCTGCAACCTCCGCGCCGGCGGCAAGCTCGCCACCCGCAAGCAAGCAGTCAGCCGCTACCGATCGAAAGGCATCCGCAAATGGTGACCGCGACCGCACCGAGCACCCAGTTTTTTGAGAAGCCGATCGAACCTCCACTAGTGGGCAGCGCAAGTTTTTCTCTCGTTTTGTGGGAGCGCGTCAGATCGCGCGGGATCATGCCGGATTCGATCGGAGCTTTGGACGATACGCCGGAATTGCGGATGGAGTTTCTCGACGGCGCGGCGATGATGGGCTTCGCGCTCGTGGACCTCGATGATGAGGAAGCGATCGAAGCTCTGCGCAACAACGATCCATCGTACGAGCCGCTCCAGCCGCAGCAGTTGCTGATCGCTGACGCACTCAACGCGAACATGCCTCGAGCCGTAGCGGAAATTCCGCGCCGCGCTTCCAAGACCACCACCATCTTTTGCTGGTGCCTCGGCCGGCTAAAGAACCGGCCGCGATACAAGATCACGTTCAGCGCGCAGACCGGCGCGAACGGTTTGATGGCTCTCGATGAATGGGCGCGTGATGGTCTCGAACGCATCACCCCGCCCGGCGACGAAGACATCCCGCCGTGGCTTCGAGGCGTGAATCGGAAGTCAGCGCAGCAGTCCCGCAACGAAGCGTTGTTCGGGCTCGACGCGATCCCGAACGCTGATCGCGGATCGCAGAAACGCGAGTTCAGAGTGAGGCGCGCCGCCGGCAAACCTGGCATTGAGTTCACCAATGGCTCGTACTTTTTCGTGGTTCGCCCCGAAGCGAGCGCCTACCGTGGCAAAGCCGCTGACGTCTCGTGGGTCGATGAGGCTCAGGAGATTGCCCCCGAGGATAGCGACGCGCTACTCGCCGGTATCTTGCCGCTGCAAGACACGCGCCCCGATTCCATGATCGTGTTGTCAGGCACCGCCGGCGAAGTGCGATCCGGCGCATTCTGGTCATTCGTCGAGCAGTTGCGTTCTGGCGATCCGAAGATGGGCGGCGTGGACTTCGCGATCCCAGATGACACGCCGTGGAGCGCGATCGAAAACGAAGCCGAAGCTATGGCTCTGCTCACATCGACACACCCCGGCATCGGCACACTCACAACCGCCGAAAAGATGCGCGAGCGCTACCATGACCTGCCGCGCCCCGAGTGGGCCCGCGAGTACCTGTCGCTATGGCCGGAGACATTCGGAACACGTGCGGTACCGGCCGAGTGGTGGTCCAACACGGCGATCGCGAAGTTCCCGAAGATGCCGAAACGTGTGTCGTTCGGATACGCGGTCAAGCCTGGCGGCAGTGTCGCCGCGATCGTCGCGGCATGGCGTGATGGGAAGGGCCGCGCGTACCTCGAGGTAGTCGAGCACCGCCCCGGCACGCTCTGGATGCCGAAGCGACTGCAAGAGCTGTCGCGCTCGTTCCCCGGTTGCACGATCGCGTACGACGATATTGCCGAGGGCAAGGCGACAGCGACCGAAGCGAACCGGCTCCGCCCGCGCCCGAAGCTCCGCATGCAGACGTACCGTGAGACGGCCGCCGGCTGTATCCAGTTTCTGCGTGACCTCGAGCGCGGCACCCTCCGACACGTCACCGGAAACGCCGGCCTCGATAGCGCCGTCGAGCACGCAGCGAAGCGCGAGACTCGTGACGGCGTGTGGCTGTTCACGCCGATGGAACGCGGCGATGACATCACCTGCCTCGATGCCGGCGTTCGTGCGCTGCGCAACTGGGATCAGCACTACGCCGGCAAGAACACCGCATCCGAAATGGTGACCTCGTGACCGCGCCGAAGATTCTCCGCGAGGTCACCCGCGTCGAGGGCGAGATCGCCTACGTGTACTCATTCTGCGCCGCGTGCCGCTACTGGCACGCGTTCACGTGGACGGTCGAAGAGTCCTACATCGCGTGCGAACGGCACCTGATGAACGTGCACGACGTGCCGCGTGAAGTCGCGGAAAACACGCGCCGGCAAAAAGAAAAACGAACAATTTCCGAAAAAGCTTCGTAAATGTACCCCTAGTGTGCGGATGGTTGAGAGCGTGAAACTATCGCGCATCCTCGACGGGTTCCGTGCAGCAGAGACTGCACGCAACCACCGGCCGGCCGGCATCGTATCGCCGTGGTCAGAGGGCGAACTCGAGAAGTTCGTATGGTCTGACATCCTCGGCGCCGAGATTGCGCCGATGACGCGCAAAGAGGCCATGAGCGTGCCGGCGGTCGCCGCAGCTCGTCACCGCATCGTGCAACTCGCAGACCGCCCACTGCGCGCACTCAAGGGCAACACCGAAGTGACCAGCGCACACGCTTGGCTGTATCGCACCGACACGCAGCAGACACCGTGGGAGCGCATGGCGCAGACCCTCGATGACTGGATCTTCTACGGCGAATCGCTGTGGATCGTCGCACGCAACGCTGACAACACGATCGGCGATGCAGTGCGATTCCCATACGAGCGATGGGATCGCGATCCCGCCGGCCGCATCGAAATCGACGGCGAGGTCGCAGACGAAAGAGCCTACCTCTACTTGCGTGCACCGTTCGATGGTCTGCTCAACGTAGCCGGCGAAACGATCCGCGCGGCGAAGAGCCTCGAGCGTGCATGGGCCGCACGCGTCCGCAACCCCATCCCGACCGTCATCATAGAGGAACGCGAAGACGGCACCGTAACCAAGAAGGAAGCTAAGACCTACGTCGAAGCGACCACGAAGGCGATGCGATCGCCAGACGGTGCCGTGCTGTTCGCGCCGGCGAAGGTCAACATGCGCCTCGAGGGCGACGCCGGCACCGACGTGCTCGAGAACGCCCGCAACGCCGTGCGCATCGACCTCGCCAACTTCCTGAACCTCAACGCCTCCGCCCTCGACGGCGCGAAGCCGCAAGCCTCGCTCA
This sequence comes from uncultured Microbacterium sp., assembly GCA_947503655.1. Lineage (GTDB taxonomy): Bacteria > Actinomycetota > Actinomycetes > Actinomycetales > Microbacteriaceae > Microbacterium. Next base: position 75,511 of record CANNEP010000001.1, read on the forward strand.
CGTACGAGACGCAGGAGACCGAGACTCAGGAGCTGCAAGATCGCCTCGCGTTCTGGACAGCCCCGCTCGAGGCGCGCCTCTCGATGGATGACGTTGTGCCGCGCGGTCAGCGTGTGCGCTTCGACTTCGCCCACGACACCCCGGCACAGACCGGCACACCCACGGAGGACTAATGACAACCGAAACGATCCGCACCAGCGGTCACGAAATCACAGCGAACCTTGACGATCGCACGATCACCTGCCTGCTCGTGCCCTACGGCGAAGTAGGTCAGACGAACGCCGGAAAGTTCAAGGTTATGGCCGGCTCAATCGCGATCCCCGCCGACCCGTCAGTCGTGAGCCTGAACCTCGACCACGACCGCTACAGCCCGGTGGGCCGCGCCACGCGGCTCTGGGAAGAGAGCGCCGGCATCATGGCGACACTCTCGATCGCGAACACTCCCGCCGGCGACGCAGCACTCGCAGACGCACGCAACCCGCAGGGCACCCGCCGCGCAGTTTCAGCCGAGTACCGATGCGACATCGACTACACCGCCGGCGATGAGGCCGGCATCGCATCTAACGGTGTACTCGCCGCCGCAGCGCTCTGCGCTCGAGGCGCGTTCCCATCCGCCCTCGTGCTCGCCTCCTCGACCGAAACCGTCGAGCACCGTGAGAACGAGTACACCGACGAGGACGGAACCATCTGGCGGCGCGTCACCGATGTGACCACAACCACCGAATACGACCCGGAATCGGGCGCAAGCAAGACCACGGAAACGATCGTTACCGAGGCAACCTCCGAAGAAAAGGAAGGCACCGAAGTGTCTGAATCAACCGCAGAAGTCCAGGCCGCGACGGTGCAGATCACGCCGGCCGGCACCACCAAGCCCCGAGTGACCGGCGCGGAGATCGTCGCGAGTATCGCAACGCTCCGACGCAACCCGCTCGACCAGGCTTCGATCGAAGTGCTCGCCGCGCTCAGCGACATCAAGCTGACCGGCTCCGGCGCACTGCCGGCCACCGGCGTTCTCCAGCCGAACTGGCTCGGACTGCTCGACCTGGGCGAGCGCTTCCAGCGCGAGTACCTGCCGCTGCTGAAGCTTGGCAACAACATCACCGCCGCCGGCAAGAAGGCGTTCAAGTTCCACCGCGGAACCTCCGCCAACCCCACCTGGGGTGACGGCACGTGGGCCGGCAACAAGAGCGAGATTAACTCGGGCGGCGGACATACCGCGACCATTGAATCCTCGCTGCTCCGCTACGCACGCGGCGCTGACATCGGCCGCGAATTCTTCGACCTCCCCGGCGGAACCGAAGTCATCGAGGCGTACCTGCGTGAGCTGGACATCGACTACAACCAGTGGTCAGACGAAGAAGCACGCAAGGCGATCGTCACCGCCGCCGGCACGCCGGTCGCGCCCCAGACCTACCCCGGCGTCGACGGCCACGACTACGCCGGCGCAATGGGCCAGCTGATCCAGGGAATCCTGCTCGTCAAGCGCCGCAAGGCAGACGGCCGCAAGGACACGCCCACGTTCGCGATCGCGAACGACAAGGCCTACGAGGAACTGCTCTACACGCCGAAAGACCTGGTGCCCGAGTTCGTCACGTTCGACGTGAACAGCGACGGCACCGGCACCGCCGACGGCAAGGTGCACGTCGTAGCCGGCGACACCGGTATCGAGGACACCTCCAGCGTCATCGTTGGCGCTGACTACGCGATCGAGTTTGACGAGCTCGCCGGCGGTGTCCACGTCGAAGCCCTCGACCTCGCGAAGGGTGGCATCGACAAGGCAGTGCACGGCTACCTCCAGAAGTTCGTGGCGCGCCCCGAGGCGATCGTCCACATCGGCACCGCCGACGTGACGCCGTAATCGTGACCGCGTGGGCGCGGCTGTCCCCGCTGCGCCCACGCTCCACACCCGAAGGATGCAACCATGACTGACCCGGTAGAACCGTCACCATTCCTCAACGCGCTCGACCTCGCGGAACTGTGGCCAGACCTGCCCGAGTCGGAGCTAATGCAAGAGCTTCTGCTCGAGGCGGCTCAGGACGCGTGCGAGGCGTGGTTGCCGGCGATAGGTGACCCGGAGCGCCCCAAGGACGGCACGATCAAGCTGGCGCACTACACGCTCGTGCGCGGCATCTGGAACGATGCAATCGCCGGCGATGACGGCACCCTCGGCGGCGACGGGTTCGACTTTAACCCGCCGTGGCTTGCACGTGAAGCACGCCGGCTCATGCGCCCCCAGCGTGCCGGCAACACACTCGCGACAGGACACAACGAGTAATGGCCGGCTACGCGGCAATGCGCGCGCAGCTCGAGAACGATCTAGCCGCGCGGCTCGAGCCAGGCGCGTTCCACATCGTCATGAGCGACCGCAACGTTGACCGGCTCAGTAAGCCGACCATCATCGTGAAGTTCGACCAGGTGGAGCGCCACCCGAACGCGCAGGGTGTCATTCTCGCGCGGCTCGTCATCACCGTTGTCAGCGAATTGACCACGCCGGCCGAAGCCGACTTCGCGTGCGACGAGCACCTTGACACGATGCTCGCGGCAATCCAGCCGATCCGTTGGGTCGCGTTCCGTGACGCGCAGAAGGCGCAATACAAGAGCAAGTACGTCTGCTACGACATCACCGTCGAGGCAATCACCGCAATCAAGAAGGAGGCTTGAAATGCCGTTTCAGCCGCTGTATATGACCGAATCGAAACTCACGATCGACGGCACCGCTTTCGAAGCGGAAGTGTCGGGCGTGCGTCTGACTCCCACATCGTCTAGCTCGACGTGGAAGGGCCTTAAAGCGGGGTCGTCGTTCACTAAGGGTGGACTCGCCACGTGGGTGGTCGCGTTGAACCTGGGGCAGGATCACCAGCTTGCTGAGTCTCTGTCGAACTTCCTCTACGACAACGAGGGTGCGACGGTTCCGTTCACGCTCGAGCCGATCGCTGGGGGCACCGGGTTTACCGGCACGCTCACCGTGCAGGCAGCTGACATCGGTGGCGACGTGGACGCGTTCGGAACCGCGACAGTTTCGCTGCCGGTCAGCGGCAAGCCGACCCGCACCATCGTCGCAATCCCGTAAGAGGGTAGTCGGATGCTCCGCGTCAGTGCGTACAGCAACAGGCAGTTACTGGCCGTGCTGCGCGGACTCCGCAACCTCGATCGGGAAACGAAGAAACAGCTCCGCCCACGCCTGAAAAGTCTCGTGCAGACCGCATGGCAAGCGGAACTCGCGGAACGCGCCTCGACGCGACTGGAACAGCGTGTTTTGGTCAGCACCGCACGCACGGCCGTGTCTGACCAGAACGTGCGTCTCAAGTCGGCGTCAGTCGGGCGGAGTCTATCGGGCGGGCTGAGGCCGTCTGAGTCATATGGGCCGGTCGAGTTCGGTGCACCGCCTCGCGTACAAGCCGTGCGCAGCCGGCGACGCGGCACCCCGTACACGACGAAGCGAAACGTGAACGCGCCGCTACGGCCGTCGAACAGGCGCGGGTATGTCGTTTTCCCGACGCTCGCGAACATCATCCCGCGCGTGCTCGCGATGTACGTGCAGACATTCGTGAGGGCGATCCATGAAGCCTTGGAGGGCAAGCAATGAGTAAAGGCATCGATATCAGTGTTGCCGCTGACACACGGTCAGCGATGAGCGCGATTAACCGCGGACTGATCGACCCGCTCGATGACGTTGCCGAAGCCCTCGAACATCTCGGTGACGAGAGCGACGACGCCACCCGGCAACTCGAAAAGGGTTTCCGGGACTCACAACGCGAAACGAAAGAGTTCGCGCAGGAGATTCGCGATGTCGGCGACGAACTCAACAAAGCCGGCCGTGGCAAGTCGAAGATCAAAGAGCTGGATGACGCGCTGGAGAAGGCCGGTAAGTCTGGTGAGCGAGCCGGCAAGAACATCAAGGACGGGATGGATGACGGCATGGATGCCGCGTCCGAAGCCGGTCGCGAGTTCAAGGATGAATTCAAGTCGAACTTCTCCGAGATAACGTCATCTTTCGATGGCTCGATGGATTCCATTCAAGACCTCGCGCAGGGAACGCTGGGCGGGCTCGCGTCTACTGACCTACCCGGCGTCGGCATCGCCGCAGGTCTCGCCGCTATCGCCGTCGGAACCATCGGCGCCGCGCTCGGTCAGAACGAGGAAGAACTCGCCGCCGCCCGCGAACGTGTCGCCGAGTGGGCAGCCGCATACGTAGAAGCCGGTGACACGATTCTCGGTGCGGCGCAGGTCGCCGCCGAAGTCACCGCGATCACGACGGACCCCGAACGGTACAAGGAAGCCACGGAGAGCGCGAAGTATTGGGGCGTTGAGGAATCGACAGCGCTCCGCGCCGTCGCCGGCGACGCGAGCGCACTCGCCGCTGTGCAGGCGAACCTCGAAGCTGCCTCGACGGACTCCGCCGCTGCCGCCGCGTACTTCGCAACCGTCTACGGCGATGACGTCACCCCCAACGCTCTGTCACTCAACAGCGCACTGGGCAAAGGACAAGACTCATTCGACAAACTCTCGGGCGAAATGAGCCAGGGAGCTGCCCGCGCGAAGCTCGTGTCTGACTCGCTGATCGGTATCGTCAACGACGCTGAGAGCGCAACGAAAGAGGTAGACGAGTTCGGCAACGAGCTTTACACGCTCCCAGACGGCACCGAAGTGCTCGTCAGCGCCGACACCAAACTCGCAACCGAAAACGTCACCAAATTCAAGGGTGACGTAGACGGCATCGCAGAAACGGTCACGACGACCGCGAAGGTCGTTGTCGATGATTGGAATCTTCGAAACTACCGCCCGCCGACGCTCTGGGTAGAGTCTCGTGTGCTCGCGCCGAGTAATGGACGGCAGGTGTACTGATGGACTCGATCACGCATTCGACGGGCACGATCACCCCGGACATCATTGACGGGTATCGGGGGAGCCGTGAGGCGCGCACGCTCACGCACACGGTGCTGGGTAAGCAGTCGCCTGACATCACGCTCCGCCGCGCTGGGCTCCGCTCTGGCCGGCTCTCGCTCGTGTTCGGTGCTGAGGGTGACGCACGTGCTGCTGAGGAAGTGCTCGCGCTCCCGCAGGTGCTGACTCTCGTGCCTGATGACCGGACAACGCTCAACATGACGTTTGTTGTTGCGGGTGGGTCGATCGATACCACTCTCGATGATGTCACGCGTGACGCTTGGATCGTTGACGTTCCGTTCCAAGAGGTGCTGCTATGACGGTCACCGCGCACGCATACTCTGCGAAGATCGTCGGAACCAGCACTGTCGTGCCCGTCGAGGGTGGACGCATCACGCTCGACGCTGGGTCGTGGCCGCACGTGACCGGCACGATCGAGGTTCCCGTGCCGACCGACGAAGACGCGGCAGCGTTCCTCGCCGCTCTCGACCCACGCCTGAACCGTCGCCTTAAAGTGACCGCGCAAGTCACGTTCGACGATGGGCAACCATCCGTCACCCGCGTGTTCAACCTGGGAATCAGGTCGCGGCCGATGCGCCTCACTGACGCGAGTATCACGCTCAGCCTCGCGTCAGACGAAGCCCTGCTCGAGGACTATCGCGCCCTGGCCGATGACCGCGAACCGTTCGTCCGACAGGCGAGCCTGCGCTCGATCTGTAACTACGTGCTCAATAAGGCGATCCCCGGGGCTGCTCTCGCTGCTCAACCCGCGATCGACCGTAACGTGACCGCGTACTGGGAGATGGAGAATCAGGTTACGAATACGCGGGGTGCGCTCGATCTGAACGGCTGGGGTGCATACGCCAACGCTGCTTCTGGGGCGGGGACGCTGGCGCTGGCGAGTTGGGTTACGCGACCGCCAGGGGTTCCCGGCTCGGGTGCATATACGGGCATATCCCACCTGGTTCAGAATCCCTCAACCTCGTGGGTTGACCTCTGGTATCAGAAAAACGATCTAAGCGTGTCGCCGGGGCGGTTCTACACGTCATCGGCATGGATGGGGTTCAAGGCAATCGAGGGTGCAGCAGCTACCCGAAACATGCGGGCGATCATCATCTGGAGGAATCAAGCTGGTGCTGAAATCTCGCGCACTGTGGGGGCGACGGTGGCCGCTTCGCATGGTGCGGGCGCGGGGGCATGGTCTGGATTGCACCGCGTTCACGCGACAGGGCTCGCCCCATCCGGTGCAACGGGCGCGACGCTAGTTTTCTCAGTGATCGATGGTCTCGCTCAGTCAGGCCGTGGGGTGACGTTGACAGCGGCGATGTTCACTGAAGGTGCCCGACTCGTGGACTACTTCGATGGCAGCTTCCCAACGACCGGTGAGTACGCCTATTCGTGGCAGGGCAGTGCTGACGCGGCGACGTCGTTGCGTGTTCCGATTAACGAGCGTGACCCGGATTCGTTGGTGTGGGATGCGGGGCGTTCCGCGATCGACTTTCTGATGACGCTTGTACAGTCGGCGGGATTGCGTCTCGTGTGTGATGAGCAACGCGTATGGACGTTGCGAGACGAGAACTACACCGCGCCCGGGCAGCTTGACGTGCGTTACGCCGTGAACATGCTCGACGCTGACGATGACATCAGCCGTGATAACGACACGTGGTTTGACGCGATGGTCGCGACGTGGCGGTGGACGGCACCAGACGGCACTCGCAAGAGCCGCACCGATTCGTATGCTCTGCCCGGTGCTACGCGGGTCGCGTTTGTCGAACGTGAGACAGCGTTCCCGGGCAAGGGGTTCGCGCAGTACGCGGTGCGGCGCGCGCAGGGGCGTGGCCGTGAGGTGTCCGGCTCGATCGTCGCTGACTGGGGTGCGCTCGCTGAACAGCCCGTCACGATCGTGCTGCCGTCACAGGCCACGCAGATCGGTATCACTCAACGGGTCGAGTTCGACCTTGACAACGACCGCATCACGGTCTCATCCCGTACCCGAGACACGCCAGCTGGCGCGATCGATCTGCTCCAGGGCACGATCGACGGCCTGACCGGCTCGATCGATTCACTATAGGAAGGGCGCTCATCATGGCAATCGGAGACGACGCGATCGCGGCCGGCATGGCTATCGTCGCGGGCACCGCGCAAGCGAACACGATCGACACGGAGATTAACCGCTCCCGCGACTACATCGCGCAGCGCACGAGCGCAGTCACCCCGATCACGAAGGGCGGCACCGGCGCGACCACAGCGGCCGCCGCACGCACGAACCTGGGCTGCGCGGCCGCGTCACACGCGCACACGTGGTCGCAGATAACCGGCATCCCCGCGACGTTCGCGCCGTCATCACACACGCATCCGTGGGATCAGGTGACGGGCAAACCCTCCACCTACCCGACGACATGGGCGCAGGTGTCAGGGCGCCCGGAACTTGCGTCCGCTGACCTTGCGAAGCCGAACGCGGTTCCGGTCTATAACGGCAATAACCAGCTCACCACGGCCACCCCGTCGTTGGGCGGTCACGCGGCCAGCAAAGCGTATTGCGACCAGAAGCTCGGCGCGGGCGGTGGAACGATCACGGGCACCCTCTACATGCCGCACCTCGCCGTTGTCACATCGTCGTACCGTGCGATGTATCAGAACGGTGACGGTCGTGTCGGCGTCACACCCTCCGCGCGCCGCTACAAGAAAGACATCAAGCCGAAGGCGTACACCCTCAGCGACGCGATCGCCCTGGAGGTTGTTAACTACCGGCTCCGAGCGGACGTGTTCGGCTCCGCCGACGCGCCTCTCGAAGTCGGCGTGATCGCTGAACAACTGATCGACGCGGGATTGAGTGAGTACGTCGTGTTCGGTGGCGATGGGCAGCCCGAATCAGTCGCGTACGAACGTCTCGCGCTCGTGGCGCTCGGCGCGCTCCGCGACGTAGCGGCGCAGCTCACCGCGCACGAGGAACGCCTCGCGACTATCGAAGAACTGCTGATCGGGTTGGGGCACTCATGACCGACATCGTGAACCTCACCGGCGACCACTGGGCGCGCCGAGCCGTCGCCGACGCGTGGGAGTCAGCCGGACGCCCGCCGATCAATTCGGCTGGGCGACTGTACGCCGAACAGCGAGAGCTCTACATCGGCTATGCAGAGCGGCGACCTGGGTTCGCGCCTGCCGATAACCCAGACGATGAATCCCAGCAGCTCGCACACTGTCGTTTCGTAGCGCTCGACATCGACCCGACACCCGCCCGCGTTGCCGCGCTCGGGCGCGCGGGTCTCGTGCGCCCGTACTGGTACGAGCCATGGCACTGGCAGCTCCCCGGGGATGTTCGCCGGTTCCCGATCGTTCGAAACCTACCCATACCAACACTGGAGGAAGAAATGGGATTCTATTGCTCACCTGATGGCGGTAAGACGATCTTCTGGTGGTCGGCCGCAAACCAACGAGTACGAAAACTCACCGACGCCGAAGCGGCCGTTATCCGGGGCGGTAGCTCGATCCCCGAACTCAAGGTCAAGAAAGTCGGAGCCGGATGGCTCGGGCAAGCTCGCCGGCTCGGCTAGAGGCCGCGAGGTGACCGAAGTTCTGGTGGCAGTCATCGGTGCGATCGGCCTCGTGCTGGTGGCTGCCATCGGCGCGCGCCGTAACGGGCGCGTCAAAGCGATCCAGGAACAGGTGCAGAACGACCACAGCACCAACCTGCGCGAGGAACTCGACCACCGTCATAGCGAGTCGATGACGCTACTCAGCACCGTTGCTCAGCGTCTCGTCATCACAGACAACCGGATGCTTCGCGTGGAAGACATGCTCAACAAACTCGCCGAGCGCATCGAAGACGTAGAAGACACCGTTCAACCCCGGAGGAAGCAATGAGTAAGTACGCCAACAAGAAGTTCTGGAGCGACACCCTCGATCGCGCCGTATCGACCACGGCGCAAGCCGCCGTCGCCAGCCTCACAGTCGGTAGCGTCGGCGCGATCAACTGGCCAGAAGCGGCAGCGATCGCCGGTCTAGCCGGCCTCGTATCGGTTCTCCAGTCGATCGCGTTCCGCGGCAAGGACGAGGCGACTATCGCTGATTCTTGATTCCAGCGATAGTGAGTGCGCCGGCACCGAACACGATCCCGATGATAGCGAGCAGAAGGCATATCGTTCCGGTCGTATCGGTGAGCGCTCCACCGCTTATGAGCACGATGAACAGTGCGATAGCCGGCGCGAGAACGCCACCGATCGCAAGAACAGTGAACGGCACGTTTGTCTTCATGCGCCCATTATGCCGCGCGTCGTCCCGATGACGGGGGTATCGACCGGAAGGGCAGAATCACGATTCCTGCCCGCTTTCGGTTCTCGCTCACCCCGGTATATATCTGGGTCGTGCTGAGGTCTTCATGGAGCATGAGTTCCTGCACGACGCGGATATCCACTCCGCCCTCTACGAGGTCGGTTCCGAACGCATGTCGCAGCGAGTGGGCGGTGAGCTTCGGGTCAGTGATGCCGGCGCGCGCTTTGGCTTTGGCAACGAGGTTGGTGACGGCAGACGGCTTGATGTGTCCGGCCTTACCCTGCCGTGCCGGGAACCAGTATTCGTCGCGTGGCATCTGGTAGGCGAGGTCTGCGATCACAGGGTGGAGCGGCAGAATGGCGTCTTTTTGACCTTTGGCGACGGTGTGGATCGTCATGCCTCGTAAGTCGATGTCTGATCCGTGGAGTCTCGCGATCGACGAAACGCGGAACCCTTGGTAGTAGCCGACGAGGATCATGGCGCGTGTGCGCTTGTAAGCGCCGCTGGATAGCATGGCGTCGATCTGTTCTGCAGTGAATGGTCGTGGCTTGCCCTTGGGTACCTGAACGGGCGCGAGGCGTTCAGAGGGATCATCATCGCGGTAACCGTCATCCCTCAGGAACCGGAAGTATGTCTGGAGCGCGTTCCGTTCGGTTCGACGCGTACCGGCTGAAACGCCCGGCCTCGCGAGATATGCGCGCAGCTGCCGGAGTGAGGCCTCGTGCGCGGGAACTTCCATCGTGCGTTCGAAAGTCGCGATGATGCTCGATCGATTGCGGATTGTGGTCTCCGCGAGGGATTTACTGCGCTGGAGCAAAACAAAGTCAGTGTGTGGATTTGGCATGGCAGTAGGTTGCCAGCGCGCCGCCGCGCGGTCGAGAGCATGCATGAGAGTGTGGATCGAATCAGGCGACGCGAGCCGCTGTGAGGGAGATAATCGGCGCCAAGCGTCGTGCTTTCACCGTGGATGTCATCGGTTCGATCCCGGTAGGGCCCACCACAAGCAAAACCCCCGAGAATTTCTCGGGGGTTTTCGCGTTTCCGCACCCCATGGTTCCGCGCCCCATGGTTCCGCACCCCATAGCTCCGCCCATGGTTCTGCCCCGTGGTTCCGCACTCCGTGGTTCTGCTCAACGACCGTTATGCACGGTTGAGATCGGTAGGCACGCACTATGTGCCACATCAGCCCCTCTGGTCACACCAGTCACACCGGATCGTGCGTAACGGTTGTTCGTGGCGGTGTGCTGGCAGCCCAACGGGGTTAGCGCTCGATCGCGCGGCGGTCTTCGCCGGCAACGCCGCCGGCGTACTCCCACCGCGCGTGCGAGCGCAGGGCGTTGCGTACGGCGAAGTAGATCACGCCATACGCGATGAGGAGGCCGAGAATGAACAAGCCGAGCCAGATGGCGAACATCGCGAGCTGAAACTGTGAGAACGGGTCCATGCCAACATCGTGGCATAGGGCGAACCTGCGGCCGCTGCTACCCCTTAACCGAGGCCAAGAATCCGCCTAGTCGGCGCAATCCCTCCGCGAGCTCGTCGCGCGAGGCTGCGTACGACAAGCGCACGTGACTGTTTGCGGTGCCCTGAGCGAAGTCGCGGCCGGGAGTCAGCGCGACGTGCGCTTCGTTGAGCACGCGTTCACAGAAGGTCCACGCGTCGAGCCCGGTGCTGCTGACGTCGAAGTAGATATAGAAGGCGCCGTCGGGGGAGACCGGAACCACGAGATCCAGTGCCGCGAGACCCTCAAGTACCAGCGTGCGCCGTTCGTGCAGTTCTTCACGCCGCGCTTCACAGACTGCGATCGACTCGGGAGAGAACGCCGCGACCGCAGCGTGTTGCACGGGTGTCGATGCGCACAAAAAGTAGTTCATCGCAAGCTTCTCAACCGGCTCAACCAGCGGTTCCGGCAGCACCATCCAGCCCAAGCGCCAGCCGGTCATGCCAAAGTACTTCGAGAAGCTACCGATCACGATCGCATCGGGGTCGATCGCGAGCGCCGTGCGCGCCGGGGTGCCGTCGGCCGCCGGATCAGCGAGGTCGAGGTAAATCTCATCGATGATGCGCCACGCGCCGCGTTCACGCGCGAGGGTGCAGACGGCGTCGAGTTCGGCGGTCGTGACCGACGTGCCGGTTGGGTTCGACGGGCTCGCGACCATGACGGCGACGGTGCGATCGGTCCACGCCGCCGCAACACTCGCGGCGTCCAACTGGTAGCGGGTATCGGCTGACGTGGGTAGCGAGACGATGGTTCCGCCGAAGGTGCGCACAAGTTCGCGATTGCACGGGTATGACGGGTCAGCGATGATGACTTCGTCGCCGGGATCGGTGGTCGCGGCGGTTGCCAACAGAAGCGCCCCGGAGGCGCCGGCGGTGATCGCGATCCGTGCCGGGTCAACAGCGACGCCATGCTTCGATCGGTAGTACTCGGCGATCGTTTCTCGTAGCAGGGGGAGGCCGAGCGCTGGCGTGTAGGGGAGGGCGCGCCCATCCATGACCTCGCGCATGGCCGCATGCACCGCGGGCGGGGCGCCGAAATCAGGCTCGCCAATCGAGAGCTTCACAACGTGGTGACCCGCGGCCTCAAGGTCGGCGGCGCGCTGCCCAAAAGCGAGAGCGTGGAAAGGCTCGGCGGTGGCCGCGCGCTGGGCGAGTTTCACGGGGCATACTCCTTAAATGCGGGCGTATATCTACGGTACCTAGTGATTCCGACACTCACGGCCACGCTCGATCATTAGCGATTCACTTATACTTTGTTGTTATAAGTGATACGCTTATGTCATGAGTAGTGTTGCTGCAGTGATTCTTGACGTGGTCGGTTCGCGCAATCTCGACGACCGCATGGCTGCGCAGCGCACCATCGCCGAGGCGTTTGCGCCGGCCGACGGTCTCATTGCGCCCGTGCGCCCAGCATGGCCGACGTTTGCCGACGAGTTTCAGGTGATCTACCGCACTCTCGACGATGCCTGCGCGGCCACCGGACTCGTGCGCCTGGCTCTCGCCGATGGCGTCGACGTGCGGTTCGGTATTGGTGTTGGTGAATCGCGCGAAGTGGGCCCCGGCGCCACCGGCCCCGTGCTCGATGGCGACGCCTGGTGGCGTGCCCGCAATGCGATTGACGAGGCAGAGAAGCGCGGTGCGCGAAGCGGAACCAGAACGTGGGTTGTCGGGGAAGGGGGCGTGCAAGCGAACGTCAGTCTGCTGCTGCGCGATCACCTCATCTCGGCGATGCGGCCCCGTGAAATGCGCATCGCCCTGAAATTGATTGGCGGTAGCACTCAGCAGGAGATTGCCGACAGCGAGGGCATCACCCAGGCCGCGGTTTCGCAAGCGGCGAAGCGTTCGGGTGCGGCAGTTGTGGCGCAAAGCTACGAGCTCTGGCTCAACCGAGAAGCGTGACGCCGACGGCGGCCGCGCTCGCCGAACATAAGCGATTTGCTAATAATTCGAAAACATAAGCAAATCGCAAGTCAATGTCGGGGCAACCGCCTACGGTGGGGCGTGGAGGACACCAATGACTGCCGCACTACTGCTTTTGACGATTGCGATCGCCGACCTCACGATGCTCGTGTGGTTGTCGGCACGGCAACGCCCGATCGCTATCGTCACTGCCGTCGCCGCACTCGCGGGGTGGCCCATCGTTCTCATCGCCGTGTTCTCCGCACCCTGGTGGGTCGCGCTGGGGCTGATTGTCGTAGCCGCGCTCTGGGCGCTGACGCTCGCCAGCCGGTGGTCGTCGCGCCTCGTCGTCCCCATTGGTCTCCTGCTGGCGGCAAAGCTCGCAGCGCTCCTGCTGGTTCCGTCTCTCGCGACGCTCGTGCAGCCGTCGTGGGCCGACGCGTGGGAGGCAACGGGGGCGGTCGTCTCGCCGACGGTCGCGACCATGGCCGTTGCCGTCGCCGCGTTCCTCGCGCACAGCGCCAACGTCGTGGTTCGCGCCACGCTGACCCTTGCGCGACGAGCCGACACTCATGCACCCATGCCGCCGACGGAGATACCCGCACCCGTGGGCTCGTGGATCATCGCCGGCCGCTGGAGATGGGCGCGCGTGCAGGTCGTGCCACCCGAGCCTGCCGCGCCTCGCGTGATCTCCACGATGCGCGGCGGTCGGTGGATCGGCCCGCTCGAGCGCTGGGCCATCGTCGCCCTCGGTCTCGCCGGCGCTGTCGGCATCATCGCGGCACTCATGGCGGGTAAGGGCATCGTGCGTTTTCCGGAGATTAATGCTGACCGCGGCATTGGTTCCAAGGCCGAAGAATTTCTGGTCGGCAGCCTGTTGAGCTGGTCGCTCGCAGGCTGCGGCATCGCCCTCATCATCGGTGCGGCCACGGTTGTGGCCTAACACGGCGGCAGAGAACGGAACCATTGTTCCGGAACACTCCCGAGATTCCGGCTTTCTGCCGTAAGTTGGAAGGGTGAACGCGACCCCAGCTGACCAGCGCATCCTGCTTGACCTTGTTGACCTCGACCGCCGCATTCTCGTGGCCGAAGCGAGCCGCAAGAACCCGCCGCAGGCCGCTCGCATCGCCGAGCTCACCGCGCAGAAGCAGGGCCAGAGTTCAGAGCTCTCGCAACGCCTGGGTGTGCGCGATGATGTCGCGCTCGAACTCAGCCGCCTCGAAAGCGACGTCAAGGTTGCTCAAGCCCGCCGCCAGCGCGACCAGGAGCGCCTCGCAACGGCATCCGACCCGAAGCAGGCCGTCGCATTCGAGCACGAGATTACCGCGCTGACGAAGCGCCTGAGCGACCTCGAAGATGCCGAACTCGTCATCATGGAGCGCCTCGAAGAAGCCGAGACGGCCGTCAACGAGCAGAAGGCCATCATCGACGTCACGAACGAAGAGGGTGCACGCCTCACCGCCGAAGCACGCGAACTGATCTCCAAGACCACGACCGAACTCGAAGAGCTGGCCCGCGACCGCGTCTCGGTCATCGGCCGTATTCCCGAGGCCCTCGCTAAACAGTACGACCGCGTCGGCGCTGGCCTGCTGACCCGTAACACGTGCGGTGCGTGCAACATGGTGCTCAACGCCACTGACCTGCAAGAAGTCCGCGTTGTTTCGGTTCACGAGATCGCGAACTGCCCGAGCTGTGGCGCGATCCTCGTGCGCACGGAGGAGTCGGGGCTCTGAGCCTGTCGGCCACCGACCCCGCTTGGATTCTCCACGCCCGAAACGGCGTTAACTACGTCGCCACGCTCATCAGCGCCGACGGTACCGAACGCACCCAGCAGATTGCCGTTGCCGATTGGCCCGCGTGGGTTCAGCAGCACGAGCACCCCAACAGCCCGCGCTGGGTCTTCAATGACACTGCGCTGGTCTACCCAACGCTCCTGAACGCCGGGGTCCGCGTTGCACGCGCCCACGACCTGCGGCTGTGTCACGCCATTCTGCGCGACTCTGCTTTTGTCGCGGGTGGTGAGTCACTCCGTCACGCCACCGCGTGGGATGTCGCACCGGCGGCGGAACCATCAGAGCGACCCGTCGAGGCGCTGTTTGATTTTGGAGTGCGGGGTCCGCGGCACGTGCCCGGCGACCCCGCAGACGTACGTGCCGAATTCGATCGTCAACGTGCCATTCTCGACGCCGCAGACGGGCGATTGCGCCTATTGACAGTCGCGGAATCCACCGGAGCCCTCATCGCCGCAGAGATGCGCAGTGCGGGGCTGCCGTGGGACGTGCCGGCCCACGAACAGATGCTGGCCGAAACGCTGGGGGAGCGGCCTCCCGGTGGCGGCACCCCGTCGATCATGGTGCAGCGCGCCGACGAAGTACGGCAGCTGCTCGGCGACCCCACCGTGAGCCTCGACAGCCAACCCAAACTCCTCCGGGCGCTCCACCGCGCTGGCATCATGGTCGAGTCGACCAGCAAATGGGAGCTGGAAGAACAAACCCACCCCGCGATCGAGCCGCTACTCGAATACAAGAAGCTTTCGCGCCTCTACTCTGCCAACGCGTGGGCCTGGCTTTCCGAATGGGTGCGCGACGGTCGTTTCCGTCCGGTCTATGTGCCCGGCGGTGTCGTTACCGGCCGCTGGGCGTCTTCCGGCGGCGGTGCCCTCCAAATTCCCCGCGCACTTCGCACCGCGGTGCGTGCGGCACCGGGCTGGCGTCTCATCGTCGCTGACGTCGCGCAGCTCGAACCCCGTGTGCTCGCCGCGATGAGTGGAGACCTCGCGATGGCCGATGCCGCACGCGGCCAAGACCTGTACTCGGGTCTTGTCGATCGCGGCATCGTCGCCACCCGCCAAGAAGCGAAAATTGCCGTGCTTGGCGCGATGTATGGTTCCACGACCGGCGAAGCGGGCCGCCTCGTGCCACGCCTCCGTCGCGCTTTCCCACAAGCGATGGCCATGGTCGACGACGCTGCACAGACCGGCGAAGACGGCGGCATCGTGTCAACGCTCCTCGGCCGCTCGTCACCACCCGCGAGCGACGAATGGACCGCCGTGCAACGCGCGGCCACCGACGCCGACGCTGATTCGAGCTCAGAGCAACGCGCGCGCCGCTCAGCACGCGACCGAGGTCGATTCACCCGCAACTTCATCGTGCAGGGCACAGCTGCCGAATGGGCGCTCGCGTGGCTCGCTGAAATTCGCCGCGGTCTTGCCGCACTTCCCGAAACAACCGGGCAGAAAACGGAACCATCAGGTGCGGCGTTCCAGGCGGTTCCGCACCTGGCATTCTTCCTGCACGACGAAGTCATTCTGCACGTTCCCGGCGACCTCGCCGATGCCGCCGCCGACGTCGTGAGACAGGCCGCAGCGCGCGTCGCGACGCTCCTGTTCGGAACCTTTCCGCTCGACTTTCCGCTCGATCTAAAAATCGCGGAAAACGCCGGAAAGTAGCCGAGCGTTAGGGGAGGAGCCCCAGCAGGCGCGCCTTCGTGACGGCCGCGTGGCGCGTTGACGAGTCGAGCTTCGCCATCGCCGTGCCGAGGTATGCCTTGACGGTGCCCTGCTTCAACCCGAGCTGCGCTGCGATCTCTGCCGTCGTCGATCCGAGTGCGGCGCAGGCAAGCACGTCGGTTTCTCGCGACGAGAGGTGAATGTCGGTGGCGACCGCAACAGCAGCACCCTCCGGTGCGAGGCCTGAGAGGCCAGCCAGGCGGCGCTCGAGACCTTCGAGCCGTGCCCGCAGCGTCTGATCCGTCACGGCCGCGCTCAACGAGCGTAGCTCGGCGTAGCTCGCACGCAACTCTTCTCGTTGTGCCGGTGACATGGTTCCGGTCGGCGCACTGGACGGCGTGCGCGCCAACCGGCGACGCACCTCGTCGCGAATGCGAATCTCGGTGGCAAGTTCTTCAGCAACCTGAAATGCCGGTGCGGCGATGACGCCGGTCATGCTCGCGGCGTCCCACGCGCCGCCGTAAAGAACGCCGCGAGCCTCACCGTTAACGACGACGGGAACGGCCAGCAACGTTGCGATTCCTTCGCCCAAAACTTGACGATCATAGTCGTGCGTGATGCGGGGATTTGAGCGGTAGTCGCTCGTCATGCGCGGGCGTTGTTCGGCGACCGCCTGACCGCCGAGACCGCGTTGCGGCATGACGCGCAAATCCTCGAGAAAACGCGTGCGCGCGCCGAAAACGTGCTTTACCTGCACTTCTCCATCGGCGATCAGGCCGCCAAATGCGACAGGAAAGTTGGTGCGAGCTGCGAGGCTCCTGACCGCCTTGGCGACAGCATCATCGTCACTGGGCGAATTGTCAGCAATCGGCATTGATACCAACTTTCGGGGGGGTGACACGAGATATCGCTTTTCTCTAGGTTGACATCCTACGTGTTGACCACCGAACGGTAACGCGTGCGGGCGGCAAAGATGCCGCTTTAACCGGAGTAGGGCAAGGAGGCCCCATGACCGTTTCACCACCAACGGCTGAGATCGACTACGTCGAGATTCAGGAATCGGAGAGGTTCGCAACTCTTCGAAAGTCGCATCGCAGCTTTGTGTTTCCGCTCGCGATCTTCTTGGTTTGGTATTTCGCATACGTTCTGCTTGGTGCGTACGCCCATGACTTCATGGCAACGCCCGTATTCGGGCACATCAACGTCGGACTCATCCTTGGGCTCTTGCAGTTCGTGACGACGTTCGCGATCACGGGTTGGTATGTCTGGTACGCGAATTCGCGCCAGCCGCAACAACAAGTCGGCGGCTGACTACTACGCCGCCGGGCGTTCCTTCACGGGCCCGCAGAACGGCTTCGCTATCGCCGGCGACTATCTGTCGGCGGCATCGTTCCTCGGCATTGTTGGTGCCATCGCTATCAACGGTTACGACGGGTTCTTGTACTCGATTGGCTTCCTGGTGGCGTGGCTGGTCGCGCTTCTCCTGGTCGCAGAGCTGATGCGCAACACGGGTAAGTTCACGATGGCCGACGTGTTGTCGTTCCGTCTGAAGCAGGGCCCGGTTCGTATGGTTGCTGCCATCACGACCCTTGCGGTCTGCCTCTTCTACCTGCTGGCTCAGATGGCCGGTGCCGGTGCGCTGGTGTCGCTGCTTCTCGGTATCAAGGAAGCTATCGGCCAGTCGGTCGTTATTGCGGTCGTCGGCGTGCTGATGATCGTGTACGTACTCATCGGTGGCATGAAGGGCACGACCTGGGTTCAGATCGTCAAGGCCTTCCTCCTCATCGGTGGTGCGATCGTGATGACGATCTGGGTGCTGGCTCTCAACGGGTTCAATCTCACCACGCTGCTCGGAAACGCTGTGGAGCACGCAACCGCGACGCCGCCCGAGGCGATTCTTGCACCGGGCATCCAGTATGGTTCCAACCCTCTTGACTTCATCTCGCTCGGTCTTGCTTTGGTGCTCGGTACGGCTGGCCTCCCGCACGTGCTGATGCGCTTCTACACGGTTCCGACCGCGAAGGAAGCACGTCGCAGTGTGGTGTGGGCGATCGTCCTCATCGGCCTCTTCTACCTGCTGACGCTCGTGCTCGGCTACGGTGCCGCATCGCTCGTCGGCCCGGAGGTCATCAAGAACGCACCCGGTGGCGTGAACTCGGCAGCACCGCTGCTGGCTAACGCGCTTGGCGGCCCGCTGCTGCTCGGCTTCATTTCGGCCGTCGCCTTCGCAACGATCCTCGCTGTGGTTGCAGGTCTCACGATCACCGCCGCCGCGTCGTTCGCACACGACATCTACTCGAACGTGATCAAGAAGGGCCAGGACTCGTCGGAGGGCGAAGTCAAGGTCGCTCGTCGCACCGTTGTCGTGATCGGTGTTCTCGCCGTGCTCGGTGGTATCGGTGTGCAAGGCCAGAACGTTGCGTTCCTCGTGGCGCTGGCCTTCGCGGTCGCTGCTTCGGCGAACCTGCCTACCATTCTCTACTCGCTGTTCTGGAAGAAGTTCACCACCCAGGGCGCGGTCTGGAGCATGTACGGCGGTCTCGCCGCAGCACTGATTCTGATCGTGCTGTCGCCGGTGTTCTCGGGTTCGCCCGACAGCGTGTTCAAGGAGATCGACTTCGCCATCTGGCCGCTGAAGAACCCGGGTATCGTCTCGATCCCCGTCGGCTTCTTCCTCGGTTGGCTCGGCTCGGTCGTTAGCCAGCGCGTCGAAGACCGCAAGCTTGCGGCTGAGATGGAAGTGCGCTCGCTCACCGGTTACGGCGCCGAGAAGGCCGTCGAACACTAAAGAGCGGAACCACGGGGCCGCGGACGAGAAATCTCTCGTCCGCGGCCCTCGTGCGTTTCTCAGCCCGTGGTTCCGGTGCCGCGGGCTTCGCCGCGCAGAGCGGAACCAAGGGAGCGATACGATAGGAGAAGAATGGGTCGGCCAGACGGTCGCGTTGCGGGCTACCGCACCGAGGAACGTCCGGGCTCCACAGGGCAGGGCGGTGGGTAACACCCACCCGGAGTAATCCGCGAGATAGTGCCACAGAGAGTAGACCGCCGAGCGTACTCGGTAAGGGTGAAAGGGTGGTGTAAGAGACCACCGGGGTCATGGTGACATGACCCGCAAGGTAAACCTCGTCCGGAGCAAGGCCAGACAGGGGATGTTGACGCGGCTCGCCGAGTCCCCGGGTAGGCTGCTGGAGCGCTACGGCAACGTCGCGCCGAGAGAGATGGCCGTCAGAGGGAGCAATCCCCGAACAGAACCCGGCGTATCGGCCGACCCATTCCCTTACTTCCTCGGGAGCGTGCCAGGGTAGAGGTATGGATCTCAACGCAGACCTCGGAGAGAGCTTTGGCGCGTGGACGATGGGCGATGACGCCGCGATGCTCGAGATCGTTTCGAGCGCTAACGTCGCGTGCGGATTCCACGGCGGCGACCCCATCGGCATCATCGCTACGCTCACGGCTGCCGCGAGCGCTGGCGTTCGTGTGGGCGCACACCCGTCATATCGTGATCGCGTCGGTTTCGGCCGCCGCTACGTTGAGATGGCCTCCGATGAGCTGACGGCTGACGTCGCCTACCAGCTTGCAGCGCTCGACGGGCTTGCCCGCGCGGCCGGCGCACCGCTCGCATACGTCAAGCCGCACGGTGCGCTTTACAACACGATGGCAGGCAACGAGAAGGTCGCCCACGCCGTTTACGACGCCATGCAGCTGGTGACTCCCGCTCTCCCCGTGATGGGGCTCGCGGGTTCCGCCGGCCTGCGCTGGGCAGCAGAACGCGGCATCGGAACCATTGCTGAAGCGTTCGTCGACCGCGGGTACCGCGCAGACGGCACGTTGGTCCCGCGATCCGAACCCGGTGCCGTGCTTCACGATGCTGACACCGCGGCGGCCCGCATGGTGCGGTTTGTGACAGAGGGGGTGATGGAGACGGTGGACGGCGGAACCATTGAGCTCGCGGCGCAGTCGGTGTGCGTGCACGGCGACAGCCCGTCAGCGCTCGAGATGGCTCGTCGCACGCGCGCGGCGCTGGAGGCGGCGGGCGTCACCGTGTCTGCGCTGTGACCGCGCCACAACGCATCCTGCCCGTCGGGCAGCACGCGGTGCTCGCCGAGTACGCCACGCTCGCCGATACGATGGCGGCCTTCGCCGGGCTCCCGCCCGAGCGTCCCGAGGGCGTGATTGACGTGGTTCCGGCGGCCCGCACGATTCTCGTGAACTTCGCCGTGCACGCTTCTCGCGCCGAGGTCGAGGAGTGGCTCGGTTCTGCTGACGCCAGCGCTGTGTTGGCGACCCAACCCGTGCCGATTGACATCGATGTGGTCTACAACGGCGACGATCTCGACGAGGTGGCGACACTGCTTGGCCTCTCTCGCGACACCGTCGTCTCGCTTCATACGGAATCCGACTACCGGGTCGCGTTCACCGGGTTCGCACCGGGTTTTGCCTACCTCGTCGCCCCCGACACCCGCCTGCACGTACCGCGGCGGCCATCACCACGACCGCGCGTGCCCGCCGGGGCTGTGGGTCTGGCGGGGGAGTTCTCCGGTGTTTATCCCCGCGCGACCCCGGGCGGATGGCAGCTCATTGGGTACACGGGCACCGCACTCTGGGACAGCGAACGCGAACAACCCGCGCTGTTACACCCGGGCGACGCCGTTCGGTTCCGCGCAGTGCGCCGCAGCGTTTCGCTCGCCACGCCGCACATGGCAAAAGCCACGATCCCGGGTATCACCGTGGTCAAACCGGGCCTGCAACTTCTCGTGCAAGATCTCGGGCGCCCCGGTCACGCCGCCGACGGCGTCACGGCGTCCGGTGCTGCCGACCGTGCAGCGCACAACGCCGCCAACACGGCCGTCGGCAACCCGCGCACCGCGGCCACGCTCGAACTCGCCCTCGGCGGCGCCGAACTGCACTTCGACGTTGACGCCGTCGTCGCCATCACCGGAGCCAACGCGCCCGCGACGCTCACGACACCGGGCGCTGACGTCGACGGCAGCCCTGACGTGATCGATACACCGATCGCCCCGGGCACACCCACAGCGATCCCCGCTGGCGGCACCCTTACTTTCGGCTACGCCAGCCGCGGCGTTCGCACCTATCTCGCGGTCCGCGGCGGTTGGGCAGCACCATCCACGCTCACGTCACAAGCCACGGATACTCTCTCCGGCCTCGGGCCCGCCCCGATAACGGCAGGTACCCGAGTTGGCATCTCGCCAACACAACCATCTAACGCCGTGACGCCCGTGGTTCCGGCCCCCACGCCCCTCGCCGCACCGGCCGACACGGTCACGCTCGACGTCATGTTCGGCCCCCGCGCTGACTGGTTCACCGCGCAGGCCCGAGAAACCCTCACGAGCGCAGATTTCATCGTCTCGGCAACGTCAGATCGCGTCGGACTCCGTCTCGAAAGCGGCACCCTGCTCGAGCGCATCAATACCGCTGAACTCCCCAGCGAAGGGGTTGTGCGCGGCGCGATTCAGGTACCCGCAAACGGCCAACCGGTGATCTTCCTCGCCGACCACCCGGTGACCGGTGGTTACCCCGTCATCGCTGTCGTGGTTCCGCGGCACCGCGACATCGTCGCGCAGGTGCCCGCCGGAACCACGGTGCGGTTTCGCGCGATTTAGTCGCCGGCGAGAGCGGCGGCACCGATGATGCCCGCCGCATTGCGGTGCGTTGCCGCAACGATCGGCGTCGCCAGATCGAGCAGAGGCAAGAACTGTTCCGGGTGCTTCGATACGCCTCCGCCGACGACGAAGAGGTCAGGGGAGAAGAGAAACTCGACCTGCGAATAGAACTCCTGCAGGCGTGCCGACCACTTCTTCCATGACAGCGACTCGCGCTCCATCGCGGAGTACGCCGCCCACGCTTCGATCTTCTCGCCTTTGCGCTGCAGGTGGCCGAGCTCGGTGTTCGGAATCAACACGCCATCGTAGATAAACGCCGACCCAATACCGGTGCCGAGCGTCGTCACGATCGTGAGGCCATCGCGGCCCTGAGCGGCACCGTAACGGTGCTCGGCAACACCAGCAGCATCAGCGTCGTTGACGAAGTGAATATTGCGGCCGAGGCCGTCTTCGAAGAATTTCTCGGCTTCGAAATCGACCCAGTCCTGTGACACGTTCGACGCCGACAGCGTCTTGCCGTACTTGACGATCGCGGGAAAGGCCACGCCGAGCGGAACATCGTGGTCGTCTTCGACGCCGAGGGTTGCGAGCACGGACTGTACGGCCGCCAGCACATCAGCGGGAGCCGCGCCTTCGGGGGTCGCCACGCGCACGCGTTCCGAAACCATTTCGCCGTGCTGCAGATCTACGATTCCGGCTTTAATGCCGGTGCCTCCAATGTCGACGCCGACGGCACGCTGAGAACTCATGCGCTCAGCCTATATCGGTGAATGCGTTGATCCTCCTAGGATCGAAGCGAAGGAGGCGTACATGTCAAACGAAGCACCCTACGTCGACCCGATGGCCGACGACCAGTACTGGTACAACACCCTCACGCAGGAGGTGGAGAAGGGGCGGCAGTCGCCGTCGCCGTACCGGCTCGGGCCGTTTGCCACCGAAGCTGAGGCCGCTGATGCGCCCGCCGTCGTCAAGCGTCGCGCTGAAGCGTGGGCCGCCGAAGACGAAGCCGAAGACAACTGGGGAAGCTCGGGCTCGTCAGCCCAGTAGTCTGGGAACACCCCGAGGAGAGGAAGCGAATGGACAAGCAGCGCGACTTCGTGTTGAGGACGATCGAAGAACGAGGTGTCAAGTTTGTGCGCCTGTGGTTTACCGACGTTATTGGCACCCTCAAGTCTGTTGCGCTGGCCCCCGCCGAAGTCGAGGGCGCATTCGCTGAAGGGCTGGGCTTCGACGGTTCAGCGATCGAGGGTCTGACGCGCGGATACGAGTCTGACCTGCTCGCCAACCCCGACCCGGCGACCTTCCAAATCCTCCCGTGGCGCGGTGAGACCGACCCCACGGCTCGCATGTTCTGCGACCTCACGACACCCGATGGTCAGCCTGCCGTCTCCGACCCGCGTCACGTGCTCAAGCGCACGCTCGCGAAGGCCGCCGACCGCGGCTTTACGTTCTACACGCACCCGGAGATCGAGTTCTACCTATTGCGCTCGTCGCAGCTGGGCCCCGACGGGCAACCCGTTCCGGTTGACTCTGCCGGATACTTCGACAACGTGCCCGGCGGAACCGCGCATGACTTCCGTCGGCGCTCCGTGCGGATGCTGGAAGACATTGGCATCTCGGTGGAGTACTCGCACCACGAGGGCGGCCCCGGTCAGAACGAAATTGACTTGCGGTATGCCGATGCGTTGGCGACGGCCGACAACATCATGACGTTTCGCACCGTCATTAAAGAAGTTGCGATCGAGCAGGGCGTCTACGCGACGTTCATGCCGAAGCCGATGTCGGGCGAGCCAGGCTCGGGCATGCACACGCACATGTCGCTATTCGAAGGTGACACCAATGCCTTCTACGAAGAGGGCGCGAAGTATCAGCTCTCCAAGACGGGCCGCCACTTCATCGCGGGCCTTCTCAAGCACGCTAACGAAATCACGGCGGTCACGAACCAGTTCGTGAACTCCTACAAGCGCCTGTGGGGTGGCGACGAGGCCCCGAGCTTCGTGTGCTGGGGCCACAACAACCGCTCAGCCCTCATCCGCGTGCCGATGTACAAGCCCAACAAAACGCAGTCGACCCGCGTCGAGTATCGCGCGCTCGACTCCGCTGCGAACCCGTATCTCTCCTACGCGCTCATGCTGGCCGCCGGTCTCAAGGGCATCGAAGAAGAGTACGAGTTGCCCGCCGAAGCCGAAGACAACGTGTGGACTCTCACGGAGTCGGAGCGCCGCGCGCTCGGCTACGCGCCGCTGCCCGCGAGCCTCGACCACGCCCTCGAATACATGGAAGAATCGGAGCTCGTCGCTGAAACGCTCGGCGAGCAGGTCTTCAGCTACGTGCTACGCAACAAGCGCAAGGAATGGGCTGACTACCGTTCACAGGTCACGCCGTTCGAACTGGCTAACAACCTCGAAATGCTCTAGGCGGCATCATGGTGTCGCGCCGCTCGACGAGCCTCAGCGACCTTGCCCGCCGTGGCTTTAGTGCGCTCAGTAGCGCTGCCGCATTACTCGATGAACTCTCTGGACTGACCGGGCTTTCCACCGACGTTTTGCTCGATGGTGCGGAGGGTGCTGCTGACCCCGACCGTGCGCTCACCGGACTCATCCGTATCGCGCGCCGTGACGTGGTTCCGGTGCGCACCGTGCTGGCGGAACCAGTGGCCGCCGAAACAGCGTGGCGCGTGCTTGGAGTGTCGACGGGGCTCGCTGATTTCTACTTGCGTCACCCGCACGAGCTGACCGACCTCGGGGTCGCCCGCACCGCATTGCCGACGGCAGACGAGTTGCGCGCCGAGTTACTGGAATCCGTCGGCGATATCGACGGATTCGCGAGCTCCGGCAGCGAAGCGGCCTGGGTTGCACTACGCGTACGCTATCGCCGCATGGTCGCGCGCATTGCCGCCTTTGACACCGCAGCGATCGACCCCGTGATCGTGGTCGATGACGTCGCGGCGGCCCTCGCTGACGCGGCCGCCGCAGCACTCGAAGCCTCGCTGTCGGTAGCTCGTGCGAAGCTCACCGGTGTGGGCGGACCCGCAATGTTCAGCCACACTGAAATGCAGGCAACGCGCCTCGCCATCATCGGCATGGGTAAAACGGGTGCGCGCGAACTCAACTACGTCAGTGACGTCGACGTCATATTTGTCTCAGGCACAGCTGACGAGGAGCTGGTCTCTGAAGCCCGTTCGATTGACATTGCGACGCGACTCGCCGTGCAACTCATGCGCGGAATCTCTGGCGTGGAGACGGAACCACCGCTGTGGGAAGTTGACGCTAACCTGCGACCCGAAGGTAAGCAGGGCGCGCTCGTGCGCTCGCTCGATTCGCACCTGACCTACTACGACCGGTGGGCGAAGAGCTGGGAGTTTCAGGCCCTGCTGAAGGCGCGTGCGCTGGCCGGTGACGTCGAGCTGGGTGAAGCCTACGTTGCCGCGGTGCAGCCCAAGATCTGGATGAGTTCGGCGCGCGAAAACTTTGTCGATTCGGTGCAACGTATGCGCGAGCGCGTCACCGAGCACATTCCTGCCGATGACATCGAGTATCAGCTCAAGCTCGGCCCCGGCGGTCTGCGTGACATCGAGTTCACGGTGCAACTGCTGCAGCTCGTGCACGGTCTCTCAGATGAGAAGATCCGTGAACGCTCCACCCTCGGCGCCATCGATACGCTCGCGGCCGAAGGTTACATCGGTCGAGAAGACGCCGCCGCGTTTGCGCAGCACTACCGTCAGCTGCGTGTGATCGAACACCGGCTGCAGTTGGAGAACCTCCGCCGCACGCACCTGATGCCGCGTAGCGAAGAGGGGCAGCGATTCATCGCACGCGCCTCCAAGCTCGCCGTCACCGGCGGCGAGCTGATCGCGGCGTGGGAGGGCATCAAACGCGAAGTGCGTGAGATTCACGTGCGCCTGTTCTACCGGCCACTGCTCAGCGCCGTCGCCTCGCTCGGCGCAGAAGAACGCTCGCTCTCCTCGGAGCACGCACACGCCCGACTCGCCGCGATCGGGTTCCGCGACCCAGCCGGTGCGCTTCGCCACATTCAGGCGCTCACCACGGGACTCAGCCGCAAGGTTTCAATTCAACGGCACCTGATGCCGATCATGATCCGCTGGTTCAGCGAGGGTGCAGATCCCGACTACGGACTCCTCGCGTTCCGCCGCATCTCCGAGCGCCTCGGCGACTCGCCGTGGTTCCTCGGCATGCTCCGCGACTCCTCGGTCGCCGCGCAGCACCTCACTCGCGTACTCTCCGGCTCTCGCTACGTCGGTGAACTCATGGAGTGGATCCCCGAGTCCGTCGCCTGGCTAGACCAGGCGGACGGGTTGGAACCACGTGCCGGCTTCGTGTTGCAGGAGGAGGCGCGCGCCATTCAGTCTCGCCACGAGACCACGAAAGACGCCATGAAGTCGGTGCGGATGCTGCGCCGCCGCGAGTTGCTCCGCACCGCCATGGCGTCGATGCTCGACGCGATCACGCTCGAGCAGACCGCTGCGGCGCTCACCACGATTACCGAAGTTACGATCCAGGCGACCCTGCGCACCGTGCGCCGTGAAGTGGTTCCGCCCGAAGACAACGACCTCGATTTCTCGGTGATCGCTATGGGGCGTTTCGGAGGAGCGGAACTCACTTTTGGTTCCGATGCCGACGTCATGTTTATCTACGACCCCAATGGGGTTGAACCGCAGCGGGCCCAGGAGCTGTCCCTCCGACTCGTCGCGAAGCTGCGTGAGCACAGCGAAGATCACCGCGTGCCTCTCGAACTCGACGCCGATCTGCGCCCCGAGGGACGCTCAGGGCCTATGGTGCGGTCATATGCGGCTTATGAGGAGTATTACGAGCGCTGGTCGCAGCCCTGGGAGGCTCAGGCCCTGCTGCGTGCTCGCGGTATCGCCGGTAGCGTCAAGCTCATTCGTAAGTTCACGATGCTCGCCGACAGCATGCGGTACCCCGAGCAGCCCGAGATTGCCGCAACGCGTGAGATTAAGCGCATCAAGGCTCGCGTCGAAGCCGAGCGGTTGCCGCAGGGTGTTGATCGTTCGCGCCACCTCAAGCTCGGGCCCGGCAGCATCAGTGACGTCGAATGGCTCGTGCAGCTCATGCAGCTACAAAACGCGTGGCGTGTGCCGGAGTTGCGCACCACCTCGACCGTTGAAGCCATGGCCGCGGCGGTCGCCGCTGACCTCATTAGCGAGTCGTCAGCGTCGCGTCTCATGCAGGCGTGGGAGCTGTCGTCGCGCCTGCGTTCGGCGATCACTCTGCTCACCGGTCGCGCGTCAGACGTATTGCCCGGCGACCGTCAGCAGCTTGACGGCATCGGTCGCGTTGTCGGGTACCCCGACCGCTCCGCCACGCGGGTCGAGGAGGATTACCTCGGCGCCGCGCGGCGGTCCCGTCGGGTGTTTGAGAAGCTGTTCTACGGGTAGTCGCTAGATCCGCAGAAGCTGTTTAGCGACCTCAACCGCTGCCGCATCGCGCAGCGGTGGCAGGCTCGCGTGTTCGCTGGCCGAAACAGTGAGGTCAATGCCGGGAACACTTACTGTCGTGGCGCTGACTCCCGTCATCGCCGTCTCCATGTCCATGCTGTACGCAACGCCGCCGACGGCTGCCAGTGCCTCGTCTGGGTGCTCAACCAGGCTCTCCGTCATAGCGAGCTGCTCCGATGTCAGCACGAACGAGTTCTGCGCGAGCGTAATCGACACCGTGCGCACATCCACCCACTCCACAGGATCCGGGTGCTCCCATTCGCACTGGATCTCATACTCAGAGAAGTAGTTCTCCACCAGGACGAGGTCGGCGGTGTACTGCGCCACCGGTGCGCCGATCTGTTCGCAGCTCGTGAGGTGGTCCCACGTGAACGACTCGGCGTCGGAACCATTCGTTGCGTCGTCGGGTGCTGGTTCCGTTGCTTCCGTGGATGCCGATGTATCCGTGTCCGGCTCCGGAACCGCGGTGTCGGTGGTTGGGGCGGAACACGCGGTGAGTGCGAAGAGCAGAGCGGCGGTTGCGCCGGCAAAGACAAAGCGAGAAGTCATGACTCCCACAGTGGTGGAACTTGACCTGCGGTTCAAATTGAGAAATGTGGGATTTGGGGAACATTCATGTTCTGCGCGAATGAGCGCAGAAGCGACGGAACCCCGCCACCTGTTGGTGACGGGGTTTCAATCTCGTGAGAATTAGACTCCGTAGTAGAGCTCGAACTCAAACGGGTGCGGGCGCTGAGCGATCGGCTTGATCTCGTTCTCGATCTTGTAGTTGATCCAGGTCTCGATGAGCTCTTCGGTGAACACACCGCCTTCGAGAAGGAACTGGTGGTCGGCGCGCAGTGCCTCGAGCGAGTCGAGCAGCGAGTTCGGAACCTGCGGAATGTTCTTTGCTTCCTCGGGGGGCAGCTCGTACAGGTCTTTGTCGATGGGCTCGAGTGGCTCGATGCGGTTCTTGATGCCGTCCAGACCTGCCATCAGCTGCGCAGCGAATGCGAAGTACGGGTTCGATGCGCCGTCCGGAACGCGGAACTCGATGCGCTTTGCCTTCGGGTTTGAACCGGTCAGCGGAATACGGATCGCAGCCGAGCGGTTTCCAGCCGAGTAGGCCAGGTTGACCGGAGCTTCGAAGCCCTTGACCAGGCGGTGGTAGGAGTTCAACGACGGGTTCGTGAACGCGAGAACAGCGTTGGCGTGCTTGAGCAGACCACCGATGTACCAACGTGCGATGTCGGAGAGCTGACCGTACCCCTTCTCGTCAAAGAAGAGGGGCTTGCCGTCGAGCCACAGCGACTGGTGGGTGTGCATGCCCGAGCCGTTGTCGCCAAACAGCGGCTTCGGCATGAACGTTGCGGTCTTGCCCCACAGCTCAGCCGTGTTCTTGACGATGTACTTGAACTTCAAGATGCCATCGGCAGCCGACACCATGGTGTCGAATTTGTAGTTGATCTCCTGCTGTCCGGCGGTTCCCACCTCGTGGTGCGAGCGCTCGAGCTGGAGGCCTGCCTCGATCAGACGCAGCGACATGTCATCACGCAGGTCAGCGGTCTTGTCGACCGGCGAGACGGGGAAGTAGCCGCCCTTGAAGGGGGTCTTGTTGGCGAGGTTGCCGCCCTCTTCCTTGCGACCGGTGTTCCATGCGGCCTCTTCCGAGTCAACGGAGTAGAAGCTCTTGCCCTCGGAGACTTCGTAACGAACGTCGTCGAAGATGTAGAACTCGGCTTCGGGAGCAAAGAATGCCGTGTCGGCAATGCCCGTGGACGCCAGGTACTTCTCTGCCTTCTTGGCGACCTGACGGGGGTCCTTGCTGTAGACCTCTCCAGTGCGCGGGTTGAAGATGTCGAAGATCATGATGAGCGTCTTCTCGGCGCGGAACTGGTCCAGGTACGCCGTGGTGACATCAGGAATGAGCTGCATGTCCGACTCGTGGATCGACGCGAACCCGCGAATCGATGATCCGTCGAAGAGCTGGCCGACCGTGAAGAATTCTTCATCAACGGTCGAGGCCGGAATGTTGAAGTGCTGCTGCACACCGGGGAGATCCGTGAAACGGATGTCAAGAAACTTGACGTCGTTCTCCTTGATGTACGCCAGCACTTCAGATGAATCGCGGAACATGCAATCTCCAATGGGGTAGAGCGGCGTTACAGTGCCCAAATGTCGGGCGACTAACGTGACGTTACCTTTTCGTCGTGTCTCGAGCGTATCCCGAATGTTTCAAGCGTGTTACATACGACGATTAGGCTGGAGGGGTGACCAACCCTTCTGCGTACTACCCTGGCCAGGGTCTTGGCCTCCCCGAAACCGGCGTCGGAAGCATCGCCCGTTTCCCCGCCCGCATCCTCGCACTCATCATTGACTGGATCCCCGTCACGATCCTGTCGATGGCGTTTTTCGACTACAGCCCACTGGCGCAGATGCTGATCTTCCTGGGAATCAACGTGGTCTTCGTTCCGACGCTCGGTGGCACCCCTGGGCACCGCATCGTCGGCATGCGAGTGCTGCGTGCTGACGGCGCTTGGACGGGCGTTGTGCGCCCCATCGTGCGCACCGTTCTCATCCTGCTTGTGATCCCGGCTGTCGTCTGGGATCAAGACCAACGCGGCCTGCACGACAAGATCGCCGGAACCATGCTGGTACGTGCGCCGGGAATCTTCCGCCGCTAAATGGTTCCGCTATAACCAAATGAAGAGAGGCACCCGAGTCGGGTGCCTCTCTTCATTTGTCTGCGGGCCTTGCGCTTAGCGCGGGCGCGGGGCGCGAACCTTCGTCGGGTCGATGCCCTTCGGGATGGGCAGTGACGCCATGCCCTGCGTCATCGACGCCATGCGCTTGATGACAGCGGCCTGCGTTGCCTTGTCGATGCTCTTGGGCAGGGCCTTGACGGTCTTGGCGAGGGCCTTGATCGGAACCTGGCCTTCGCCGTTGCCGACGTAGATCACGTGAACCGGAACCTGCGGGGCGACGCGCTTGGCGCGCATCTTCTCTTCGCTGATGAGGCGGGTGAGACGACCTTCGGCGCCCTCGCCGAGAACCAGGATGCCGGCGCGGCCGATGGCGCGGTACACGGCGTCTTGCGTCTTGGGGTTGACGCCAACGGGCGTCTCTTCGGCATTCCAGCCACGACCCAGGCCGCTGGTGATGACGTAGCCGGTGGCGCCGGGCATGCCGTCGATCTTGACGTACATGGCCTTCGTCGCCAGGCGCGACATCGTGATCATGGCACCGAGGAAGCCAAGCAAGAGGCCGGTGACGCCCCAGAGGATGATGCTCCAGATGGCAACCGGCGGAATCAGGAATCCGAGGCCGACACCCAGCGCGATACCCGCCACCAGGATGCCGATGAGCAGCCACGGAAGCCAGGGGTAGACATCTTTCGTGAACTTCACGAGGGTCTTGATCTGGGAAATGAGTCCGGGGCGCTTCTCAGGAGCGGAATTGCGGGCAGCCATGGTGTCAAGAATACCTGGAACGGCTCCTCCACATGTTCACCTGACCCGCCGTCTACCCACAGTTTCGCTCATGGCCGACGTAGCACGGCGCGGCGGGGTGAACCTGGGGGCATGTCTTCGACTCTGCTGACGCGCGACCTTCGCGCTATTCGTCGCGTGGCACCGCCGGATGCCCCGTGTGAGGCGACGCTGGCGATTGCCGAAAACGGGTCATGCCTGTTGGTCGATAGCGACAATGCGGTGCCCGCCGCGGCAATGCGATTCGTCGGTGCCGAACACGTGTGGGCGCCTCTCGATGTGTTTCGACGCACGGATGGGCACGACGTTCTGATGCCGCGGGTGGTGGAACCATTGGAAATGTTCTTGGAGCGCCGTCGCGGCAGTGAAATGCGTGCGGGGGAGATCGTCACCCTCGGTTGCAGCATTCTGCGGGGAGTGACTGAGTTGCGCGCGGACGATACGGCTGAGCCCGTCGCGGGTCGGTGGTGGGTGACGGAGGCGGGGCGACCGGTGTTCGTGGTCGCGACGGGGGACTCGGTGGCGGGCGGTGCTGCTCGCATGTTCGAGATGCTGACGGAGCACGCGGCAGATCGAGACCTGAATAGGGTGCTGACCGACGCTACGGGGTTGGTTGCGGTCGCTGATGCGATAGAACTTACCGACATCGAGCGGCAGCTGGTTCACATCGCGGCACCGCAGCCCGTCGAGCTGACGACGCTCGGCTCGCAACTGCAGACCACGCGCGCCTCGGCTGATGCGCTCGTGCCCAAGCGCCGTGCCGCGTTCGACCGGTTGCTGGAGCCTGGCGGGGCAAGAGAAGTGTCGCAACCAGCGGCGGTGGTGCGTGGGGCTGTCGCGCGGCTGCTCGGTGTCGTGAAAGCGCGGCGTGAGTCGCGCCGTAAACCGGTGCCACAAAGGAGGAAGCACCGCGCCTCGAAAAAGCGTATGTGGCTCGTGGCGGTCGCGTTGGGACTCACCGTCGTGGTCGTCGGAACCATGTGGCCAGACAGCAACGGACCGGAGGGTGTGACGAAGGTCTCTGCGCCGACGACGGAAGCGCCGCCGCAACCCGGTGACGCGGATACTGAGGTGCCAGCGCCACCGGCGGCAGAACCTGCCGCGGCGTCACCAGCCGCGCCCGAGGTTCCGGAACCCGCTCCGCCAGCTCCGGCGACGATCGTCGCGAAAGAGGGGCAGCCAGAGATCACGGCTGTCGCGACGGCGCTACTCATTGCGGTTGCATCGTGTGAAGGCGAACCGACGTGCGCCGGGCTGTTGAGCGATGCGACATCTGCGGCCCTCGTGCCGCACGCGGGCGTTGTCGAGCTCATCGATGATTACGGCGGCATCGCCGTGTTTTCAGTGACCCCGCCGGACGCGTCGGCGGTCACGGTCGTCATCGAGAATCGTGGCGACCAGTGGCTGATTCGGGAGGTCTATGAAAAGAAGTGAATGTGGGTCCATGCCGAAGTCGGCCGATATGACATCGGCCGGCTTCGTGCGCGTCAGGCGTTCTGCAGAATCGCGTGCTCGAGGCGAGCGAACGACGCCTCCATGCCGTCTGCCATGCCGGTCGCGAGGATCATGTCGCGGGTTTCCTTGTCGGGGTACTCGATAAGCACCGTGATGAGGGTGGCAGCGTCCTCTTCGTAGAGGTTGAGGTCATTGAGTGTCTCCGTCGGCATGCCCTGCATGCGCTCGGTCGTGACCGCGCGGCGTGGCGCGTCGAACATGAGCACTTCGCCTTCGAAGCCGAATGGCTCGCCCTCGGTGTCGCGATGACCTGCTCGAGCGCTTCGGCCGACGTGAAGTAGCTGGTGTTGACCATGCGGCTACCGTCAGCGGTGTTCTCGAACGTGAACGTCATGCGCATCGAGTGGAAGCCGTCGAGGGCATTGCCGTCTTCGTCAGCAAACGTGTCCATGACTTCGAAGCTGTGCGGCTCGTTGATCGCGAGAAACTCCCACGAACCCGTCGACGACTCGCCGCGCGGGCCGTGCATCGTGTAGATCGCGCGGCCGCCGACCGTGTGGTCCCATGCGGTGAACTTGGCGGGCCATCCAGGAGGACCCCAAAAGCGTTCGAGCTGCGACGGCGTGGTGAACGCGTTCCAGAGTCGCTCGACGGGTGCCGCGAAATCGGCGGTAACCGTCATCGTGAGATTTTCGGCATCGGTGTGGATATCGGTGACAGGCATTGTCATGCTTCTTTAGCTGGGGTGGCCTCTGCGGCCATCAGGTCATCAAGTCGGGCGATACGCGACCGCCACATGGCTTCGTAATGGGCGAGAAGTGCCCGCGCGCGGGCGATCATCTCGGGATTGGCGCGGACAAGCCGCTCGCGTCCTTCGGCGCGTTTGACGATGAGGTTCGCCGACTCAAGCACGGCGACGTGCTTTTGAACTGCCGCGAACGACATGTCGTAATCAGCGGCGAGCGTCGAGAGCGACTGTTCCTGCTCGATCGTTCTGCGCAGGATGTCGCGCCGCGTCGACGTCGCCAGTGCATGAAATACACGGTCGATCTCCGCATCGCTTAGTTCTAATTGTGCAACCATTTGGTTGTCCGTTACGCCTGTGACGGAACCACGTCGAGGGTTTCGTTGTCGAGAACGCGTTGCGGTGACACAACCGGCCGTTGGATGACACACCGCTCCGATGGAGTGACACCGTGTGTCACGAAACGCCGATGCCTTGCAGAAGTTGCGCCTCTTGCGGGAGGAACATCAGCGGCAGATACGGGAGCGATGGGGCTCCGGTCGCCCCTTCGTCTTCGCATCATCCGAACGCGGATACACGTGCGAGAGGGGCTGCGATGCGGCCAGTAGATGAGGCAAAGCCGATCAACCCCCGACGGCGCACGTCGTCCACCGAACTGCACTGGATCCCTCGTGCGGGCTCCAGCCCTACGAGCGCCGGGCTCCACGAGTGGGCCGTTGTCGATCGAGATCTCGGCGACAGAGACTGGGCGTCGATTGATCCTATGAGGGTTCGGAAGTCGAAAGGCGTCCGGCATCAGTTCACACCGGCGATGTACTACTGGCAGCGCACTCGATCTCATGTGTGGTGCGAGTCGCAGCAGGAGCGCTGGGAAGTCCTGTGGCTGGACTACGGCGGGCAGGTAGAACTGCTGTGGGCGCAGCCGCTGGCAATCGCCTTCGGGCACGGTTCCCGGCATTGGGAGAATCACACGTCCCTGACTTCCTCGCCCAGTTCACAGACGGAAGCCTTGGGCTTCTCGATGTACGACCCGCAGAGCTCGTTACTGACCATGCGCGTTTCCAGTTTGAGGAAACGGCAACGATCTGCGACGCGCTGGGCTGGCGCTACAAGGTGCTTGCGGGTCACGACAATCGTGCGACGAGCAATCTGGACTGCCTGTCGGCATCGCGCCACGACCGGTGCCTGCCCACACGAGAGACGGAACTACGGATCTTGGAGGTGGCCGTCGGCGGTCGCACGCGTGGAGAACTTTGCCGCATAGTCTCCCCCGACTGCCCGCCTCTGGCGTGCGCATGGGTGGACAACATGGCCTGGCGCCGCTTACTCGACGTCGACCTGGCCGCGGTCTTCAACAGCGAGACCGTCTACACAACGGCTGATTCAGCGGACGAGGGAAAGGCAGCCTGATGTCTGACGAGTACAAGCTTCGGCTCGGCGATACCGTCGAGATCGAGGGGGAACTCTGGGTTTGGGAGAGCGTCGGGCGCGGAAACGAGGCCAAGCTGCGACGCGACGGCACCGCCGATGATTGGCTCAGCGGCTCGATGCCCGAGTTGCTCGCCTACGCAGGCACCGCTCGGCGCGACTCGAGCACGCCTCTTCGAAAGACCTCTGGTGACTGGCCGTCCGATGTACTCGACATGGAGAAGCACCTACAGGAAGTGTTCCGTGGCATCCCGATGGATCCAACTGCCATCGCTCCACGCCCGCAGTACGACCTGGCCCGGACGACGCAGGAACAGCGGAGGGTCTGCTGAAGCTTTGGTTGAGTCCAAGACTGCTTCGATCTGAGGATCGATGCTGGAAGGATGATGACTATGCCAACGAAGTACAGTGAGGAATTCAAGCGTGACGCTGTCGCGCTCGTGGAGTCCGGCCTCACGCAGAAAACCGTGTGTAAAGATCTCGGGATCTCGAAGTCAGCTCTCGCCGCGTGGATTCAAGACGCCAGATTCACGTCGTATGGGATGACCCCGTCAAAAGACCCTGACGAGCAGCGGGAGATGCACCAAGCGCTCAAACGAATTCGTGAGCTCGAGATGGAAAACGAGGTCCTCAGGCGCGCGGCAGCGTATCTCTCACAGGTGCACATCACGCCCCCAAAATAGTGTTCCCGCTCGTCCGTGAGATGGCTGCGACAGGCGCCCGGGTTCGGGTGCCTGTCGCAGTGGCGTGCAGGGTGCTCGGCTTCAGTGAACAGGCGTACTACCAATGGTTGAAACAGCCCGTGTCGGCGCGTGAGGCTGAAGAGCGGCATCTGATCGGGTTGCTGCGTGACCTACACGAGGAAGATCCCGAGGGCGGGTACCGAATCCTCGCTGATGACCTCCACGACCTTGGCTATGAGATCTCGGAGCGGCGGGTGTGGCGTCTGTGTAAG
This sequence comes from uncultured Microbacterium sp., assembly GCA_947503655.1. Lineage (GTDB taxonomy): Bacteria > Actinomycetota > Actinomycetes > Actinomycetales > Microbacteriaceae > Microbacterium. Next base: position 110,661 of record CANNEP010000001.1, read on the forward strand.
ATCGCTGGCCTCCAGTCGGTGATTGCCAAGCGCAAGCGCCGATACCGACGCGCTGGGGCACCCGTGGGTGATGATCTCGTTAAGCGCGAGTTCACTGCTGAACGGCTCGATCAGAAATGGTTGGTGGACATCACGGAGCATTGGGCGGGTGAAGGTCGCCTGTACGTGTGTGCGTTCAAAGACGTGTGTTCGAACCGGATCGTGGGGTACGCCATCGATAAGCGCATGAAAGCATCACTTGCAGTGAGGGCGCTCGAGAACGCGATGATGCAGCGCGGCTACCCGACAGGCGTCATCGTGCATTCTGATCGAGGAGGTCAATTTCGAAGCAGGAGCTTCCAACACGCGCTCAAACGATCTGGCCTGCGGGGCTCGATGGGGCGAGTGGGCGCGTGTGGAGATAACGCGGCGATGGAATCGTTCTTCAGTTTGTTGCAGAAGAACGTGCTCGATCGAAAGCCGTGGGGCACACGTGAGGAGCTCAGGCTCGCGATCGTGCACTGGATCGAGGCGCGGTATCACCGCAAACGTCGGCAGCGCCGGCTGGGGAAGCTGACACCGGTCGAGTTCGAGACCATAATGATGGATGCCGTCGCTTTGGCGGCATAAACCCCGGACTCAAGCGAACCTTCAGCAGACCCTCAATTGGAAACCGACGACTCGCACAGCGACCGGACCGAATGAAGGGGGCGGCCCACACGGGAACAGGACATCGCCGTCAGGGCCAGACGAGTCTCGAACAAGAGGTCCCTGCGTAACTTCAACGGCCAGACGGGAACCGGAACAGTCCGCCCGTAAGCCGATCCATCTCCTCGTCGATTTTCTTTACGATGGAATTCGGGTCCCTCGCCCCTGCTTCGAAGGCAACGTCAAGGGCACCCGCTATCGCCAAACTCCGTACGGCGCATACGACGAACGCGAAGAGCAGAGATCGGGTCGGAGTCAGCACTCTGAGGTACGGCAGCGCCTCCGGGTCGATCTCCACCTCGACGCCATCCGCCTTGTACTGCTCCAGCTGACGCACGACCTTGAGCTGTTCATCCGCAATCCTGTAGATCGCCGTGCGCGTGGAGTCATCGGTGAGGCCCACCATCGTCTTCACCTGGTCCACCTCGATGCTGAAAAGCAGCTCGTGCGCACTCTTGTTTCGCAGCCGGTTGAAGCTCTTCAATGCGCGAGCGAGCGAGACGTCGGCGGCGCCGGTCGCCTCGGCCAACGCGAGTTTGTGTTCGAACCGCGCGTTCGCCCAGTCAATTGCGTCGGGGCGTTCCAGTTTGGATCGCGCTGCGTACTCAAGGACGGCCTCGACCCACAAGTGTCCCCGCAGCAACACCCCCATGTCATCGGCGTCCCGGAGCGCGTCCACCAGATCAGCGAAATGAACGTTCTTCAGGTCAGCGTTCCTAATACCCATGTGTCGAACATAGAGTGCAACGAAACTCGACCACGCCACCCAAAGAAGTGGCTATCTTCCGAGTACTGCCGGGGCTGGCGGCACTGCTTCTCGGACGAAGTCGAGTTCAAGGATGTACTCATGGACGGCCGCGACGCCTTTCGTAGTCTCGCGATCGTACCTTTCCGCGAAGGGGACGAGGAAGCTCGCATTGCGCGCAATTCCCTCACACCAGTAGTACCAAGCGAAGCCCAATACGTGGGGTTTCGCTCCGACGGCACTGAGGTATAGGTGGTCGAGTTCGCCCAGTAAGTCCACTTTGGAGGAGAGCTCGTGGGCGGTGGCGAACGGATCGTTCGCCGGCGCAAAGATGTGTGAGCCCGGCCGATAGGAGCGGATGGAGTTGCTGGAATTGGCCAGCATGAGCATGCTCTCCTGATACATGTGCGGCTGAAGCCCGGGGAGACCAAGCAGAATCACATGCTCGGCATTCGGCTTGTCTTCGAGCACGGCCGTGACAAGGCTATGGTCGTATCCCGCTCCTACGATCAGCGCGTCGCGAGGGCTCGGCTGGTTCGAATGAGCGCCCTCCATGCCGGGGACCAGACCCACCCTTTCCACCGGGCCTCGCGTGAAGGTGGTCCGTTCACCCAGCTTGTACGAATCAGGGTCCGAGTAGAAGACCGTGGCCTTCGAGACCCCCGCCGTCTTCAACGCGAAAGGCAACATGACGATGTGGAGACGCATCATGCCGGTGATGTCAATGGCGATGGACTTGTCCTGGAGCGAACCAGACGCTTTCAGTTCGTGGAGCACCTGCGCCCACGACTCTGCCGGGCTTGAACTGCGGGAGGCGTGAACGATCTCCCCGTCAGGAAGTTCATCAGCGACGTAACCGTACTCGTCGTGAACCAGCCACACCTTTCTCGATGCCTGCACAGCATCCGCCAAGGCGTGGACTCGCGCAGAGTCGTTCAAAGCCGCGAGGTACAGGTCGTAGTGACGGGTGCGGACCTCTTCGTGATCAAGACGGTTTCGCTTGAAAGCTGCGTATTCGATGTCCATCAAAACAGCAGGTCCTTGGTGTCCGTAATGATCCGGAAGGGAGCATTCAACGAGACTTCGAGGGCCTCCCGTACCTGCTGGAAGGCAAGATCCTCGACCTTCGGGTTGAAGATCGCTTCGAAAGTCGCCCTATCCAGGGTCGCGTCACCGCGGCGTCCCGGCCTCAGCCCCCACATAGGTGTGAGCATCGGATGGAGTTGAAACTTCCGATGCCGCGCGCCATGATTTCTGGCCGATCGCCCGCCGCGCACTTCGATAAGCAGCCCGTGGCTCACACAACGCTCAAGAACGGCGAGGGCGCCCGGTGAAACCTTGGTCATACTCGTGGAGAACGTTGCGACGTCTATCTCGCTCGGCTTGTTCGCGTATCGGATTGAGCGCAGGTACTGTCCGAGCCGCCGGATGGCGATCTCGCACTCTTCGCCCTCCGAGCCGAGCGGCTTCGCATCCGACAGGTACCAACTGGAGGCTTCAAGAACGCCCTCGCTGAGCGCACGCTCGGATATCGGTCCCGAGCCGCGAAACACATTCTCTCCATGGAACTGCGCCCAGTGGGAGACGTACTTCAGGGTCATGAGAAGGTTGCGAGGAAGGAAGCCGGACAGACTGACGAGCTCTGTGAAGCCGGCGTACGCTGTCTGCCTGCCTGCTTCGGAGTAAATCTGGGCGATGGCGTCGCTCTTGCGCTGCTTGAAGAAGTTGGTCAGTTCGCGGTCCTCAGATCCGTCAAGCAACGGCGTTACGAACTTGCGCGCTGCCGACGCGGTTTCGGCTGACGGTTCCTGCCCCCCGGCCCAGAGTTGGTAGAAACGCAAGAGAGCAAGCTTCTCGATGAGGGGATAGTCGGGAATACTCAGGGCATTAACGACATCGGACGCCACACCAGAGTCCTTCGCCCTCCTAACGGCATTGCGCAGACTAACCAGGTACGGCCGCTCAAGTGCGGCGTAGCGAATCAGTAGCTGATGAAGCCGCTTGGTGTGAAAGCGGTCATCGGCTTCAAACGACAGCCTGGAGATCCAGCTCGCGGATTCCTGTTCATCGAGATCGAACGCCGTGAGTCTCCTCATGATGAGCTCTCGACAGAAATTCTGGTACTCACTCGGGTCGCTGGCGTATGCGGAGTCAATCGGGTAGAGCTCGTACTCGCTTCCCTTCTTGTTAACCTCTCCGGCGCTGAGCGTCTTGTGCGTCCGTATTCCCCAGCTCCGACCGCCCACGAGGAACGTTGAGGGTGCCTCCTTCTCTCGGATGAGGGTATTGAAGTAGACCTGCTGGTCCTCGGTTAGGTTCTCGTACTCATCGGCGAGGAACGTGATGGTCACGTTCTCGAACCCGGGTAGCGTGGAAACTGACTTCGCGGCCGAAAAGATGAGTTCTCCAGGATTCGATCTCACCTGTACATCGAGACGCCCCGTGTGCGCGGCGTTGTTTACGGCCCAATCGATCTCGCGCCGAAGCTGCGTGAGGTACTCCAAGATCGCGGTCAACGGCCTGGCGACCTCACCGATGCCGGATGCGGGAGTCTGCAGTGCTTGGGCGACAGCGATGTATACCTTCGACACGTCCTCGTCGTGCCAGTGCTCGGACTCGTTCACGTCGGCGATAGTCGCAATGAGCAACTCTGTGATCCAGATATCCATGTAGTACGCGAACGTCGTCGCCCACCGCTCCTCAGACTGCCCCTTCCCCCGGAAGCGACTCCCGTTGAGTCCCCCGCACCGGAAGTAGATCCCGATGTATCCGTCGGCCCGCACCTGACTTAGAGGACGTTCGTGCCGCGTCTTCTGCAACGGGTACGAGTAGTGACGCAGGAGGTGTGTGCGCCCGCCGCCCTTAAGCCCCGTCAAGAATTGAGGCATCGCGCTGGCAGGGTCGACAATGGATCGGTCCCGGCCACCGAAGGTGACGTAGGTCCGCTCGATCTGGGGGTCATTCAGGTCCACGGCCTTCGTGACGTCGAATGGGCTCCGCACTAGCTGTTCGGCTCCTTCGGGTAACGGCGAAACATCGGGGTCCATGGAACGTACGCCTCCTGCACCCAGAAGATCGGCAAGGTGTGATCAGGGACGTTGTGATGTAGGCCCAGCATCAGCCCCCCGTCGCCGTAGCCCATCGCGTTGCCGGGGGCGAGATCGCCGCCGTAACGTCTTGCGACGGCTTCAGCGACTTCGCGGCTGATTCCCTCAGGCGGCGCAGCGTATGCGTGCGATTCTTCGCTGAACGCAACCTGGGACGCGTTGAGTTCGTGGACTGCGGCGGCATGGTCAAAGCCGAGCTGTCGGACTTTTGCCATCCCTCTGGGATCCGCGAATAGGGTGAGGTACCAGACCTCAATAACCTGCGCACTGAGTTGGGCAGCATCACGGAGGTGGTTGATGAAGGCCACGTTGTGTTCCGCCGCTTGCCTCCCAGTACCAACAACGTCGTCGATGAAGACGAGCCGCTGTACATCAGGGTCAGCAATGCGGAATCCTCCATCCTCACGCGACGTGGTGAGCAACTCGTAAGGGTTGGGGAAGAGTTCTTTCCGGAGGCGGTTCTCTTGTCGAAAATAGTAGAGAAGGTGGGTGCCGCTCTCGGCGGGATTCCCAACTCCGAGAAATCGCGTCCGGGAAAGGGCATCGTCGAAGGCGCCTTGCAGTAGAGAGGGATCAGCGCTTCCGCCTGCCTTGTCCCGGAGTTCCTGGATCACCTCGTAGCGGAACAAGTCCCGATAGAGGGCTTTCAGAAGCTCCCGCAACTCTCGAAGACCGAAGTACGTGAAGTGTGAGAGCAGGTGTACTGCGTGCAGACGCTCAACCTCTTCGGGAATACCGTCTGTCTTCCCCGTGAAGTTCTCAAGCCAGCGGTTCACATCCTCCTGTCCACCGTTCCCCTCCCAGATGCTGTCAGACAGCAACTTGATCCGCTTCCGGATCGACGCTTCGTCCTCGTCCTTCCCACCGAGTTCAATCATGCGGGGTCATCTCAAAGATCTCGATGTACTCGGCGGGAGTCGGGGCCCCGTTTTTCCGAGACGTCAGAAGCGACCGTCCACGAATTGGGTCACGCAGGGACACCACACGTCGATATCCCAAGGACTGAACGATGTCCGCGAGATGCTGACTTGTCCTCAGCGCACCCCCTGCGACGTGGTTGTCACCGGACACGAGCGCGATCCTCCTCATACCCACGCTCCGCGCGTTCATGAAGATCCGTTGCATGTCCGCGAAGTAAGCCACGTAGATGGCGCCTCTCCGCGCATCTCTCTCCGCGATGCTTGTCAATGCCTGTCTGAGCCGCGAGCTCGACACACTCGACACGCTCAACTCCAGGTCCTGGGGCGAGAGATGCTCTCGTCCGATGCTGTTGTGCTCGAGGTGGACCGTCCTCCCTTTCGGGGCGTGGCCCAACCATGCCGCCTCCAAACTGGTGCTACGCACATACTTCTGAGCCGCCCCGTACGGAGGGCTCGTGAGGAGTAGCGTTCTAGATGCCTGCTCAGCGCTCGGCCACAATGTCAGGTCCCGGGCGTCTCCGGCACGGACGTCGGCAACAGGTCTCCGGGGCGGCAGAGTTCCCAGCTTCGCGACGATAGACGCGCTCTCCTGGGACCACTGGCTCCAGACGTCAGTGGAGGACGCTGTCGCGTTGCGGGCACTCTTCACGGGCACAGGGATACGAGGGTCCGTAGTAGCCATGCGCCTTGCTGTGAGCGCGAGACAAAGCTGCACGAGATCCCGGTCCTGCTCGTCTCTTTCTGCCGCGACAGCAGCCAACCGCCCGAGAGCTGACATAGCTCCCTCCGAATACCAGCGACGAAGCAGCGGCGACGGGTCGACAGGACGTCGGCTGCGTTTGGCAGCGACCAATGCCTCCTCCAGAACATCTGCCGCATGCTCATATGCACCTTGAGCCACCTTCACTCGGCTCACCAGCGCTGCGACGGGGTTCTGTTCGACACCAATAGAGGTGAATCCACGAAGTTGCGCTTCCAGCAGCACCGTTCCGGAACCAACGAACGGGTCAAACACTGCGTCGACGTCGGCAACGACGGCCTCCGTGGACAGCAGGAAGCGGGGAATGTGCCGCAGCAGCCTCGCGGGGTAGGGGTACAACCCATGCGTGTACTCGCTGGCAGGAAGGGGGCCGACCAGCTCACGAAAGCTGATGTCGACGGGCTCGCCCATGTACCTGCGCACAAGCGCTGCGTACGCCCGCGAGTAGTGCTTCGACGTCGGAGGCCTCGTAGGGTGGTGCGCATCGTCAGGAACCACGTGGACCGAAATCGGCTCTGTCGCGCTGACCATCGTTCGACCTCCCTTCGACCCAGTCTCCGCTCATGGTACACTGCGAGTCGTGCCTCGCCGCGCCGCGCCGCGCCGCCCCGAAGGCTGACATTGGGGGGGTACCTTAGGGTATGGTTTGAGGCTCACAAACGTTAGACTGATAGTCGACGCCACGTCTGGAGGGATTCTGATGACCATCGCATCACCGACCGTAGAATCACGCGCACAGCAGCTCCGGAACCTCATTCAGGAGCTCGTTGAGGTCGTCAGAGACAATGGCGGAAAGATGCCCCTCAGCGACGCCGTCCCGTCTGTCGCGAACCGTACAGGGCTGCCTCTCTCAGAGGTTCCCTACATCGTGAACTCCGCTGTCGCCGACTGCCGAATCACCGCTGACCTTCGTTCTGGAGTTCTTGAACTAGTATACTGAGCCGGTGACCGCAGTCCGTCCCGCCTCACCCCTGCAACCGCTCGCTGATGGTTCAGTGGTCGTTCCCGCGCGCGAGCAGCAACGACACAATCGGGGCGAAGAGTCACCGCACGGGGAGATGGACTACCGTACTCCGGCGGAACGCGATCGTGGACGCCTCGGGTATTCGGAGTATCTGCGGCGCCTCGCCGGGGTCACGCAAGTTGTGTCTCCGGAACTCGCCTCGGCGCAAATGCACAGTCGTTCCTCGCACACGCACAAGGTGGCGATGATCGCGCGCGAGATCGCGGATCACATCGTGCGGTCGCTCCCACACAACGAGAAGTGGAACGACGTCGTTATCACGAACGGCGGCCTCGACATCGCGGCGTGCGAGGCCGCTGGTCTCGCGCACGACATCGGTCACCCGCCGTTC
>CANNEP010000002.1 GCA_947503655.1 uncultured Microbacterium sp.
GCAGTCGCGTACCGTGCGCTTCCGTGAGATGGAGTACGCCATCCCCGTCGAGAACGTGCAGGCGGCGTTTGACGAGCTCCGTTCGGTCATTAACCGCAACGGTTGGGAGATTTCGTTCCCCGTCGAAGTGCGCTTCGCGAAGGGCGACGACCGGTGGCTGTCGACGGCTCACGGGCGCGACTCGGCCTACATTGCGGTGCACCGATACTGGAAGGAAGATCCCAGCCAATACTTCCGCGCGGTGGAAGCCATCATGAGTCAGTACGGCGGGCGCCCGCACTGGGGCAAAATGCACACGCTTCGCGCGGAGACGCTCCGCGAGCGCTACCCGCGGTTCGATGACTTCGTTGCCTTGCGCAATGAGTTGGACCCGGAACGGATGTTCCGCAACGCCTACCTCGATCGCGTACTCGGCGCGTGAACTCGCTGAGAGTCAGCGCAACGCACCTCGACAGCGCCGATGGCGCGGATAGTATGTGATTCGAAAGAAGGGGGCTCGCACTTATGTGGGAATGGCTTATTCCGGTCCTGATCGTTGTTGCGATCGTGGTTATCGGTGCAATTTACCTGTGGGCGACATATAACGCACTCGTGGCGCTCAATGTTCGCGTTGACGAGGCGTGGAGCGACATCACGGTGCAGCTCAAGCGTCGTGCCGATCTCATTCCGAACTTGATCGAGACGGTCAAGGGGTACGCGGCGCATGAGAAGGCCGTTTTTGAGAACGTCACTCGTGCTCGCGCTGAAACGCTTTCGGCGACCTCGCCGGCGGCCGCTGGCGTGGCTGAAGGGCACATGGAACAGGCCCTGAAGAGCCTGTTTGCCGTTGCTGAGGCATACCCGGCTCTGCAGGCCAGCCAGAACTTCCTGCAGCTGCAGGAATCCATCGTCGACACCGAAGACAAGATCCAGGCGTCGCGCCGTTTCTACAACGGCGGTGTGCGTGAGCTGAACACCAAGATCAAGGTCTTCCCGAACAACCTGTTCGCACGCAGCCTCGGCTTCGTCGAGCGTGAGTTCTTCGAGGTGCTGGACGGAGCGGCGATCTCAGAGCCGCCTCGCGTTCAGTTCTAAAACTGAAGCAATGGCCCGGTGCGAAAGCGCCGGGCCATTGTCATTGCCGCGCTCAGTGGCGTGCAGCGCCGTGTAACGCGCCGTGGAGGTCATTCGTGGCCGAGCCCCATGTCGACACGCTGATCGTCTCCAGGCCCTGCCAGCGGGCCGCTAGGCGCAATTCCGCAGCGACTGCCTCGGTGTGCCGGGCAGACGTCGCGTCTTCCCACCACGCCGACTGCACGAGCAGTGTCGATCGGGATCGATCAGCCTTCAAGTCGACGCGGCCGACAACATCACCGTCAGCGAGGATTGGTAATGAGTAGTAGCCGAACTGCCGCTTTGGTGCCGGAGTATAGATCTCAATGCGGTACTCGAAGTCGTATAGGCGCGCTGCGCGGTCGCGGAACCACACCAGCGGGTCAAAAGGCGTGAGCAGTGCCGCCGGGGGCACGTTGCGTGCGGCGATCGCGTCGCGGTGTCTCCAGGCGAGGACGTGCTTGCCTCCGCGCGTCCACCCCTCGACGTGAACCGGCAACGCGACGCCCCCATCGCGAAGGTCGGCGAGAGCGCGGGTCGCATCGGCGATTGAGACGCGGTAGTAGTCGGCGAGGTCTGCCGTTGTTGCGACACCGTAGGAGGCGAGCGCGCGACCCATCAGTTCACGGATGGCATCGGCGCGCGACGGGGGAGCGGTGAGGTGTTGAGCGGGGATGACCTGCTGGGCGAGGCCATAGCGCCGTTCAAAGCCTCGCCTGCCAGCGACCGCAACTTCGCCGAACAGAAACATGTACTCGAGCGCCCGCTTCACGCGGTTCCAGTCCCACCACGGGCCGCGCGCACCCTGGTGTGCATCGTCTTCAATCTCGGCGGGCCGTAACGGACCGCGCGCGGCAAGTTCGTCACGCACCCACTGCATTGTGGCGGCATTCTCCGAGACCCACCCGCCGGCGCCTTCGCCGTACTTCGCGCGATTAGCGGCCATGCGAAAGCCCCACAGTGACCAATCGGCTATCGGTATCAGCGTGGCTACGTGCGCCCAGTACTCGACGTAATCGCCGTCGGCGCTAAAAATGAGATTGTCGAGTAGAGCGGTGTCGTAGGCGCCGAGCCGAGAGAACATCGGCATGTAGTGACTGCGTGAGAAAACGTTGACGCTGTCGATCTGCAACACGCCAATGTCACGCATGACGCCGTGCAGATGGCGCGCTGATGGCGACTCCGGGCGACGTCGGTTAAACCCTTGGGCGGCGAGGGTGATGAGTTGGGCTTGGCGCCGCGAAAGGGAATCGACCATGCCGACAGCGTAATGCGACCCTCCGGCAGTCCTAGACTGTGGGAATGGCTGAAGAACGGCGTAACTCCCGCTTCTGGGATGCCGTGCGCGCTCGGCCTCAGGGCTCAGGCGACTCGGCACCCGTTCCGCACGCGCTCCAAATCGCAACGGCATACGCTTGGCGGCTTCTGGTCATCGGACTCGCCGCCGCCGGTGTGGTCTTCCTGATCATCCAACTGAAGCTCCTCGTGATCCCGATGCTGATCGCGCTTCTGCTGAGCGCGCTGGTGGCGCCCTTCTTCGATTGGCTCAACAATCACCGCGTGCCACGCTGGTTGTCGATCGTCATTGTGATGGTCAGCACGATCGCGATTGTGTCGGGCTTACTGTGGCTCGCGATCTGGCAAATTGCGCGCCAGCTTCCTGAAGTTCGGGCACGAACTGTCGAGGGCATTCAGGCCTTCCAGCAGTACTTGGCAGACAGCCCGTTGCAGATCAGCCCCGAAGACTTCAACACGTGGTTCAGTGAGGGGCTCAAGCTCCTCCAGGAGCAGGCGCAGGCCCTCATCCAGGGTGTGCTCGCCGTCGGTTCCACCGTCGGACACATCGCGACCGGTGCGCTCCTGGTGCTGTTCATCCTGATCTGCCTGCTTACCGACGGTGCCGGTATCTGGCGCTGGACTCTCCGCCTCTTCCCACGCGACGCTCGCCCCGCCGTTGACGCTTCGGCCCGTGCCGGCTGGCGGACGGTACGCAACTATGCCCGCACTCAACTGCTCGTCGCCACGATTGACGCGATCGGTATCGGCGCGGTGGCCTTTGGTCTCGGCGTGCCGATGGCGATCCCTGTTGCCGTGCTCGTGTTCCTCGGCTCGTTCGTGCCGTTCATCGGTGCCGTCGTCACCGGCGCGTTGGCCGTTTTCCTTGCGCTGGTCTACAACGGCCCGTTTATCGCGCTGTGGATGCTCATCGGTGTGCTGGCCGTGCAACAAATCGAGAGTCACCTGCTGCAGCCCCTGCTGATGGGGGCGGCGGTCAAGGTGCACCCGCTGGCCGTGGTTCTTGCCGTAGCTGGCGGCGCCATGATCGCTGGCATCCCCGGCGCCCTCTTCGCGGTTCCGCTTGCCGCTTTTGCCAACGTTGTCGCGGTATCTCTCGCCAGCGGATCCTGGCGAGACGGAACCGTGAATCACGATGATTTGATTTGGAAAACCGTACCGAGAGAAAGGCGGGCTCGATGAGCCGCGGACCCGAGCTGAAAGACATCGAGCACGCTGCAGAGAGCCTGGCCCCGCATATTGGTCACACGCCGTTAGAACCGTCGCAACACCTCACCGACGTGTTGGGTGCGCCCGTCTACCTAAAGATGGAGAACCTGCAGCGCACCGGTTCGTTCAAAGTTCGTGGTGCGACCTACCGTCTGTCGCGATTGACCCCGGAAGAGCGTGCTCGCGGTGTTGTCGCGGCGTCGGCCGGTAACCACGCGCAGGGCGTGGCGCTCGCAGCGCGTGAGCTCGGTGTCGCTGCCACGATTTTCATGCCGCTCGGTGTTCCGGTTCCGAAGCTCCTGTCGACCCGTGGCTACGGTGCCGAAGTTGTGTTGCAGGGCGAGACGGTGGAAACGCCGCTGCGTCTGGCGGCGGAGTTTGCGGAGCGCACGGGCGCCGTGCTGATTCACCCGTACGACCACATCGACGTCGTGACTGGCCAGGCCACACTCGGCCTCGAAATCTTCGATGACCTGCCTGACGTTGACACCGTCATCATGGGCATCGGCGGCGGCGGGCTCATCGCTGGCGTCGCGTCGGCGCTCAAGCAGCGTGCAGAGGCAGCCGGACGCACCATCCGCGTCATCGGTGTGCAGGCCGAGAACGCGTCGCCGTACCCGCAGTCACTTATCGAGGGTCACCCGGTTACGGTGCAGACCAAGCCGACGATCGCCGACGGTATCTACGTCGCTCGCCCGGGCAATGTGCCGTTCGAGATCATCAAAGACCTCGTTGACGAGGTCGTCACCGTCACCGACGATGACATCGCGCGCGCCCTGCTGGTGCTCTTGGAGCGCGCGAAGGTCGTGGTGGAACCAGCGGGTGCCGTTGGTGTCGCGGCTATCCTCGCGGGCAAGGTGCAGTCGACCGGAAAGACGGTGACTATCCTCTCCGGCGGCAACATCGACCCGCTGCTGCTGCAGCGCATCGTGGCCCATGGTCTGGCTGCCTCTGGTCGTTACATGACGATCCGTATTCCGCTGCCTGACCGCCCCGGTCAGCTGGTGCGCATTTCGGAGATCATCGCCAACGCCGGCGCGAACGTCGTCGAGGTCATGCACACGAGGCACGGTCAGGGCATGCAGATCAACGAGGTCATGATTCAGATCTCGGTCGAGACCCGCGGTCACGAGCACCAGCAGGTGACGCTCGAAGCACTCCGCGAAGACGGCTACGACCCCATTCTTATCGCAGACTGAGCCCACAAATGCCGATGCCCCGCACAGGTTGTGCGGGGCATCTGCATTTTGGTTTTACTGACCGGTGTAGGTCTCGACCTTGACGACCGAGACGGCAATCTTCTTGCCGTTCGGGGTTTCATAGGTGGTCTCTTCACCCTCGTTAAGGCCCATGATGGCGGTGCCGAGGGGGCTCGCCTCACTGTAGACATCGAGTGAGCTGTTGGCCCCGATTTCACGGCTACCCAGCAAGAAGACCTCTTCATCTCCTGCAATGAGTGCCGTCACGACGGTGCCCGGCTCAACGACGCCGCGGCTTGCTGGTGCTTCGCCAACCGTTGCGCTCTTCAGCAGCGCTTCGAGCTGACGAATGCGGGCTTCTTGCTTGCCCTGCTCGTCTTTAGCAGCGTGATAGCCGCCGTTCTCCTTCAGGTCGCCCTCTTCGCGGGCAGCCTCGATCTTCTTTGCGATCTCGACGCGTCCGACCGTCGAGATCTCTTCAAGCTCGGCCGCCAGTCGGTCGTATGCTTCCTGGGTCAAAAAGGTGACCGTTTTTTCGTCAGCCATGAGTGGCTCCTTCCATAGCGGAGGGGAGATAAGCAACAACGCCCGGCCGAAGCCCGGGCGTTATTCGTTGCCGCTATCTTAGGCAACCCAACAGCCGCTGACAAAACCCGTTGTGGCTTCAGCGACGGTTCGCACGTTTTCGGTGTGCTTTTGTGACCGCTGTTCGCCCGCCGGATACGTCACCAGGCTGTAGCCGACCGCACCGAATTCTTCATCGAGTGCCTCGATCGCGCACACCACATCGCGCCCGGCGGGGGCGGTGAACTGGAACCGCACTTCGGTGGTTTTCGCGTCGACAACCGAGAACCCGAGGTCGTCGACCGAGACCGCGTTCATGTTGGACGCAACCGTCGTCCACCCGAGGTATCCGAAAAAGGCGACCGCGACGATTCCCACGGCACCCCACGTCAATCGTTTCTTCATAGGGGAGGCGGTGCGGCCGTAGCGGTCATCGAGAGCGGCGGAAGTCATGCAGTTCCTGTTCGGAGATAGGCTTAGTACCAGGCTACGCGCTGTAACCCGAAAAGAGGATTCGATGTACCTGTACTCCCTGCTTGCGGAGGTCACGCCGACGCCGACCCCGACGATCGAGGTCGACCCGGATCTGGTGACGCCCGGCCCGATTGGTTTCGCCGCCATCACGCTGGTCGTGATCTTTGTGATCCTGCTGATCGCAGACATGCAGCGCCGTATTCGTCGCACCCGTTACAGGGATGAAGTACGTGCCGAGCTCGACGCTGAAGAGGCGGCTGCCAAAGAGGCAGATAAGGCCCCGGAACCAGGTCAGAGCGCCGCAGAGTAGCGGCTGACATGCAAAATGGGCGGCTCCCTCAGGGGAGTCGCCCATTTTGTAGGTGTGCATTGCTACGGCATGCCGAGCGACGGCGACAGCGGGTTCAGCGCGATCAGCAAACACGCTGTCCAGTGGCTCAGAAATGCCAGCACCGTGCAGACGTGGAAGATTTCGTGGAAGCCGAAGTGGCCGGGCCATGGGTTCGGCTTCTTCATGGCGTAGACGACGGCGCCACCGGTGTAGAGCAGACCGCCGACGATCACCAACACCATCATCGCAACGTTGGCGTTGAGTAGGTCAACGATGTACATCATTGCGGCCCAGCCGAGTGCCAGGTAGATCGCGACGTAAAGCCAGCGCGGAGCATCCAACCAAAACACGCGGAACAGGATGCCCAGCATCGCACCACCCCACACCAACCCGAGCAGCAGCGCGCCCTTTTCCGGAGGCAAAGCCAGCATCGCAATCGGCGTGTAGGTTCCGGCGATCAACAGCATGATGTTGGCATGGTCAATGCGCTTGAAAATAGCCTTGACCTTCGGGCGCCAATTGATGCGGTGGTAGAGGGCCGAGTTGCCGAACAACAGCATCGAACTCACCATGAAGACGGCGCTCGCCCACTTGGCGCCAGCGCCCTGAGCCAGCACGATGAGAACCACGCCGGCGGCGATCGTTACCGGGAATGTTCCCGCGTGAATCCAGCCGCGCCAGGTCGGCTTAATTTCAACGTTGTCGTTTTCGGTCGCGTCTTCGAGCAGGGGAAGCTGCGGGAGAGGGGCCAGATTCTGCTCAGAGGTCACCCTCTGAGCGTACGCCGTTCTGTATGCCCTGCGCGGTACATGCGTAGGAGCGCGGTAGCGTATCAGGGTGACCTTCGGACAGAACGGCAACGGAGCAGGGCCGCTGTATCGCCTGTACACCGCACGATTGCGGAGACAGCTGGCGCAGTTGACCGTGCCGCATCACGTTGCCATGATGATCGATGGCAACCGTCGGTGGGCGAAACAGCTCGGATACGCCACTCCCGCGCACGGTCACCGCGCCGGTGCCGCCAAGATGCGCGAATTTCTGGGTTGGTGCGATGAGCTGGGAATCAAGGTGGTGTCGCTGTATCTGCTGTCAGCCGACAACCTTCGCAAACGTGATCCCAAAGAGCTTGCCGATCTCATCGACATCATTGCCGAGCTTGCCGACGCGCTGTCGCGTGAACGCAATTGGCGCGTGAAGATCGTCGGCCGCACCGACATTCTCCCTCCCGACCTCGCGCGAGTGCTGCACGACGCGAGCGCGCGCACCGAAGGGCACACTGGCCTGCACGTCAACCTCGCCGTTGGCTACGGTGGGCGCAATGAGATCGTTGACGCGGTGCGTTCGATCCTTGCCGAGCACGATGCTCGGGGCGGAACCATTCAAGAGCTGGCAGAGAACCTCACACCCGAAATCATCGGCGAGCACCTGTACACGGGTGGTCAGGCTGATCCGGATCTGGTGATTCGTACGTCGGGCGAGCAGCGACTCAGCGACTTCCTGCTGTGGCAGAGTGCCCACAGCGAGTTCTACTTCGTGGAGGCGCTCGGCCCCGATCTTCGTGAGGTCGACTTTCTGCGAGCGATACGCGATTACGCCAGCCGTGATCGTCGTTTCGGGGGCTAGCACAACCCGCCGATCGCGGCACCGTGCCAGAATGGCAGGGTGACTATCGATGAGTTTCGCGCGACCTTTGCTGTCGAGCCGGGCTACCTGAACTGGGCTGCTTTCGGCCCGCTGTCGACCACGGTGATTGATGACGTGCGCGTCGATGCCGACCTGTATGTATCTGGCCGGCAGTCAGGCATTGATCTTCTCAACGAGCATGCTGGCGAAGCACAAGACATGCTGTCGCAGCTCCTTGATGTGCCGCTGGCGTGGATGACACACCAGGCCACGACAACTCATGGCCTGCAGCAGGCCATCTACGGTATCCGCTCGGGTGCGGTGATGGCATCGACGGGGGAATGGCCGAGCATCACGGTCGGCATCACCCGTGCCGCTGACGCGATGGGGCGCATCACGCCGCAGTTCATCACGCCGCCCGACAACATGATGACGCCGGATGCGATCGCCGACGCGCTGACGGCGGAGACGACCGCGGTCGTTGTGAGCCTCGTAGACTTCCGCACCGGTTACCGCACAGACCTGGGCGCCATTCGTGACGTCATCGGCGACGACCGACTGCTCATCGTCGACGCCGTGCAGGGTTTTGGTGTGGTTCAAGCTGACTATGCCGCTGCCGACGTCGTCACAGGTAGCGGCTACAAGTGGCTCCGCGCTGGCCGCGGCGCTGGCTGGGCGTCGTTCTCCGACGAGGCCCGCAGTCGCCTCGACCCCGTGCTGTCTAACGTTGCCGGTATCGCTGGGGGGCTCGTGCTTGATTCCGTTGGCAAACCCGCTGAAACCGCCGCAGCCTTCCAAACGTCCATGCCCGACTACTTGGCGTGCGCCCGCCTCGTTTCGGGTCTGCAAGACGTCATCTCCGTTGGCGTTGACACCATTGAGGCTGAAGTGGGTCGCCGCACCGCTGAGGTCATCGCGATCGCCGACCGCTTCGACATTGATGTCGTCACACCGCGCGGTGCCGCGCAGCGCGGTGGCATCGTCGCCCTGGCACCCCGCAACGACGGTGCCGCCATGCTGGGTGCGTCCCTCACCAACGGCGGCCTCGCGACCACGACGCGCTCTGGTTCCGTTCGTATCGCCGTACACGCGGGCACCGACGACGAAACGATGCGCATGTTTGAAGACGCGGTCGCCGCGTACGCACAGCACGCGCACTAATCGTTCATGAGAATGTCATCGACACGCTGACGAGATCGCCCGAATTGACGGGCGATCTCGTTTACTTTCATCTCAATAGGCAAAGCGCCTATTCGGGTCGGCTGGTAGCGGCACACCCCGTGACTTCGCCGACTTGAGAGCTGGGGGATTCTTCCCGGGTCGGAGCTGACTGTGAATACAGAAACGCGGCAAGGCGCGAACCACAAGACGCACAACGCGACGGATGATTCCGTCGCGTTTGATGTTTCTACGGGCGTTCGCACGTACATCCTGGATACCTCGGTGCTGCTGAGCGATCCGCGTGCGATGTTTCGATTCGCCGAGCACTCGGTGGTATTGCCCGTGGTGGTGATTACCGAGCTTGAAGCGAAGCGTCACGACCCCGAGCTCGGCTACTTCGCGAGGCAAGCACTGCGCCACCTCGACGACCTGCGCATCGCGCACGGGCGGCTGGACTTTCCGGTGGAAGTGGGGGAGGGCGGCACACTCCGTGTGGAACTCAACCACGCTGACGCGTCGGTGTTGCCTGCGGGCGTTCGTCTGAATGACAACGACACCCGCATTCTCGCGGTCGCGGCGTCTCTCGCTCAGAGTGGGGAAGACGTCACCGTGGTTTCGAAAGACCTCCCGCTGCGCGTGAAGGCGGCGTCGCTCGGCATTGACGCCGACGAGTACCTCGCAGAGCAAGCCCTCGACTCGGGCTGGACAGGCATGACCACACTCGACCTCTCGGGTGACGAGATGGCCGACCTGTACGAGTCGGAGATCGGCTCGCACGATGATGTCGCCGGCATTCCGGTCAACACCGGCATGGTGATCCACTCGGAGCGCGGCTCAGCGCTGGCCCGCGTTACGGGTGACAGCTCCTACCGGCTGATTCGCGGCGACCGGGATGTCTTTGGCTTGCACGGCCGTTCCGCCGAACAGCGCGTGGCCATCGACCTCCTACTTGACCCTGAGGTTGGCATCGTGTCGTTGGGAGGTCGAGCAGGAACGGGGAAGTCTGCGCTCGCCCTCTGTGCGGCATTGGAAGCGGTGCTGGAACGCCAGCAACAGCGCAAGATCCTGGTGTTCCGCCCACTGTTTGCCGTCGGTGGTCAGGAGCTGGGCTACCTGCCCGGTGACCAGGGCGAGAAGATGAATCCGTGGGGCCAGGCCGTCTTCGACACGCTGGGATCGGTGGTGTCGGGCAATGTCATGGAAGAGGTCGTCGAGCGGGGTCTTCTCGAAGTGCTCCCCCTCACCCACATTCGCGGTCGGTCACTCCACGATGCGTTCGTGATCGTGGACGAAGCACAGTCGCTTGAGCGCAACGTGCTGCTCACGGTGCTCAGCCGCATCGGGCAGAACTCACGCGTTGTCCTCACCCACGACGTCGCGCAGCGCGACAACCTGCGCGTCGGCCGCCACGATGGCATCGCGTCGGTCATTGAAACGCTCAAGGGACACAGCCTGTTCGGTCACGTCACGCTGATGCGCTCAGAGCGTTCGGCGATCGCGGCGTTGGTCACCGAACTGCTGGAGTCGAACGAGCTCGCCTAGGGAGCGTCTGTGGGAATACGACAAGGATGAGAACACTCTCACGCGAATTTGTATCCGAACCAGAAAATGCGCGCCACAATAGACATGTGGCATTCGTGCCAACCTCCCGTCTCCCCGGGAGATGAAATGAGAGGGTAGACAACACTGTTTCAGTGAGTGTCTAAGCGGTTTCGGGTCCGCTTCCTTCGAGGCCCCTGGCACCAAGTGCCGGGGGCTTCCTCATTTCTTGGCCACAGCCAGAAGGGTTGGCTACTGCCAGCGGTAGCCAGAACCGCGCACCGTTTCGATGCGTTCCGCACCAAACTTGGTGCGCAGGTACCGCACATACACGTCGACGACGTTCGAGCCCGGATCA
The DNA here is from genome assembly GCA_947503655.1 of uncultured Microbacterium sp. Taxonomy (GTDB): domain Bacteria; phylum Actinomycetota; class Actinomycetes; order Actinomycetales; family Microbacteriaceae; genus Microbacterium. Next base: position 10,847 of record CANNEP010000002.1, read on the forward strand.
AAGTCCAAGCCCCACACGCGGCTGAGCAGCTGCTCGCGGCTCAGGATCTGACCAGCGTGCCGCAAGAACTGCTCGGCGAGGGCAAACTCGCGCGCCGAGAGTTCGACCTCGCGGCCGCTCACGATCGCTCGACGACCGATGACGTCGAGCGTGACGTCGCGATGCTGCACGGTCGTGGTCGTCGATGCCAGCGACCCCTCACGGAGACGCACGCGCACGCGGGCGAGCAACTCATCAAACTTGAACGGCTTCGTGATGTAGTCGTTGGCGCCGGTCTCGAGCCCCTCAACGGTGTCTCGGGTCGACGAACGAGCGGTCAACATGATGACGGGGAGCGACGCGCCCTGGCCACGAAGGTGTGTGAGCACGTCAAAGCCGTCCATAGAGGGCAGGCCGACATCCAGGAGCAGGAGGGCGTAATCGCCGCTCAGAGCGAGCTCCAGCGCCTCTGCACCGTCTTCCACGATGGTGGTCGGGTAGCCCGCAGCTTCAAGCCCCTTGGCAACAAACGCCGAGATGCGTGACTCGTCCTCTGCAATCAGGATCCGCGTCATTCTTGTTCCTCTCGCTGCTGCACAACGTCCCCAGCACGCACCGGAGCCGGCAACGTGGTTCCGCCCCCCAAGCGCAGGGGAACGTGGATCGTGAAGGTTGCTCCACCACCCGGTGTCTCGCTGACGCTACACGATCCGCCGTGAGCGCGCGCAATAACGTCAACAATCGCCAAGCCTAGACCGGAGCCGCCCACTTCTCGTTTGCCGGCACCACGGTCGAACCGGCGGAAGATCCGGTGGCGGGCTGCCGGCGGAATACCCGGGCCATGGTCGCGCACCCACAGCATCATGCTGTCCTGCGTGCGCGCACTGCCAATTTCAATGACGGAACCAGCGGGCGTGTACTTGGCGGCATTGTCACAAAGCGCAAGCCACGCCTGCAGAACGCGGTCGGAGTTACCGCGGATGATGCCGTCAGCCACGCGCGTGACTTGCCAGGTGTGGCCGGGAATGACGGAAATGAGGTCGCCGACGCGCTCGGTGAGGCGCCCGATGTCGACGGAGCCCATGGTGTATTCGTCGCCTTCGACGGTAGCGAGGGTGTCAATGTCTTCTACGAGGCGCGTCATGCGGTCGAGTTCAGAGATGCCAATTTCTCGTGCCGCCTGCACATCAAACGGGTCAGACACGTTCATCATCTCGAGGTAGCCGCGCACGATGGTGATGGGCGTCTTGAGTTCGTGGCGAACGTCATCAAGCAGTTGGCGCTGGGCCTTGAGCGAACCTTCGACCTGGTCAAATAGGTCGGAGGTCGACGGTGGGGCGCCGGGAGTTGGTGCGGTGCGCAAGTGTGGTTGCGATGACGGTGGCGCGAAGGGCGGTGGCGCGTCGAACGCGGGTGGGGTGGGAACGGTGGGCGCGGGCGGAACCACGGGGGCTGCCGTGGCTTCTGGTGCGGTAGGTGCGGCGAAGGCTACGCCGGTTGCTGCGGCCGGGGCCGGTGGCAACAAGCGGGCAAGGATGAACCAGGTCACGACCGCCATGACGATGAGGCAGGCACCGACGGTAAAGCCGTAGATCGTGATGCTGGCGTTCAATGGGGCGAGCTCTGCCGAGAGGTTGATGACGTGCACGTAGATGCCGACCTCGGGGCTACCCGCGGCTTGAACCGGAATCGCAATGTAGCGAGCGTCACCCTGCGTCGTTCGGGCGGTTCCGAGTACGGGAGCATTAGCTGCGAGCACCTCGCTCACGATCGTTTCGACAATGCTGTGGTCTTCGGCGAGGCCGAGCGACGGCACGTCCGATGCGCGATATGTCGGTACGCCATCGAGAATGGCGAACGCGGCGGCGTTGGAACCGGGGGCCAGACGTGCGACCGCGTCATACAGCGCATCATTGACGGTGTCGAACGTGACCGCCTCTGGCCGCGTGCCGGGCGGCGGCGGGGGCGTGACAAGCACTTCGACGGTCTGCGGATCATGCGCCCCAGACAACGCAGAAACCTGGTCGTTCAGTCTTTCATCGATCGAGTGCACAATGCGGTCTCGTTGCATTGCGAACGCGATCGAGCCGGCGAGCGTGAAGCCGATCAGTGCAACCGAAAGGATTGCGACGATCAGGCGGACGCGCGTCGGAACCGAACGACCAGGTTTCTTCATTCTCCGATTATCGGGGAACGCGTACTTATCCGGCGTGCGTCATCGACAGCAGGTCGAGCTTTGCGTCGAGCACCTCTTCGGTGATCTCGCCGCGCGCGACGTAGCCGAGGTCGATGACAGCCTCGCGAACCGTGATGCCCTTGGCAACGGCGTGCTTCGCGATCTTTGCTGCTGCTTCGTAACCGATGACCTTGTTGAGCGGCGTCACGATCGCCGGCGACATGCCAGCGAATGCGGCTGCGCGCTCGAGGTTGGCCTCGAGACCGTCAATGGTCTTGTCAGCAAGAACACGCACGGCGTTCGAGATGAGACGGATCGACTCGAGCAGAGCGGTGCCCATGACCGGGATCGCGACGTTGAGCTCGAACGAGCCCGAAGCACCCGCCCAAGCAACCGTGGCGTCGTTACCGATAACGCGAGCGGCAACCATGAGGACGGCCTCCGGAACAACCGGATTGACCTTTCCGGGCATGATCGACGAACCCGGCTGCAGGTCGGGGATGTGCAGTTCGCCGAGACCCGTGTTCGGGCCCGAACCCATCCAACGCAGGTCGTTGTTGATCTTCGTCAGCGACACAGCGATGACGCGCAGCGCACCGGAAGCCTCGACGAGACCATCGCGGTTGGCCTGAGCCTCGAAGTGGTCCTTTGCCTCGGTGATCGGCAATTCGGTCTCAGCGGCGAGCAGCTCGATAACCTTCTGCGGGAAGCCGAGTGGCGTGTTGATGCCGGTGCCGACAGCCGTGCCACCGAGGGGCACCTCAGCAACGCGGGGGAGAGCAGCGCGAACGCGCTCGATGCCCAGGCGAATCTGACGGGCGTAGCCGCCGAACTCCTGGCCGAGGGTGACGGGGGTGGCGTCCATGAGGTGGGTACGGCCCGCCTTAACGGCGTCCTTCCACAGCACGGCCTTGGCCTCGAGTGCCACCGCGAGGTGGTCGAGCGCCGGGATCAGGTCGTCGATGATCGCCTGCGTCACCGCAACGTGAACCGACGTCGGGAAGACGTCGTTCGACGACTGCGATGCGTTGACGTGGTCGTTCGGGTGAACCGGAGCACCGAGCTTGGTGGTGGCGAGGTTTGCCAGCACCTCGTTCATGTTCATGTTCGAGCTGGTGCCCGAGCCGGTCTGGTAGGTGTCGACGGGGAAGTGCTCGTCGAACTGGCCGGTGACGACGTCGTCGGCGGCGGCGGCAATCGCGTCAGCGATAGCGCCGTCAAGAACGCCGAGCTCTTTGTTTGCCAGAGCAGCAGCCTTCTTGATGCGTGCCAGGGCTGCGATCTGCGTCGACTCCAGCCCCTTGCCCGAAATCGGGAAGTTCTCGACGGCGCGTTGCGTCTGTGCGCTGTACAGGGCGTTCACGGGGACGCGAACTTCGCCCATCGTGTCGTGCTCGATACGGTATTCGGTGTCAGCCACGATTCTCCTCATGTTTCGCTGATGTGATGGTCAGGCGTCCGCGTTCGCGGCGCCGACGCTGAAGTGGGGCACAGCCGTGCCCTCGGTAAGTCGGTAGTTGGCCGCAACGATGGCGACCTTGCCTTCATTGACGGCCTCGTTGATCAACTCGGAGGCATTCAGAATGCCGGACACGGTGGCGCGCAAGTGGTCGCGGCCCACCTCTTCTGGCGAGACGGTCTCGGGGGTCGTGTCGGTCGACTTCATGACGCGGTGGACGGCCGGAACGATGGGCGCGATCTGACGCCACACCTGCATGGGCAGCTCCGGCGGGCTTGGCTGTACGGCATCGATCGCGGCAGCGACCGCGCCACACGCGTCGTGGCCGAGCACGACAATGAGCGGAATACCGAGAGCAGCCACACCGTATTCCAGCGAGCCAATGACCGACTCAGAAATGACCTGGCCAGCGTTACGAATGACGAAGACGTCGCCGAGGCCCTCATCAAAGATGATTTCTGCCGCCAGGCGTGAGTCGGAACAGCCGAAAACCATCGCGTGCGGGTACTGCGCAGCCGAAACCTCGAGGCGGCGCATCGCATCCTGGTGGGGGTGCCGTGGGGTTCCGGCAACGAATCGTTCGTTGCCAGCCTGCATTTCGGCCCAAGCCTGGGCGGGGGTGATCTGTGTCACTCGGCGGCTTCTTTCAGTTTGTCAATTTGGGGGGCAAGCTGTGTTGCGGTCTCCTGCATGAGTTTTTCGGGGGAAGAGCCAAAGATCAGAACCTGGTCGGTGCCGGCAACGGTGCTGAGGGCGTACGAAATGTTTCCGGCCTTGGACGGGTCGGCGAACGTGTAGGACTGCCATTCAACGTCACCGAGTGTGAGGACCTCGCCGAGTTTTCCGGTGGGGAGTTCTCGCGAAACCCAGCCACCGTCAGCCTCGAGAGCCTGCGAGACGCGCATGAAACCCTGCCCGTCGCCCGGTGCGTAAATGATCTCCCACGTCGTGGGGGCGCCGCTCACGAGCTTCGCCGAGTTCACGCGCCAGTCTGCTGAGACAGGCGGAACCACGACGGGGTGCTTGATGTCGCGTTCGGCGCGCTCGGCGATAGCCGCGACGTCGACATCTGACGGGCGCTCAATGTCGCCGCGCGGAACCATCAGGACGATGACAGCGACGATGGCAAGCGTGGCGATGATGGCCGCAAAAAGATTGCGCATCGTCTGGCTACCGCGATAAATGCGCGACGATTCTGCCTTGCGGGCAGCGGTCTCAGCGGGTGTTTCGGGCCGACCGAGCTCAGCAACTACGCGACCCATTAGTCTTCGCCTGCCACGCCGCGTGCGGCATCGAGGCGCTTTTTCGCGCCGAGCAACCATTCTTCACAACGCTGATACAGCACTTCACCGCGCTCCCACAGAGCGATGGATCGCTCGAGCGTCGGTGCGCCCTGTTCGAGCCCAGCAACCACTTGAGTCAGTTCATCGCGCGCTTGTTCGAACGATAGCTCGTTCACGTCAGCGAATTCCGCGGTCTGTGCGTCGCTCATACTCTCCATCCTAGTTGCGTTCTGAGCGGCCCTAATCCGCCCGCTCTCCCTGCGAGAGCGCACCAATGGTTCCGTCAGCCAACATCACGACCAACTCCGTTCCTGCCGGGGCATCCGCGGGATCGCGCACAATGCCATCGCCCTCACGTTGCACGATCGCGTAACCGCGGTCGAGTGTGCGCAACGGCGAGAGGGCGCCGAGGGAAGCGTGCAGGCGACTGATGCGTGTCGTTTCTTGCTCCAGACGTAGCCCGGTGCGCGCGCGAATGCGGGAAATCGACTGCTCGAGCTGGAGTTCGCGATCTTCGAGCCAGCGGTCGGGATTTGCGAGCACGGGGCGTGAATGCAACTGGTCGATGACGTGATGCTCGTGCTGCAGTCGGCCCGCAAGGCGAGTCATGATGCGCGAGCGGGCGTCGCGCACGAGGGCGAGTTGCTCCGAGACATCCGGAACCACGCGCTTGGCGGCGTCGGTGGGGGTTGAGGCGCGAAGGTCAGCAACATCGTCCAGCAGTGGGCGGTCGTTTTCGTGACCGATGGCGCTAACGATGGGAGTTTGCGCCGCCGCAACGGCGCGGAGGAGGCGCTCGTCGCTGAAGCCGAGCAGGTCTTGGAAGTCACCGCCGCCGCGGGCGATGATGATGACGTCGACCTCGGGGTCAGCGTCAAGCTTGGCGAGGGCGGCGAGAACCTGCGGCACCGACTGCTCGCCCTGAACCGCGGCGTGCTCGACACGGAACGACACGTTGGGCCAGCGCAACTCGGCGTTGCGCAACACGTCTTTCTCAGCGTCGGTGGCTTTACCGGTGATCAGCCCAATGGTTCCGGGCAGAAACGGCAGCTTCTTTTTGCGCGACGCATCGAGCAAACCCTCGGAGCGGAGCTGCTGGCGCAAGCGCTCCAGCTTCTCGAGAAGATCGCCGAGACCGACGTGTTTCATGGCGGAGACGATGAAGCTGAGCTCGCCACGCTGGGCGCGATATTCGGGCTTCACACACACGACGACGCGGTCCCCCGCCTTGATGTCTTGCGGAATGCGATTGCGCACACTCGACCAGATCGTGAGGCGAATGATCGCATCACCATTCATGTCACGCAGCGTCGCGAACGTACCAACGGCTCGATGGTTCCACTCGGTGATCTCACCCTCGACCCACGGGGAGCCGAGGCGTGCGATGTAGTCGCGCATATCGCGGCCGAGGTCACCGACCTGGCACGGCATATCTGCGGTGGAGTCGCGTGGCCGCACTGCGGGCGTGAACGATGGGCCGCTCGCCGGATTGGTCATGCGTGTCCTCTCGGGGCTTGATCAGTTGTTCGCCGATAGAATCAGAGGGTGACTACCTCTGCTGTGCGTCTGCCTATTCCCCGTATCCCTGGGCGTCGTGAGCGACTCCAGAATATCCCGGTTGATGGACCGAAGAAGGTTCTGCTGGCCGCCCCCCGAGGATACTGCGCTGGTGTTGACCGCGCCGTCGTGGCTGTGGAGAAGGCGCTGGAGCGCTACGGCTCGCCCGTATACGTGCGCAAGCAAATCGTGCACAACATTCACGTTGTCACCGAACTCGAGAAGATGGGCGCCATTTTCGTCGAAGAGGTTGACGAGGTTCCGGCGGGTGCACACATCGTGTTTAGCGCCCACGGTGTTTCGCCTGCCGTGGTGAACGCTGCTGCCGAGCGTGAACTGCACGCGATTGACGCGACGTGCCCGCTCGTCACGAAGGTGCACCGTGAGGCTGTGCGCTTCGCCCGCGATGACTACCAGATTCTGCTGATCGGCCACGAAGGTCACGAAGAGGTCGAGGGTACCGCCGGTGAGGCACCTGACCACGTCACCATCGTGAACTCGCCCGATGAGGCCGACACCGTCGTGGTGCGCGACCCGAACAAGGTGGTCTGGCTGTCGCAGACCACGCTGTCGGTCGACGAGACGATGGAGACGGTGCGTCGCCTGCGCGACCGCTTCCCGAACCTGCAAGACCCGCCGTCGGACGATATTTGCTACGCCACCCAGAACCGCCAGGTCGCGATCAAGAAGGTCGCGAAGGACGCTGATCTGGTGATCGTTGTCGGCTCTGCGAACTCGTCGAACAGCGTGCGCCTCGTTGAGGTCGCGCTCGAGTACGGTGCCAAGGCTGCGTACCGCGTTGACTACGTTGACGAGGTCAAGCAGGAGTGGCTCGACGGAGTGAAGACCGTTGGCGTCACGAGTGGTGCCTCGGTGCCCGAGATTCTGGTGCAGGAAGTTCTGTCGGAGCTTGCCGGTGCCGGCTACGCCGATGTCGAAGAGGTTCGCACCGCGGAGGAAGACCTCATGTTCTCCCTGCCGAAGGAGCTGCGCCAAGACCGCGCGCTGGGCGGCCGTCGCGACTAGTTCTGCGACAACGGAACCATTCCGGCGGTTGTGGAATGTGGTTCCGTTAATTCAGCGGGCGCATATGCGTACGCCGTAGCATAGGGGGCATGTCTGACCCTGATGCGCGCCCTCGCCCGCAGTACGGCGAGTATGCGTCGGAGAGTGAGCAGCGCGCTCACATTCGTGAACCGCTCGCCGAGCCCGCGCCGACGCCATTGCACCCGCCGGTGGCTCCGGTGCCACCCGTTTCTTCGTATGAGATGGCGGCTCCCGTAGGCCCGGCTCGAGCAGCACGACAGCCTGACCGCATCGTCACGATTGTGCTGCTGGCGATCGGCGCGCTCAACGTGGTGACGTCGTTCTTCTCGTTCCTCGACTTCGCGACGATGGTTGACCGGTCGTACGCGATGATGGGCGTTGACGGTTCGTTCTCCAACGTCGCGGCGGGCAAAACCTGGGGGCTCATCTCTGCCCTCGTTCTCGTTGCCGGTTACGTCGTGACCGTCGTCATCGCACGCGCGCGCATGAAGGCGAACAAGCTGGCCTGGTTTATTCCCATCGGTGGTGCCGTCGTGACGTACGTCGTGCTGATGGCGTGCATTTCGGTTCCGCTCATGTCAGACCCGGCCTTCATCGAATACGTGACTAGCAACTCTTCGTAACCGTATTACGCAAATGACCCCGGTTCCGTTGTGGAACCGGGGGTCATTTCGTTATTGAAGTGGCTTAGCCCTGCGACTTGCCGAACGAGCCGAGCTGCTTCGTGGCTTCGACAACGCGAGCGGCCATCGCCGACTCGGCAACCTTGCCCCAGGCGCGCGGGTCGTACTGCTTCTTGTTGCCGACTTCGCCGTCAACCTTGAGCACGCCGTCGTAGTTGCTGAACATGTAGCCAGCAACCGAGCGGGTGAACGCGTACTGCGTGTCGGTGTCGATGTTCATCTTGACGACACCGTTGGCGACAGCGAGAGCGATTTCTTCGTCTGTCGAGCCCGAGCCGCCGTGGAAGACGAGGTCGAGCGGCTTCGGGCCGGTGCCGAACTGTGCGGCGATGCCCTCCTGGATTTCGCCGAGGAGTTCGGGGCGGAGCTTCACGTTGCCCGGCTTGTAGACGCCGTGGACATTACCGAACGTGAGGGCTGCGATCCAGCGGCCGTTTTCGCCGAGACCGAGAGCCTCAACGGCCTGAGCGACGTCACCCGTCGTGGTGTAGAGCGCGTCGTTCGAGCCTTCGTGCTGAACGCCGTCTTCTTCGCCACCGACGACACCGATCTCGACCTCGAGGATCGAGTTGATGGCCTTCATGCGGGGGAGGAGTTCGCGTGCGATTTCAATGTTCTCGGCGAGCGGCACTGCCGAGCCATCCCACATGTGCGACTGGAAGATCGGCTGGCCGCCGGCCTTAACCTGCTCTTCGCTGGCCTCAAGAATCGGCAGCAGGAAGGAGTCGAGGGCGTCCTTCGGGCAGTGGTCGGTGTGCACAGCGACGTTGATGGGGTAGCTCTTCGCAACCTCGGCGACGTAGCGAGCCATGGCGATGGCGCCGGTGGCGCGTGCCTTGACAGTGTGGCCAGCGAAGTAGTCAGCACCACCGGTGGTGACCTGAAGGATGCCGTCAGAACCGGCCTCGGTCAGACCCTGCAGCACCGCGTTGATCGACTGCGAGCTCGCCACGTTGATCGCGGGGTAGGCAAAACCTCCCGTCTTCGCGCGCGTGAGCATGTCTGCATACTGATCCGGGGTTGCCAAAGGCATGGGAGTCTCCTTCAGAAAGGTGAAGAGGTGTCTCGCTTACTCTACCGAAGCGCAGGGATACGCGCTTTCTCTGTGACAAGAGTTGATAAGCGGAACCAACTTTGCTGCTGGTGAAAGAATCGCAATTCCTTCGGCTGGAAATTGCGAAACTGCCACGATTCCTGACTCAGGCGTCGTTATTCTGGGGGCATGGTGAGCCTGACGGCAGATATGTCCCCCCTTCGTCCCGACCGCAACCTGGCAATGGAATTGGTGCGTGCGACTGAAGCCGCATCGATTCGCGCGGTTCCCTTTATTGGCCGTGGAGCCAAGGAAGCCGCTGACGGCGCTGCCGTTGACGCGATGCGCGCCTTCCTGCGCACCGTGAACTTCGATGGCCGCATCGTGATCGGCGAGGGCGAGAAAGACAACGCGCCCATGCTCTTCAACGGTGAGCATGTTGGTTCCGGTCAGGGCATGCAGTGTGACGTCGCGGTTGACCCGATCGATGGCACGACGCTCACGGCGCTGGGCCGCAACAACGCACTCTCGGTGATCGCGGTTGCTGACCGTGGCACGATGCTCGACGCCTCCAGCGTCTTCTACATGGACAAGCTCGTCACCGGCCCTGCTGGTGTCGGCGTGGTCGACATTCGCCTGCCGATTGGTGAGAACATCCGCCTGCTGGCGAAGGCGCTCGGCAAGCCGGTTGAGGAGATGGTGGTTTCGGTGCTGCACCGTCCCCGTCACGAAAAGCTCATCCAGGAGATTCGCGAGGCTGGTGCCGGAACGCGACTGATGACCGACGGCGACGTTGCCGGTGGCATCAACGCGGCACGACACAACGCACGCACCGACATGTGTGTCGGTATTGGCGGGAGCCCGGAGGGCATCGTCACTGCGTGCGCCATTAAGGCGCTCGGCGGACACATTCAGGGTCGCCTCTGGCCGCAGACCGACGACGAGAAGCAGCGCGGTCTTGACGCCGGACTCAAGTTCGACGACTACGTCTACGGCGCCGACGAACTCGTCGCGAGCGACAACACGATCTTCGTCGCCACCGGTGTCACCGATGGCCAGCTTGTGGCCGGTGTGCGTCGCGAGGGTGACTACATCTACACCGAATCGGTCGTGCTGCGGAGCGCCTCCGGAACCCTGCGTCGAGTCTCGTCTGAACACCTCGTATCGAAGTGGTTCGGCTGAGTTTCGCTTGATCTTCGGGCATCGCGTGCCCGCTGAGAAGGGCCGAGTCGTTACTGACTCGGCCCTTCTGCGTTGCCAAAACGTGGCCGCTTCGTGACGTGTCTTGACGGTGACGCTCAGGTTCTGAGTGGGATGATGGATTCACGAGTCGCGCGAATGGCGTGCGTCGTGTACCTAACGAGGTAGAAAATGGCAATCGAAGCGAATCGTCCGGCCACCGCCGCGCACGCAGTCATTGCAGACGCTACCGACCCGGCACGCCGCAAGGACGTTGTGTTCCGCAAGCGTCGCCCGGCCGGTGAAGAGATGAGCTCCTGGTGGCCCGTCGCCGCCTTCGTCTTTGTGACGATTTCCGTCGTTTCGCTCCTCAGTTTCATCCCCGGGTAACTTTCTCCTCCCCGAGGGATCTGCCGTTCTGTTGCTCCGCCGCGAGACACTTCACCATCATGAACGCGCCCGGAATCTCGGCGAGCACGAACGAGAAGTCGTCCGAGCCCATGATGCCGTGCGGCTTAATGGTGACGCTGTCTTCGCCGTACATCTGGTGAATCTGGTCGACGGCGAACGCATGCTCGGCATCAGCGTTCACCGTCGGAATGTACTGCGTCGTGAAGCTGATATCTGCGGTGCAGCCGTAGCCGCGGGCGATACCTTCGGTGAGGTCGGTGATCATGCCAGGTAGGGCCTCGAGTGTTGCGGCAGACATGGTGCGGACGGTGGCACCGAGCGTCGCCTGCTCCGGGATGACGTTGAGCGCATCACCGGCCTGGAGCTGCGTCACCGAAATTACGACGGGGTCAAAGACATCGAATCGGCGCGTGATCATCGACTGCTGGTCACGACGTTCGCTGAGGAGGCGTGCGGCACCGATGAGCCCGGTCGTGTGCAGCTCGTGTCTGCATGCGTGCATGTTTCCGTTCGTCGAGCGGTAGGGGAGATCGTTGACTTCGGTGACGGGCAGGCCGTCCATGTCTCCGCGCAGCAGGACAACGGGCCCGGGGTGTGCGCCGCGAAGCACGGCTGTCACCGACGTGGTGTCGGTGCCGACGGAGATTTCGAGCGGCAGGCCTTCGAGTTCGCGGAGCACGACGGCCTGCGTCTGGGGGAGGTCGAGGCCAACTTCGGGAATCTGGTGTAGCTCGCGCCTGATCGCGACGAGTTCGGGGAGAAGGTCCTGGGCTACGGTGGCGATCTCGGCAGAAGATGACATGACGCTCCATTGCGTACCGAGGCTATGGTTCTGTGCGTCCATGCCTAGCAGGTCAACGGCGCCGGTGGCGGGACGGTCTCATTGGCTGAGACCGTCCGTCGTGTTGTTAGTCTGTGGCGCGGCGCCGGATGTCGTCGGCGAGGTCAGCCTGCCAGAGCGTGTCGTTCTCGGGTGTGAGCTCGGTGACCTCGGACACAAGTTCGGCCTCGGTAACCGCGTCAGCCACGGTGTCAGTCTCAGCACTCACAAACTCTGCAGCCACGAGGGGGCGCGGTGTTGTGGAAATCTCCTCCTGCTCCCGCATACTCGCGAGCTTCGTCGCGTCGATGCCGGGGAACTTTCGTGCGGTGACGAGAACCCGCGACTCGAGCGAGCCGGCGAACTTGTTGTAGGCGCCGACGGTGCGTTCGATCGCTCGGCGGAGGTCATCGGCGTGACCGGCGAGCGCGCCGAGGCGGTCGTAGAGCTGGTTGCCGAGCGCGAACAGTTGGTGTGCTTCGGCCGACACATCATCTTGCGTCCACGTGTAAGCCACCGACTTCAGTACGGCCCACAGGCTGACGGGGGAGGCGAGTGCCACCCGCTGGCGGAAGGCGTAGTCCAGCAGCGCCGGGTCAGCATCCAATGCCGCTGACAGCATCGCCTCGTTTGGCAAGAAGCAAATGACAAACTCCGGGCTCGACTCCAAGCCGGTCCAGTATTGACGCTTCGCCAGTGCATCAACGTGCGACTTCACGGCCCGCGCGTGCTGGGCGAGAGCAGCGGCGCGCTCAGCCTCTGACTCGTGCGCCGAAGCTTGCAGATACGCGTCGAGTGGGGCCTTCGCATCCAACGCGATTGCCTTGCTCCCCGGCAGGCGCACGATCATGTCGGGGCGGCCCGTCGCACCAGACTCTGTGGTGATGCTGGTCTGAACGTCGAAGTCGACGTGGTGCGTCAACCCAGCCGCCTCAACAACGCGGCGCAGCTGTGTCTCACCCCAGGTTCCGCGGGTCGTCGTCGACCGCAACGCACTCGCCAACGTATTCGTCGCGTTTCGTAGCGACTCGTCGTTGATCTGTGCTTGGCGTAGCTGCTCTCCGAGTTGGCCGAACTGCTCTTGGCGGTCTCTCTCCATCGACGCCATCGCGCGCTGCATATTGTGCAGAGTCTCGGCGACCGGGCTGAGCGCCGTAAGCACCCGGGCTTCTTCGCGCTCGCGTTCGCGGTGCGCCTCTTGCTCATCACGCGCGCGCTCGGTGTACTCCCGATACGACGCCTGCTGCTGCATGAGCTGCTCGCGCAGTGCTGTGACATTCGCCTCACTCGCTGACAGCCGTGACAGCAATACGGTGTCGTCAGCGGTGACGCGCCCACGCGCAAACCAGCCCAGGGCGAGGCCACCGGCGAGTGCCAGAACGACGAGTAGAACAGCGATCAAGGGATCCATGTTTTCAGTCTGCCCGGGGCCTCCGACATTGCTTGCAAGCGAAGCGAAAAGCGCGGAAAAATCAGGAGAGAACGAGTGATTCGGCGAGCGTTGCAACCTGAATCTGTCCGACGCGCACACGCGTCTTGGCAGCCAGCTCACGAATGTCAGTAGCGTCAACGCGACGAGCCGCATCGATCATGATGTGTGCCGACGCGAGAGCGTCAGCCGTCGCCTCGTGGTGCGAAAAATCAGTGAATCCGGCAGCAGCCGCGGCGAACGGCAGACGGTACGACTCAAGGTCATAGACCTTGCGCGCGACCTGCACGCTACAGACGTACTCATACGGCGGGCAAACGTCGCCGGTGGCCTCGCACGCGCGCCGAATCACGGCCATATCGAAGCCCGCATTGTGGGCCACCATGACGTCATCGCCAGCGAAATCCTCGAGAAACTCGAGCTGGTCACTCCACCCGATCGCGGTCGTGACATCTTCGGCGTGAATGCCGTGAATCTCAACGTTGCGCGCATGAAACTCCTCGTACGGAGCGGGCGGCTGAATGAGCCAGCCCGTCTGCTCAACGATCTTTCCCGCGCGCACGCGCACGAGGCCGACGGAGCACGCCGAAGCGTTGCTGGAGTTCGCCGTCTCGAAATCGATCGCGGTGAAATCCAATGACATGTGCTGACTCTTCTCCTGCGGCGCGCGCCGCATGTGCAGGCGCGCCATAGTCCAGTTTATCGCGGACGCCGAGCGCGGGTGGCTGTCGGCGCCCGGTGCTAGGTTCACATCATGGCCAGTCGCGAAGAAATGTCGACCTCGTTCGGAGCCGCGTCGGCGGCGTATGACGTGGGGCGCCCCGAGTATCCGGCAGAGTCGGTGGCGTTCTTGCTTGCGCCTCTCGAAGGGCGTGCGCGAGTGGCTGATGTGGGCGCCGGAACCGGCAAGTTGTTGCGCTCGATTTTGCGGGTTCGTGACGTGGATGCAGTGGCTGTTGACCCCGATGCAGCGATGCTCGAGACGCTGGCTGAGCGAACGCCGGGCGTTGGCAGGAGAGTCGGAACCGCGGAGCAGTTGCCGCTGGAAGACGCGAGCGTCGACGCGGTTGTCATGGGTCAGGCTTGGCACTGGGTGGAGCCGGTCGCGGGTTCGCGCGAAATTGGGCGCGTATTGCGCCCGGGCGGTGGGCTCGGCTTGATCTGGAACGTCCGCGACGAGCGCGTCGTGTGGGTGCATAAGTTGACCCACATTCTGCATGCGTCCAGCGCCGAAGAGATGATCGCCGACGGCCACATTCCGATCCACGAGCCATTTGGAGAGCTCGAAAAGCACGTGTTCGAGTGGGAGCGGGTCATGACGCGTAGCGACATCGAGTCGATGGTGCGTTCGCGTAGTTACTTCATCACCGCGCCGGAGGCTGACCAAGAGCGCATGATTTCTGAGGTCGGCGTGCTTCTCGATGGCCTCGGCGTTGTGGGGGAGCAGACCATCGCGATGCCCTACGTGACGAAAGCGTTCCGCGCAACGCGCCCCTAGGTTCCGCTCGCCGCCCTGCTCAGCGCAAGAATCGCGCGCGAAGCCGCGTAGACTTGTTGCCCGTGGCTCTTACTATCGGAATCGTTGGCCTGCCCAACGTCGGCAAGTCGACTCTTTTCAACGCGCTGACGCGCAACAACGTGCTCGCGGCGAACTACCCGTTCGCGACGATCGAGCCGAACGTTGGTGTCGTGAACCTTCCCGACCCGCGTCTTCAGAAGCTCGCCGACGTCTTCAACTCCGAGCGTTTGTTGCCCGCGACGGTATCGTTCGTTGACATCGCCGGCATCGTGCGCGGTGCGAGCGAGGGCGAGGGCCTGGGCAACCAGTTCCTTGCGAACATTCGCGAAGCCGACGCCATCGCCCAGGTTGTACGTGGCTTCACCGACGGCGACGTCGTGCACGTCGACGGCGAAGTTAACCCCCGCAACGACATGGAGACCATCAACGCTGAGCTCATGCTCGCTGACCTCCAGACGCTCGAAAAGGCGATCGTTCGCTACGAAAAAGAGGTCAAGCAGAAGAAGGCTGACCCCGAAGTTCTTGCGGCAGCGAACGCTGCGAAGGATGCGCTGGAGCGCGGCATTTTGCTGTCGGGCAGTGGCATTGACGTCACGCCGATCCGCGAGCTGGGTCTGCTGACCGCTAAGCCCT
The DNA here is from genome assembly GCA_947503655.1 of uncultured Microbacterium sp. Taxonomy (GTDB): domain Bacteria; phylum Actinomycetota; class Actinomycetes; order Actinomycetales; family Microbacteriaceae; genus Microbacterium. The sequence goes on from CANNEP010000002.1 coordinate 26,055, forward strand.
ACATTTACGTTTTCAACGTCGACGAGGCGATTCTGACTGACGACTCGAAGAAGGCCGAGCTTGCTGAGCTCGTCGCTCCCGCTCAGGCTGTCTTCCTCGACGCGAAGATCGAGTCTGAGCTCATTGATCTCGACCCGGAAGATGCGCAGGAACTGCTCGAAGCTACCGGTCAGACCGAGTCGGGTCTCGACCAGCTCGCTCGCATTGGCTTTGCGACGCTGGGTCTGCAGACCTACTTGACCGCGGGGCCGAAGGAAGCGCGTGCGTGGACGATCCCGCAGGGCGCGAAGGCTCCGCAGGCTGCCGGTGTCATTCACACCGACTTTGAAAAGGGCTTCATTAAGGCCGAGGTCATCTCGTTCGAAGACCTCATTGCGACTGGTTCGGTTGCTGAAGCTCGCGCCAAGGGCAAGGCTCGCCTCGAGGGCAAGGACTACGTCATGCGCGACGGCGACGTGGTGGAGTTCCGCTTTAACGTGTAGCGTTATTGACGAGACCCGTTATATCCTGGGGCGTGTGATCAGATCGTTCGGAAACAAGGACACCGATCGTCTGTGGCATCGTGAATTCGTGCCATCGATCGATCCTCGGATCCACTCGGTCGCATTGCGCAAACTTCGTCAGGTGGGATCCGCCGAGTCGTTGGATGATCTCAGGGTACCTCCAGGAACTCGGCTTGAGCCACTGAAGGGCGATCGAGCGGGTCAACACAGCATCAGGATCAATGACCAGTGCCGCATCTGCTTCGTGTGGACGGACGCCGGACCAGAGGAGGTGGAGATCGTTGACCACCACTGACAAGATTCCCCCGATCCACCCGGGCGTGGTTCTCATGGAGGACTTCATCAAGGGTTTCGAGATCACGCAGAACCGACTTGCCGTCGCAATCGGAGTGCCCCCACGGCGGATCAACGAGATCGTGCACGGCAAGCGTGGGATCACGGCAGATACGGCGCTTCGCCTTGCGAAGTACTTCGGCACCTCGGCAGAGTTCTGGATCAATCTGCAGAGTCACTACGAGCTTGACCGCGCAGAGGACCTTGCTGGTGTCCAGATCGCGTCGATCGCGCCGTTGAAGATCGCGTGACCGGGCATCTCATCGTGATTTCTGGTCTTCCCGGCGTCGGGAAGACCAGCGTTGCCGAAGTCGTTGCTGCACTCATGGGCGCCGTGCATCTGTCAATCGACGTGGTGGAGGAATCGATGCTCGCCTGCGGACTGCCGGCGACTTGGCAAGTTGGTGTGGCCGCGTACGAAGCGACCCGCGCGACGGCGGAGCTGAACCTGAACCTCGGTTGACGCGTCGTGGTCGATGCGGTGAACGACAGTGAAGAGGCTCGGCAAACCTGGCGGACCGCGGCGTCGTGCACAGGCGCACGGCTCGATTTCGTTCACCTCGTGATCAAGGACGCGAGAAAGCACGAGCAGCGGCTCCGCAACAGGGACCGCGGTCTCGGCCATGTCGGAGAACCTGCCTGGGTGGACGTTCAGCGGCGTCGCGCAGATTACGCCGCGTGGTCCGACGAGGTCTTGGAGTTCGACACCACAGAGCGAACGGCGGATGAGGTCGCAGACGCGCTCGTTTCTTGCCTCAGTACGAGTTAGCGAGCGGCCGGAGTCAGGTGGTCAGACGCCTATCCGTAACGCAATGGCGTCGAGTGGCTCGTTTCCCTCACTGGCGACGTCGTGATCACCTCCATCACTCTCGCGGAGTTGCTTGCCGGTGTGCGCAGGCTCCCAGACGGTCGACGCAAAGACGAGCAGGAGCTCGCTGACTGCAGATGACCCACTAGGCTCGCCGAGTGGATATGACGAGCGGAACCATGGCCGTGCATTTTGGAGGAGTACCGCGCGCTGAGGTGCGCACGCGGCTCCAGCGTGCTGGCGTTCGGCTCAACGACCACGCGGAAATCCTGCTCCAACAGCCAGAGTTCGCCGCCTCCGTTGGTCGTTCGGTTGTGGTCGTCGAGCGTTCCGTGGCCGAACTCGGCCTCAACGACGGCGGCACGCTCAGTGCGATCTTCTCTGCCGCCGAAGCACGTGGCCTCGCCCTCGTGCCGATGGATGCCGCACCGTGGATCCGTCTCGCGACGCTCAGCCAGCAGAACGCGCCCGATGACGTGATCTCCGCGCATCGCGCACCCACCGGTTCCGTCACCATTGCCTCTGCCCCGATCACCGATGACGTGGAGTTTCCGAAGGGTTTCTATCTCCGGGTGATTGGCGACGTGGTCTGGTTACGTGGATACCGGTGCGACGCCTCCTACGAGTTCGGACCGGAGCAGGTATTCCTCTTCGCCATACCGTCGCGGGATACGGCATGACGAAAGGCCGCGCGAGGCGTGGGTGTTCGGCCCGTGTCGATCCCGCTGAGCGCTAACATGGCGGCATGACCGGAGACGCCGTCGTAGATCTCGCCAGCAAGTTTGAGCTGTTCGCGGAGCATTGGTCGCCGAAGTTGGTCGCGCAGCTTAACGACTATGACGTGAAGCTTGTTCGCATTCTGGGCGAGTTTGTGTGGCACTCTCACGACGACACCGATGAGCTGTTTCTCGTGCTTTCGGGCGAGCTGACGATCCAGATGCGCGACCGCGACGTTGTGCTCGGCCCTGGACAGCTGTATGTCATGCCCCGTGGCGTCGAGCACTGCCCTCGGGCTGACGTCGAAGTCAAAGCTCTCCTTCTGGAGCCGCACGGCGTGGTCAACACCGGTAACGCGGGTGGAGCCCTCACGGCAAACGTCGAAGCCATCTGAAACGAGAATTGCGTGATCACCCTCACCGGGCGCCTCATCTGTGCAGACAGTGCCGAAGCCGAGATTGTTCGACGCTACCTCGACCGCCACAGTGAACTGACGCGTGCAGAACGCGGCTGCCTACACTTCTGTGTTGCCGAGACTGACGACCCGCTCGTCTGGGAAGTCAGCGAACGATTCGTCGACCGGCCCGCTTTCGACGCACATCAACACCGTGTGCGCGCTAGTGAGTGGGGGCGTGTGACCGCCGCTATCGCGCGCGACTACGCCATTTCGGAGACCAGGCCCGCGGCGGTCGAGGTGATCCGCGCGGCGCCCCTCGGCACTCGCATGACCGTGCGCACGCGCATCGAAGGAGGCTACACCGACGCGCTTGGGTACCTCCGCGATCGCAGTGACACACACTGCATTATCGAGACACGCCGCGGGCTCGTTGAGGTTGCACTCGACGACGTTCATCTTGCGAAAGAGGTCCCGCCGCCACTGGCGCCGCGTGCACCGCGCCCTCAGCGGACGGAACCATGACAAGCCTGGCTTTGAGAGCTCTGGTTCCGGCGGACGCTGAAACTTTTGCGGCATGGGCCACCGATGGCATTTTCGCGACGCACGCGGGGTGGCGGCACGCGACCACGCCAGAGGAATTCGTCCCGTGGTGGCGCAACCTCATTGCCCAGCGCGATACGGCGCTTATCAGGCTCGCAGTTGCTTGCAACCAAGAGATCGTTGGATACGTCGACCTGCACGGCGAGGGAAGTGATTCTCGTGAACTCGGCTTCGTTATTGGTCCGTCGAGTCGGTGGGGTCGCGGGCTCGGAACGCGCGCCGCGCGAGCGGGGTTGGCCTACGGGTTCGAGAATCTGGCGCTCGAGTCAATCTGGGCCGAAGCCGTCGAAGCGAACACGGGTTCTGTCCGCATTTTGCAGCGACTCGGCATGACCTACACGGGAGAAGGGGCGGAAGAGACCTTTGTAGGTCGACCTTCCCGCTACGCCCACTATCGCGTGACACGCGCAGCATGGCTTGAGGGAACTTAGCGCGACAATCTCCGCCCCCATCAGTACACGCGGCGCACCTCTTGCGGCCATCCGCAGGCTTCGGCAATCTTGCCGCCCCACATCTTCGCCGTTTCGTCATCAGCAACGTCGATGATGGTCAACCCGCCGATACGCGCCTCGTCGACAGGCACGGGGCCATCGGTGACGACCAGCGTGCCGCTCGTCGCATCGGCACTGTACGCGCCAGACATATCCTCATCGACGCCCGCAGCGAAAACGTAAGCGCCAGCCGCCTTGATCTCATCGACCACAGCGTTCGCGAGCGGCCCGCGCGAAGCAAACCACTCCTCAGAGTGATCGCCGACCCATGTCTGGTTGAAGTAGATGATGTATTGCGTCATGGCGCTCCTCGTTGAACGAGCCGTGTCGGCGCGAGAAACGCGCCCGTGCCGACACTACGCCCACAGTGCACCAGCAATCTATGGTGACGCGGGCGCGGTTAGCCCCGATACCCTGGAGACATGACTGTCGTGTTCGCGGGCCCCCACAAGTGAAGCGCCGGTTCTCGCGTCGTCGCATCTCACCCCAAGCCACGACCATGGCGGCCATTCTTGCCGCACTGATTTTCCTCGTCGCATTTAACCTGCGCCCGGCGCTGACATCGGTCGGCCCGTTACTGCCGCAAATCGGTGCGGATCTCGACCTTAACGAGGGCATGCTGGGTCTGCTTGGTGCCCTCCCGCTGCTCGCGTTCGCGGCGGTATCTCCGCTGGTGCATTTCCCAGCGCGCAGGTTCGGCTTGGAGCGCACGCTTCTCGTCGCCCTGTTCCTCCTCGCCGCCGGAATCGCCGTGCGTTCTTTCGCTGGTACTGCGGGGCTGTGGATCGGAACCATCATCATTGGTTCCGCTATCGCCGTCGGTAACGTCGTGGTTCCGACGATCGTGAAGCGGGATTACCCTCGTCACGTTTCTCTCGCCACCGGAATCTATTCGGCGTGCATCGCGGTGACAGCGTCGACGGCGTCGGCGATCGCGGTGCCCGTTTCACATAACTTCGGCTGGACCGGAGCGCTTGCGGTTTGGGCTGTGCCGGCCCTTTTCGTCGCATTCTTGTGGATCCCGCGGGCGCGCACCGATGTTCAACTTGCCGCCACCATCACACCGGACGACGAGCGGCAACGAAGCGTCTGGACGCAGGGCATGGCCTGGCTGGTTGCCGCATTCATGGGGCTGCAGTCGCTCACGTTCTACTTCATGATCACGTGGCTCCCGACGATCGAAACCTCGCACGGCGTGCCGCCAGCGCAGGCGGGTTTTCACCTGTTCCTGTATCAAATCGTTGGTATCGTTGCCGGTCTCGCAATCCCGCGGCTCATGCGCCGGCCTGACAGCCAGGTGGCTGCAGCCGTGACCGTCACGGTGCCGACTCTCGTGGGCGTTGCCGGGTTCCTGTTGCTGCCGGGGCTCGGAATTGTGTGGGCGATCATCATCGGTCTCGGCTCTGGCGCCAGCCTCGTCGTCGCCCTCAGCCTCATGAGCATGCGCGGACGCACCCAGCACGAAACCACGCAGATCTCGGGTATGGCACAGAGCGTTGGCTACTTGCTCGCTGCTGGCGGTCCGTTCGTCGCTGGCGTGCTCGCTGAGACGACGGGTGATTGGCAAGCGCCGCTGATCATGCTCGGCGTGTTCGGCACGCTGCAGCTGGTTGTCGCGATTTTCGTGGGTCGACCACCGCGCCGATAGCAAAGCGGGTGTTTACGGACGTCATTGGGCTCGCGCCTGAGTGCGTCGGGTGGGTGTACCTGATCTTCAACGTGTGGAACATCCTCAACGACCCCATTTTTGGGTTCATGCTCGACAAGATTGAGTACCGCGAGCGACGCGGCAAATTCGGGAAGACCGCATTGACGTTGAGGTTGTGAAGTCGTGGGTTGGCAACATCACGTCGGCCTTCGCGACGATCGTCGCGACCCAGTTGCTCGTCGGCGACACGATTACCGAGCACACCACGATGGCGACCATTCTCATGGGCGTTGTGCTGATCAACGCGGCGATCTATGTGGTTCCGGCGCTCCTGCTGACCACGTGATCCGCAGCACCGGCGACGAAGCCACCATTACTGATATCGGTTCGATGGTGATCGTGCTGGTGCTGTTGCCGCTGGTCGCGCGCCTCATCAAGCGCGTTGGCAGTCGTACCGCGATCTATGTCGCTTTCGTGCCGTACCTCGGCGGTCTCGCCGCGCTCTTCTTCGTCACGCAGTGGTGGCAAGTGCTGATTTCATACATTTTCATCATGACCGGCCGCTACATGATGACGACCGCCGGCGTCGCGCTCGAGGGCGCGCTCATCGACGACAACGAACGGATCACCGGCACCCGCAAGACCGGGTCGTTTGCGTCGCTGCGGGCAATCATGTCGGCGCCGATTATCGGCGGTGAGGCTACGGCATTTGTGGCGAGTGAGGCGGAACCAGCTACGCGGGCTTGAGGTGTTGGAGGTTGCGAAGTGGTGACCAGGCTCCGAGATAGGGGTAGTCGATGACAACACCGGTAACGCCATACTCGCCGAAGGACATCGCCCAGTCGAGGGCTTCCGGTAGCGGAACGCCAAACAGCGGAACCGGTTCGTCGGTCGGGATCACACCGTTTGCGTGAGCCGCTGATTGAGCCTGTTTGGCGTTGCTATAGATGCACATGATGGGGCCGTCTTGCCCGCTCACCATGTACGGGATCGGTGATTCGGGGGTGCCACGATTGACGAAGACCCAGTAGTCGAGCCGGGCTACGGCCTTCCACAGTGCGATCATCGGCTCCATGTTGTTGGGGGCGACACTGGCCGCCTCGTTGAGTCTGGCGAGTTCGGCGAGAACCTCCGGGCTCGGATCACGGGGGGATTCGGTGGGCTGGTCGGTCATTGAGACTCCGATGTCGTTGTACGTCGTGCTTGTCTATCATGAGCGGCTGGAATGCTCAGAAAGTCGCCCACAGGGCTCGTTCATCCCGAAGACGTACAGTTGAGTGGTGTCCCGAAACTCTGCACCTGACAGCCCATCCGTACCCGTAGAACTCTCGCCCGAGCGTCGTCTCGCGGCCGCCGTTGAACGGTACGGTCAGCGCGATGTTGTGACGCTCGCACTGTCGCTCCTCGCAGGCAACCACGAGAGCGAAGAGTTTCTGCTTTACGTCGGTGGTGCCCACGCTCAGGGGATTCTCGACGGTGCACCCGTGCTGTATTGGCCCGAACTGTGGGGCGCACGCGCACTTCTCCATGTGTGGGATGAATCGGCCATCGATGATGCTGCAAAGACCCTCATGATCAGCACCCTCAACAACACCGCGTGGCGTCTTCGCGAAATGGGTGCTCGTCTTGCGGCCACGCGCGGCCTCCCGGCGACCTCAGAACTCGTCGACCTGCTGACTGACGACGTGCCCCGCGTACGTGCAGCCGCGGCCACCGCGCTCAGCACCCTTGGTTCCGCTGACCACATCGACGCTGTTCGTGCGCTTCTTAAGGACCCCGAAATTGACGTGCGTCGTGCCGCGCAGCGCAGCCTTGATGCGCTGCGCAAACGCGTCGCAAAGAACGAGCGCTAGTCGTGGGCTGAGGGCCGCCGACGCGCGGCCTTCGTCTCGGACCTTTGGTGTTTGTCAGCGAGCCGTCGGCGACGGGAACCACTGGTTGGTCGCGTTGCACGGCGGGCGATTTCGGGGGTCAACGCTTCGCGAAGCATTTCGGCGAGACGCTCGCGGGCGGCGTTGCGGTTCTGTCGTTGCGAGCGATGCTCTTCGGCGCTGATCGTGATCATGGTGCCCGCGAGACGCGAATCCAACCGGCGGAGTAACCGTGCGCGCTGTGCGTCATCCAACGCTGTCGTGGTTCCGATGTCGAAACTCAGCTGAACCCGCGAATCTGTCGTGTTGACGCCTTGACCGCCCGGACCCGAGGAGCGTGAGAAGCGTTCGACGAGCTCATGAGCGGGGATCGTGACACCGCGCGGCACACCGGGGCCGGGAAGTACGCGCAAATCGTCCACGCGTACATTCTGTCGCAATCTGCCGCTGGGCACGCTCGATGCACGTGTGCCCGCGCTCGATGGCAGGATTGAATGATGACCGCAACACTCGTGGCCCGAGGCGTCGCCGGTGGACACGGCCACCGCACGCTGTTTTCTGACCTCGATCTCACCGTTTCACCCGGTGACGTCGTCGGTGTCGTTGGGGTGAACGGTGCCGGCAAGTCGACGCTGCTTCGGGTACTCGCCGGAGTTGATGAGCCGCAGGCCGGAACCATTTCCCTCGCGCCGACGGATGCTTTCGTCGGGTGGTTGCCGCAGGAACACGAACGGGTAGCCGGTGAAACCGTCGAGGCGTACATTGGTCGCCGTACCGGCTGCTCGGCCGCGACCGCTGAGATGGATGCCGCCGCGGCGGCACTCGGCGACCCGTCGCTCGCCGTCGACGGCATTGACCCCGCCGACGCATACTCGACGGCCCTCGAGCGGTGGCTCGCGAGCGGTGCCGCCGATCTGGAAGAACGTATTCCCGCGGTGCTTGCCGAGCTCGGATTGTCGTTCGGTGATGCGGGAGCCGGTACGGCGCTCATGACGTCGTTGTCTGGCGGCCAAGCAGCGCGCGTTGGCCTGGCCGCGCTCCTGCTGTCGCGCTTCGACATCGTGCTGCTCGACGAGCCGACGAACGACCTTGACCTTGACGGACTTGAGCGTCTCGAGTCGTTTGTGCAGGGGCTGCGCGGCGGCGTTGTACTGGTGAGCCACGACCGCGAGTTTCTCGCCCGCTGTGTGACGCGCGTGCTCGAGCTTGACCTCGCCCAGAACTCCAACCGTATCTACGGCGGTGGGTATGACTCATACCTTGAAGAGCGTGCGACGCTGCGCCGTCACGCGCGCGAGAAGTACGACGAGTTCGCCGAGAAGAAGGCGGACCTGGTCTCACGGGCACGCGTGCAGCGCGAGTGGTCGAGCCAGGGTGTGCGTAACGCGATGAAGAAGTCGCCCGACAGCGACAAGATTCGCCGTCGCGCGATGACCGAGTCCAGCGAAAAGCAGGCCCAGAAGGTGCGCCAAATGGAGAGCCGCATTGCGCGGCTCGAAGAGGTCGATGAGCCGCGCAAGGAGTGGCAGCTGCAGTTTGAGATTGCCGCGGCACCGCGCTCTGGTTCCGTCGTCTCGACGCTCAACGAAGCGGTTGTCGAGCAAGGAACCTTCACGCTTGGCCCCGTCTCACTCCAGGTGAACGGTGGCGACCGCATCGGCATTACTGGCCCGAACGGCGCCGGCAAATCAACGCTCTTGCGCTTGCTCCTCGGCCACCGCGCACCCGACGCTGGAACCGCAGCCCTTGGTTCCGGAATCCACATCGGTGAAATCGATCAAGCCCGCTCGCTACTGGTCGGCACGGAACCATTGGCCACCGTTTTTGAGGGTCTCGTGCCGGAAATGGCGGCGGCTGATGTGCGCACGTTGCTCGCCAAATTTGAGCTGAAAGCCGACCACGTGACGCGCCCGGTCGATGGACTGTCGCCGGGGGAGCGCACGCGCGCTGGGCTGGCGCTGCTGCAGGCGCGTGGCGTCAACCTGCTGGTGCTCGATGAGCCGACCAACCACCTCGACCTGCCCGCGATCGAGCAACTTGAAGGCGCGCTCGAGTCGTATGACGGCACGCTGCTGCTCGTCACGCACGACCGCCGCATGCTCGACACCGTGCGTACCAACCGCCGCTGGCGCGTCGAAGGCGGCAACGTCACTGAGTGGTAGGTTGTGCTCGGCAAGTGCCGCGCGCGGTTTGAAGACGTTTCACCTGACGCCGCTCCAGAACCAGCTCACTGACCGTCTCGGCATAGCGCGTTGCCATCAGCCGACTACGCTGGGGGCATGTTCTGGAAACGCTACGGGTTCGCAATCACGTGGGCGTTGCCACTGGGAATCGCGCTCGGTGCCGGCATCGCGATGGTCGTCTACCTCATGGGAAACCCAGATTTTCGTGAGCAGGGTGGCTGGCAAGCCTTCGCATTCATGCTCTTGATGGGCGTGCTGGTGGGTGCCGCGCTCGCGCTCGCGGCGATGATCGGAGCGACGCTGCTCATTCTGATCGGTGACCGTAACAGAGAGCGCAAGCATGAGCTCGAAGTGTGGGTAAACGGCGGAACCATGGGTGCGGTCGCCGGAGTGGCGGTGCTCTGGGTGGGATTCGCTGCGACGAACCAACTCACTCCAACCGCGAGCTTCGCCAATATCTTTCTGTACACGATCATCGCTGCGATGACGGCGGGAATGGCGGGTTACGCAGCAAGCCGGTTGCTCCGTGCGGGGCAAGCACGGGCGCTGCGCGAGGCGCGACTCAGGGGCGAAACGACCGCGCCCACGGATTCCGGCCGCTAACTCTCGAGGCCGCTGTACAACCGCGTTGCGCAGCCTCGCCGCTACGGCGTCATCGTGATGACGATCTTGCCCGCGGTGCGGCCGGTCTCAGCAAGTCGGTGAGCGTCGGCAATCTGCTCCAGCGGGAAGGTCGCCGCGATGGTCGGTCGAAGATTGCCCGCATCGACGAGGTCGGCGATAGCCGTCAGCTGCGCCCGAGACGAGTCGACGAGCATGCGCACGGCACGAACGCCCAGCTCGTCAGCCTCTCGGTAGAAATCGTCTGAGCCCATCGGCACGATCGAGACCACAATGCCGCCAGCGCGTAGCGTGCGCAGCGAACGCAGGCCTGTCTCTCCGCCGAGCGTGTCGAGCACGACATCGATGTCTTGCGTGACTTCCGTGAAATCTTGCGTCTGGTAATCGATGACTTCATCAGCCCCCAGCTCACGCAAGTATTCGTGCTTTGCCGCACTGGAGGTTCCGATCACGTACGCACCACGCGCCTTCGCGATCTGCACCGCGACGTGACCGACACCACCCGCGGCCGCGTGCACCAACACGCGCTGCCCAGGTTGAACGTCGGCATATTCGACGAGGGCTTGCCACGCCGTCAACGAAACGAGGGGGAGGGCGCCCGCCTGCGCGTGGTCAATGCTTGCGGGCTTGCGTGCGAAGAGTCGAGCGGGCGCCGCGACATAGTCGGCGTGTGAACCGTGTCCGGTGGGGTAGGTGAGCATGCCGAAAACCTCGTCACCCGGCTGGAAGCGCGCGACGCCAACGCCGACGGCCTCGACAACACCGGAGACATCCCAGCCGAGCGTGAACGGCGGGTCTTCGACGAAACGCTTCGCCGCACGGTGCTTGAAATCGGTGGGGTTGAGGCCCGCCGCGTGCACGCGCACGAGAACCTCGTTTGGCTTCGGTTCGGGGCGGGCCACCTCGACAACCTCGAGCACCTCTGGCGCTCCGAGAGCGTGCTGAATGGAGGTGCGCATCGTCGCGGGCGTAGTCATATCTCTACCTTGCCTGATCGCTCGCGCTCCCGCACACCGACAGGCTCAGTGGTAGGGAGGGGCTCCCATCACGCGCTCGTACTCGCGTTCCCAACGCGCAACGCCTTTTTTGGTGTTTCCGCTGGCGGTGTCGGCATGGGCATGGATTGTTCGGTGAGCGCGCCGCGCCTCACTAAGCCAAGCCTTGTCTTGCTGGCATCGCGCGCAGAACCACGCCAAACTGGTCGCAGAGTCTGACACTGAGGAGCCGCTGTGCGCATCATTAAGTCATATCCGTGGGTCATCGCAACGCTGCTGGTCCTTGTTGCAACGCTGATTCTGGAGTGGAGCGACGCGCATAGCGCAGCACGATGGGTAGCGACGATCTTCAGCGCGGCGGTCATTGTGCGTGTTTCTATCGGCATGGTCAAAGATCTGCTGAAGGGCCACTGGGGCATCGACATCCTCGCGCTGATGGCGATCTTGTCGACGATTCTGGTCGGCGAATATATTGCCGCACTCATCGTGTGCCTCATGCTCACAGGTGGCGAAGCGCTGGAGGATTACGCTTCAAACCGCGCAAAGCGCAGCCTGTCTGCGCTACTGGAGCGTGCGCCGCAGGTTGCACACCTCGTTGACGCGGCAGGCAATACCCGCGATGTGCCGCTCGATGATGTCGTCATTGGCGACCGCTTGCTGGTGCGCCCCGCTGAAGTGGTGCCGGTTGACGGAACCTTGGCAACTGACACGGGGGATCAAGACCTGCGTGCAGACTTCGACCAGTCATCGCTGACGGGGGAGCCTCTCCCGGTCACGAAGCGCGTCGGCGACGACATCATGTCTGGTTCGTTGAACGGACAGCGGGCGGTCATTATTGAAGCGACTGCCGCCGCTCGTGACTCGCAATACGCGCGAATCCTCGACCTCGTGCGTGAAGCCGCTGACTCTCGCGCACCCATGGTGCGCCTCGCAGACCGCTACGCGGTTCCGTTCACCGCCATCTCGCTGTTGATCGCTGGACTCGCCTGGTGGATCTCCGGAGACCCGGTGCGATTCGCTGAGGTTCTCGTCGTCGCGACGCCGTGCCCGCTGCTGATCGCGGCACCGGTTGCGTTTCTGGGCGGAATGTCGCGGGCGGCGAAGGCTGGTGTCATCGTTAAGTCGGGCGGGACGCTCGAGACGCTGGCCGATATCAAGACGGCTGCGTTCGACAAGACCGGAACCCTCACATACGGACACCCGGAGCTGCTGCGCGTGCAGCCCGCGATCGACGGGCTGTCGGAAGACAATCTTTTGCAGCTCGCGGCGTCGGCTGAGCAGTATTCGGTGCACGTGCTGGCTGACTCCATTAAGGAGGAGGCGCTCCACCGAGGCTTTGAATTGACGGTGGCGGCGGAGGCCAAAGAAGAAGCGACCAACGGCGTCACCGCTCGCCTCGACGGTAAGAGCGTGATCGTTGGGAAGCGTGACTACGTTGCTCACCACGCCACGGGGCTCACGGCGGCCGAGCTGGCGCCGGGGGAGTCGGCCGTTTATGTCGGCGTTGACGGGGCGTTCGCCGGAACCCTGATTTTGTCGGACAAGCTGCGTGAAAACGCGAGTGCCACGCTCGACGCACTCGGGCGCTGGGGTGTGGAGCGTCGCATCATGCTCACCGGTGACGCCGAGGCCACCGCTACCTACATTGCGTCGAAGGCTGGCATTTCTGAGGTGCATGCTGATCTTCTGCCTGCCGACAAGGTGCAGCTCGTGAAGGATGCGACGCCGAAGCCGGTTTTGATGGTAGGCGACGGTGTGAACGACGCGCCGGTGCTGGCATCTGCTGACGTCGGTATCGCGATGGGTGCGCGCGGCGCGACAGCGGCTTCTGAGACGGCTGATGTGGTCATCGTGAAGGACGATATTTCGCAGGTTGCGACTGCGGTTGCTGTCGGCCACCGTACGATGCGCGTCGCGAAGGAGTCGATCTGGGCGGGAATCGCGCTGTCGATCGTGCTGATGCTCATCGCCGCGTTTGGTGTGATTCCCGCGATTATCGGTGCTCTGCTGCAGGAGGTCGTTGACGTCGTGTCGATCACCAACTCGTTGCGTGCGATGCGTCCGGGACGTAGTGAGTGGGCGAAGGCTGTCGTTGCGCCTCCTGCGGCTCCTGTGCCCGCGCCTGTCGAGTGAGCGCAGGGCGAATGATCGCGCGGGTGCCCACGTCCGCTGAGTGCGCATAAGGAGAAGTGCGCACAAGGAGACGTTCGCCGTTGAGTGCGCCCCAGCCCCCCCGTTGAGCGAGCGGAGCGAGACGAAACGCGCCGAACTTTCCTCCACAATTCGAGATAATCCCGGAGCTATCCGCCGCTCCGCCGTCGCAACCCAGCCACCATCACCCGACCGATTCGATTCACTCGAGACGTTTCGCTTCGGTCGCTACGCGTCCTCGCGGGGCGACCGGAAGTGGATTCCGTGGGCGGATTATACGGCGGCGTCTGCCGTACCAGCAGCTGCGAGTTCTTCGCGCAGACGCGGTTCCACCTTGTGCTCGGGGCGCAGGCCCGCCTTGTCGGCGTAGAACTCGCGAATCTTGTCCATGTCGGCCGGAACATCGCCGGTGAGTTCCAGCGTCGGACCAAGACCCGTCGTCATCGTGGTGCGATCGACGTAACCGAGAGTGACCGGCATGCCCGTCTCGCGCGAGATGCGGTAAAAGCCGCTCTTCCAGTAGGAGTGGCCCTTGCGGGTTCCGTCTGGGGTCACCACCAGGCTGAAAACTTCGCCCGACGTGATGCGGACAACGACCTCATCGACGAGGCCAGAGGGGTTCTTGCGGTCGACCGGAATGCCACCCAGCTTGCGCATGATGGGCCCGCGCCAGCCGCGGAACAGGCTGTCTTTGCCGAGCCAACGCACATCAATGCGCAGCCGCCAGGCGATCGCCAGCATGAGAACGAAGTCCCAGTTCGACGTGTGCGGAGCGCCGAGCAGGATCGTGGGGCGATCGGGCGCGGGGCGCGTGACGAGCTTCCATCGCGACAGCGACCAGTACACACGGGCAAGGAATCGGGTCATCCTTCCACGCTACGTCACCGCCATTGGGCACAAGCGCGAGATTGCGCGAATACGGGTCACGATTCGCACACGCTTTTCGGTGCGCACACTGAGTGTCGGTGGCACGTTGTAGCGTCATCGGCATGGCAACCCTCGACGATGTGCGACGCATCGCCGCAGAACTCCCCGGCAGCGAAGAGCGCACATCCGCCGGAGGCGTGACGTGGTTTGTGCGATCCAAGCCGTACGTGTGGGAGTGCCATCCGTGGCCAAGCATCCCCGATGAGGTACGAGAAATCATCGGCAACGAGCTGGTGCTGGGCGTCAAAATCGCTGACGCCATCGAAGCGCGCGCGCTACGCCACATGGATGCACACACGTTCCTGCCGCAAACGACGAAATGGTCGGAACCAAAGATTGCGTTTCGCATGGCAGGGATCGATGCCGAGCACTTGCGAGAACTCGTCATCGAAGCCTGGCGTGTGCAGGCTCCTCGCTATCTCCGCCGAGAATATGACGAAGCCCACCCGGCGGCAGAAGACGCTATGCCTCTTCCGTAACCGCCGTCTGATCCGCATCCACAGGTTCCGGAAGCCGCGAGAAGAACAGCGAAGCAGCACACGCCAGCATCACGAGCCCCGCGCCAACGATCAGCAGACGGTAGTCGAGAATCAGCGCGAGGCCAGCGCCCGTCGCAAGCGACGCGAGTTGCGGAACCGTCAATGCGACGTTCATCGCGGCGCCAACACGACCCTGCAGACGCGCGGGAGTCGCGCGCTGACGAGTCGTCGTCGTCGCAACGACCATCCACGGAATACCCACACCCGCGAAGAAGACGCCGACGAGCGCAAACGGCATCAGCACGATACCGAGGTAATCCACCGCCATCAGCAGCGACGATAGACCGATGATGCCGAGCCCGAAGCCCTGAGCTGCGGCAGGGGAGGCGCGACGCAACAACCGCGCTGCCGTCAGCCGGCCCGCGATCAGTCAGCAGGCCAATCGCGGGCGCGAGAAATACCGGCAGCGCCAACGCAAGAAACACCATCGCGGCCGCAGAAGACGACCCGGTGAGATCCTTCACCCACACGGCGAGCGTGAGAAACAGCACGCTGTCGGCAAAGTTGCCGACGGTCCACCCAGCCAGCAACCTGCGGAGCGCGCGGATCTGCAGCGCCGACTCATGGTTCCGTTCGATCCGCGACAGCGTACATTTCGGCAATCAGACGCATCGGGCGACCACCCTCGGGCCGCTCATTCGTCTCCCACCGGTCGATATACGGCTGCATCAGCGCATTGATCTGTGCACTCAATTCACGCGCCTCGCCGGGCGTCAGCCATAAGGTCGAACGGTTTGACACCATCGTTCCCGCAAAACCCTCGGGAGCGTGGGAGCGACGTGCCTGACGCAGACGCATTTCATCCCACGTGTGCAGGGCATCTTCAAAAGCCTCACTCGGGGTCCGCAAACTGGGGTCGGGGTTCGCGGGATCCCAGTGCTGGGTGATGTCGAGCACCCGCCACGGGCGCTCGCGACCATCGCTGCTCTCATCGCGCTCGATGTAGCCAAACTTCGCAAGCTGACGCAAGTGGAAGGAGCAGTTCGCGGGGCTCTCGTCGAAATACTCGGCCAGTTGCGACGCCGTTGCGGTGCCCAAGATTGCCAAACGTTCGAACAATTCGAGACGCAACGGGTGCGCCAAGGCTCGAAACGCGGCCGGATCCTTGATCTCAATATCCGAAAGAGTAGTTTCACATCTCACAATGCGCAAGAGTTCTTTCACATTTTCTAAATGGCACTCGAACACCGATATGACGCCGTATTGCGGCGCGTGTCGTCACAAAGCCCTTCGCGCGCGTAGGGGCGCGACGATTTTGGAATGACCCTGATAACACCGGAAGAACTCGTGGCCCTGCGGCAAACGGGCGCCGGCGTTTGTCTGCTCGACGTGCGCTGGCGACTCGATGCACCCGAGGGGCGCCCGGCCTACCTCGACGGCCACATTCCCGGCGCGATTTACGTGGACCTCGAAGCTGAACTCACCGAGCGTCCCGACCCGCAGTGGGGCCGGCACCCGCTGCCCACGCATCGGCGGCTACAAAAAGCCGCTCGCCGCTGGGGGCTCCAAAAAGACGACATCGTCGTGATCTACGACGACCTGCAATCGGTCGCGGCGGCTCGCGCGTGGTGGCTCCTCGCGAACTCGGGCATCGCCGACGTGCGCATCCTCGACGGCGGGCTGCGCGCCTGGCTTGCCGCCGGCTTTGCACTCGACACCGGTGACGTGCAGCCCCGGCAGGGCAACGTCGAGCTCACGCCACTGTCGGCACCGATTGTCGGTATTGATCGGGTGGATCCGCCGGCAAACGGAACCATTCTGCTCGACGTGCGTCAGCCGGAGCGGTATCGAGGTGCTCCCGTTGCACTGGAGCGTATCAGCGGGCACATTCCCGGTGCCGTCAACCTACCGACGACAACCCACTTAGATGCCGGCAGGTTCCGCTCTCCCGAGGTGATCTCACGACTCTTTGCAGCCCAGGGCATTGGGCCGCAGACGCCGACCATCGCCTATTGCGGCTCGGGAATCGCGGCCACGCACACGATCTTTGCGGGCTCACTGATCGGACTCGACATTGCGCTGTTTCCCGGCGGTTGGAGTCAGTGGTCGTACGCGCGTGGCCGTTGGGCGGTCGAGGGCGAATCCGCAAACGGTACTCGCACGCGGGTATAGCTCGGCGTTTGTGACGCGGCATGACGACACGTTGCGTGCCGTGTCACAACGTGAAACCGCGTGACTTTTTACGTTTCTGACGGCGCAGACCGCTCCTAACGTGGGGGACACCGTGATAGTCACGGATCCACGACAGGAGGACCCTCATGCCCCGCACCGCCATCCGCGCGATCGCCGGTACCGCTATGTTCGCGACAGCGTTGTCTCTCATGTCGTGCGCCTCGGTGCCGGCCCCAGGAGGGGCGGCGGCAGAGGCGGGTGACCCGGTTGCCGGCGGAACGCTTACCTACCTCGAATTCCAGCCGTACACGAACCTGTACCCGCCGCAGTCGGGCTTCTACCCGAATGGCGCGCTCATTAACAACATCGCCGCGCGACTGACGTGGCAGAACCCCGAGACGCTCGAAATTGAGCCGTGGGTCGCCACCGACTGGGAAGTGAACGCTGACGCCACCGAATACACGTTCAACCTGCGCACCGATGTGACCTTCTCTGACGGCACGGTGCTCGACGCTGCAGCGGTTGCGAAGAACTTCGACGTCTACGGACTCGGAGACGCGGAGAAGGGCCTCACCGTGTCGGAGGCCATCAACAACTACGCCTCGAGCGAGGTTGTTGACGCCGACACCGTGATCTTCCGCTTCACCGCACCCGCGCCGGGCTTCTTGCAGGCAACGTCAACGAACAACTCTGGGTTGCTCTCCCCGGAGACGCTCGACCGCACCCTTGAAGAGCTCGGCGCGGGCAACGGTACCGACATCATCGGCGCTGGCCCTTTCGTGATCTCCGAAGAAAAGCTCGGCACCGAGATCACCCTGACCGCGCGCGAAGATTACGACTGGGCGCCCGAAAGCCTCGAGCACGACGGGCGTGCGTACCTCGATGAGGTCAAGCTGCTGATCACGCCGGAAGACTCGGTGCGCATCGGTTCGCTGCTCGCCGGCCAGGCTGACTACATCCGTTACGTGCAGGCCTTCGATGAGGCTCGCGTCGAGTCGAGCGGCTTCACGCTCTACGCGCCGCAAACGCGTGGCGTGAACAACTCGCTCAGCCTGCGCTTCACGAACCCGCTGCTGAGTGACCTCAAGGTTCGCCAGGCGCTCGTCGCCGGGGTCAACGCACAGGAGGTCGTCGACACAATCTTTACACCGAACTATCCGGTCGCCACCTCGGCGCTCAGCAAGACGGCCCTCGGGTACGTCGACCACGCGGCTGACTACGCCTACGACCCGGAACGCACCGAGAAGCTTCTCGACGAGGCTGGCTGGAAACTCGGCGCCGACGGCATCCGTGAGAAGGACGGCGTCAAGCTCTCCCTCGACGTGTATGAGGCCAAGCCCCAGCCGCAGTCCAAGCAGACGCTCGAACTCGTGTCGCAGCAGCTGGGGAAGGTCGGCGTCGAACTTAACGTGCTGTCGGGAGACGCCGGAACCTACGCGCAAGACATCAAGGATCCGCTGAAGACGCCGCTCTACCACTCCATGGTCGGACGCAGCGACTACGACGTCATCAAGAGCCAGTACCACTCGCAGAACCGCAACACGCTGTTGTCGAACGACGCTGAGCTTGACCGCCTCCTCGAGGTTGTCGCCTCGGAGCCCGACAACGCCAAGCGTGCCGAAGCTGCCGCGGCGGTGCAGGACTACCTCGTCGCCCAGGCCTACGTGATCCCGCTGTTCGAAGAGCCGCAGGTGTACGGTGCCGCACCCTACGTGCACGGCATCAGCTACGAGTCGGTCGGCCGCCCGAGCTTCTACGACGTCTGGCTGAGTGAGCACTAATGCGTTACGTCGCAAGACGGGTCGGGCAGGCGGCGATCGTGCTGATCGCCGCCTTCACGGCCACGTTCTTCCTACTGCAGGCGCTTCCGGGCGATGCGATTCTCATCAAATATGAGAACCCCGAACTGGGGCTCACTCCCGAGCAGATCGAGTCGATTCGTGTCGCGTACGGTGCTGACACACCTGCGTGGGAGCAGTTCCTCCACACGCTGGGTGGATACGTCACGGGTGACTTCGGATATTCCACGCAATACGGAACCCCGGTGCTGCGCCTCATCTCCGAAGCACTTCCCGAGACACTTGCGCTCGCAGGAGTCGGATTCGTGCTCGCCCTCATCCTGGCGTTCGGCCTCGCCTTCTTGGCGACGCTGGCCCCGTTCGCGTGGCTGCGTTCAGCACTGCACTCGCTGCCGGCGCTGCTGGTTGCCTTGCCGGTGTTCTGGATCGGCATCCTCCTCATCCAAACCTTCTCATTCGGACTCGGCTGGGTACCGATCATCGGAGCCGACCCCATTCAGGCGCTCATCCTCCCGGTGATTACCCTCGCGGTTCCGATCTCCGCACCGCTCGCGCAGATCCTGTTGCGCAGCATTGACGAGGTAAAACTGCAGCCTTTCGTCACGGTCATTCGTGCGAAGGGTGCGGGCGAAGGGTGGGTGCTCACGCGCTCGGTGCTGCGAAACGCACTGCTGCCGACCATCACGATCGCGGGCATCCTATTCGGCGAACTCATCGGTGGCGCGGTCGTCACCGAGACGGTCTTCGGTCGCAACGGCATCGGACGCCTCACCGAACAGGCGGTCGCCAATCAAGACATCCCGGTGCTGCAGGGCATCGTGCTGCTGGCGGCCCTCACGTTCGTGATCGTCAATCTCATCGTCGACCTCGTGTTCCCGCTGCTTGACCCGCGTCTGCGCAAGCCGAGCGAAAAGCGCGTAACAACGGCACCCCGAGAGGAGGCCCTCGCATGACAACGCAAACCGTGACCGAAACTGTCGAGGCCACCCTCACTGAGCCGACCGCCCCCGAACAAAAAACCCCAACGGTCGAGACGCGCAAGGAGCCACCGAAGCGCCGCTTCGCGGTTCCGCCTCTCGGGCTCACCCTCGCCATCACGGTGCTCGCCGTGGCGATCGCGTGGGCGTTCGTGCCGGCCCTCTTTACCGGATACGACCCGCTCACGGGTGTGCCGGCGGAAAAGCTGCAGGCCCCGAGCCTCGCGCACCCGTTCGGCACCGACTCGATCGGCCGTGACCTGCTCGCCCGCGTGATTTATGGTTCCGTGCACTCGCTCACCGGTGCCCTCATCGCGGTGTTGGTCGGACTCGTGGTCGGCACGACGCTCGGCGTCGTCGCCGGATCGATCGGCGGCCTCGTCGACGACATCGTGATGCGCATCGTTGACGTGCTGCTATCGATTCCGTCGCTGCTGCTGTCGCTGTCGATCATCATCCTGCTGGGATTCGGAACCGTGAACGCGGCTATCGCCGTCGGCATCGGTTCGATCGCCGCCTTCGCACGCCTCGTGCGCAGTGAAGTCGTGAAGGTACGGGCGAGTGACTACATCGAAGCCGCCTTCGGCAGCGGCGGAACCACGGTGCAGGTGCTCGTGCGGCACGTGTTACCGAACTCCCTCACGTCAGTGTTCGCCCTTGCCGCGCTGCAGTTCGGCACCGCGATCCTCGCGATCTCGACCCTTGGGTTCCTCGGGTACGGCGCCCCGCCGCCCACACCCGAGTGGGGTCTCTTGATCGCCGAGGGCCGCAACTACGTCTCCACGGCGTGGTGGCTCACGACCCTGCCCGGCCTCATCGTGGTCGCGGTCGTCGTGAGTGCCAACCGTCTCAGCTCAGCGCTCGGAAGGAAGACGCGATGACTCTCCTCGACATTTCTGACCTCGTCGTTTCGTACCGCGCTGGCCGCGCCCGTCGTGAAGCTATCCACGGTGTCTCGCTCAGCATTGCTGAGGGCGAAGCCATCGCCCTCGTCGGTGAGTCCGGCTCCGGTAAGACCACAACGGCGCAGGCCGTGCTCGGGCTCTTGCCAGACGGTGCCCGCATTGACAGCGGAACCATTGAGCTCGGTAGGCAGGAAATCTCCGGCTGGTCACAGCGCCGGTTGGCAACCGTGCGTGGTGCGCACATCGGGTTGATTCCGCAAGACCCGGTGTCATCGCTTGACCCGGTGCGCACGATCGGCGTGCAGGTGGGGGAGATCTTCCGCCTGCACGGCGAGCGTGACCGGGCCACGATTCGCAAGAACGTGCTCGAGCTCCTCGAACGCGTTGGCATCGATGACCCGGTGCGCCGCGCTGCCCAGTATCCGCATCAGCTCTCCGGCGGCATGCGCCAGCGCGTGCTGATCGCGACCGCCGTGGCCCTACGCCCGCGCCTGCTCATCGCCGATGAGCCGACGAGCGCGCTCGACGCCACGGTCGCCCGCCGCATCCTCGACCTCATCGACGAACTGCGCGCCGAACAGGGCACGTCGGTGCTGCTCGTGACGCACGACCTCGCGGTCGCCGCCTCGCGCGCTGACCACCTCGTCGTTCTCAACGGCGGGCGCGTGGTTGAGTCGGGCGACGCGCGCACGATCCTTCAGAATCCGCAGGACGCGTACACCCGCCAACTTCTCGCCGACGCGCCTGCGCTCGCAGCAGAGGGGTTTCGGCGCATTCCGGTTCCCCTGCACTTGCGTGAAGCATCGGTGGTCGCCGCCGAGAAGGTCAACGCGATCGAGGTCAGCGGCCTCGTGAAGTCATACCAAACGCGCGGAGCGAGCGACTTTCGTGCCGTTGATGACGTGTCATTCACGGTGCGACGCGGAACCACGCATGCGCTAGTGGGGGAGTCGGGCTCGGGCAAGACGACGACCGCACGCATCATCGCCGGCTTCGCGACGCCCGACAGCGGAACCGTGACGGTCGCCGATCGTGATGTCACGTCTCTTGCGGGGCGTGACTTGCGAAACTACCGTCGCACGCTCCAGCTGGTGTACCAAAACCCGTTCTCGTCGCTCGACCCGCGCCAGAAGATCGGCGCGATCGTGGCCGAACCACTGCAAAACTTTGGTCGCGGAACCCGTGCCGAGCGCACGAAGCGCGTCGCTGAGCTCATCGACCGGGTGTCTCTGCCGCAAGCGGTGCTGACCCGTACGGCTGCCGAGCTTTCTGGTGGGCAACGCCAGCGTATTGCGATCGCCCGAGCGCTCGCGGCACACCCCGAAGTGGTGGTGCTTGATGAAGCCGTTTCGGCGCTTGACGTCACGGTGCAGGCACGCATTCTTGAGCTCCTCGTCGGACTCCAGCACGAACTCGGGCTGACTTACCTGTTCATTTCGCACGACCTCGCCGTCGTGCGCTCACTCAGCCACACGGTGTCGGTCATGCAGCGCGGTCGCGTTGTCGAGTCCGGCACGACCGAGGCCATCTTCACCCAACCCACACATGACTACACGAAGGAACTGCTCGGTGCTGTTCCTTCCCGATCGGAGGTACTGGCATGACCGCTCCCACCCTCGCGTTCTTCACGCGACTTCTCGACGACGCATCCCCGGCCGAACGCTACCGTTTGGCGACCGAACAGATTCAGCACGCCGAACGCTTCGGCGTCGGCCGTGCTTGGGTCGCACAGCACCACTTCCGTGCCGCGGAGGGCGGACTCCCGTCGCCGTTCGTCTTCCTCACTCACGTCGGTGCGCACACCGCGACGATTCGTCTCGCGACCGGCATCATCACGCTGCCGCTGGAAGACGCCGTCAAGGTGGCGGAAGACTCCGCCGTCGCCGACCTCCTCACCGGCGGTCGCATTGACCTCGGTATCGGCAGCGGCGGCACCCCATCGTCGTTCTTGCCGTTCGGGCAAGACCCGGCCAACAAGGCCGTGGTTTTCGACGAGAAGCTCGCCGTTTTGCGTGGTGCCTACCGTGGCGACGAACTGCCGGGCAGTAATCACCTGTACCCGGCGGCGCCGCACCTCGATGCGCGCATTTGGCAGGCCACGTTTTCTGCGTTCGGTGGTGCCCGCGCCGGTGCCGCCGGCGACGGACTCCTGTTGTCGCGCACGCAGCCCCGCCCGGCCGAGAACCGGACCGCGTCGCTAGCTGAGATTCAGGTTCCGATCATCGAGCAGTACCAAGATGCGCTACCCGCCGGAACCACGCCGCGTGTGACAGCGTCACGCACGATTTTCGTCGCCGACAGTCGCGAAGACGCGTTGCGCTTCGCCGAGGTCGGGCTCACCCGCGCAGTCGCCGGGTTCCGTCGTCAGGGCCAAGGAATCATCGGAGACACGCTCGTTGACTACATCCGCGGTACCGACACCCACTTGGGCACGCCCGACGAGGTCGCCGAATCGCTCGCGGCCGACGCGACGCTACAGCACGCGACCGAGATCGCCTTCCAGGTGCACTCGGTCGATGCACCCCACGAGCACATTCTGCGCTCGATTGAACTGTTTGCCACCGAAGTTGCGCCGCAGCTGGGCTGGGCCACCACCGAACCCGTACTCGCGGGCGCACGTCAGGAGAACGCATGACCACCGTCGATATCGTTGATGAGCTCGTCGGGGCGACCGATGAACTCCGCGCGCTGCGTGAGCGCCGCCCGGTCACGATTGAGCAGCTGCAGGCGAGCTTTGACGCGCTGTTCTCACCGGTCTCGTCGGCTCACTTCTCGCTCACCGAGCGTGACTACATTGCCGCGTTCGCAACGCGGTTGACGTCTGACGATGCAGTTGCCGAGTTCTACGCAGAGCGTGCCCTCGCGCGCGACGCGCAGCGTGGTTCCGACATCCTCGCGTACGCCGCCGAACACACGACCGGAGGCCCGTTCGGGCAGTACCGCGAAGCGGGGCTCGTCGACGAGAGCACCGACGGCCACCGCCTCGTGCCGAACGACGTCGACATTGCCCAGTTCGGCGAGCGGCTGGCGGCCGCTCTCGCTCACACGCACCTGCTGGTGGTGCGTCCCCGCGAGGCAGACGACGCCGCCATCGCAGCGCTCCTGGCCGCTGGCTGGAGCCCTGATGGCATTGTCACGCTGTCACAACTCGTATCGTTTCTCGCGTTTCAGCAGCGCGTCATTTCCGGCCTGCGGGCCGTTCAGGAGGAGATCGCATGACCGCCACGATTGCCGAGGTGCTGCATCACGAAGCCGAGCACCCGCATGCCTTCACCCGCGGCGAGGTGGGCTGGCTGCCGTGGCTCGAGCCGGTCGCCATCGATGAGCTGACCCCGCGTCACTATCAGGGCCTCGTTGACCGGGCGCGCGATCAGAGCGACTACTTTCGGCTGCTTGCTCGTGACCCCGAGATTCTGCGGGCGCGCACCCTCGTTGACAAAGACATCTTCTACAACGCGAAAGACGGCCTACCCCGCGCCGAGCGCGAACTTGCCGCAGCGGCTGCCTCGCGCGTCAACGGTTGCGTGTTTTGCGCGTCGGTTCACGCGCGCTTCGCAGCGCATTTTTTGAAAGACACCGCTCCCGTCGACGCGCTCCTCGCTGACGGTCTGCTGGCTGATCTCGGCCCGCGCCTCAACGCACTCGTTGAAGCCGCGGCCGCACTCACCGTAGTGCCGACGCGATTCGGCACCGCGGAGGTGACAGCCTTGCGCGACGCCGGTTTCACAACGGATGAAATCGTCGACATCGTGCATTCGACCGCGTTCTTCAACTGGGCCAACCGCCTGATGTTGTCGATCGGTCGACCGGCAGCACCCGCTGGGGAGTAGGGCACGCCACCAACAAGCGGGGCGGAACCACGTGGTTCCGCCCCGCTTTCTTGTGGCCTTACGCCGTGACTATCGGCGCGGCGATGGGCTCTTCGTCGGGGTCGACAACCTTCTCGTCTTGTGCTGGGAAGACGACTTTTTGCACGATGATTAGAATGCTTGCGGCCACCGGAACCGCGACGAGCGCACCGAGCACCTGACCGATTGCGGCACCGCCGACGGCCGCGATAACGACGAGCGCGCCGGGAATCGACACCGCTTTATTCATGATGCGCGGGCTCAGGATGTATGCCTCAATCTGCATGTAGATGAGGTACCAAATCCCGGCGACAATCGCCGTGAGGGGCGAGGCGAGGAGGCAAATGAGCGATATGACGATGGCGGCCGACAGCGTTCCGACCATGGGGATCATGGAACCAATAAAGGCGATGAGGGCAAGTAGCGCAGGCATCGGGGCGCCAATGATGAGCATGAGAATGAGGGTCAGCACGCCGTTGATCGCGGCTAGGCTCGCTTGGCCGACAACGTAGCGCCCAACCGCGCCAGAGACGTCTTCGACGAGACCGGAGAACCGTTCGCGGTTATACGCCGGCACGAAGCGTGCTGCCGTCTTCTTCATGGTGCGGAGCGAAGCGATGAAGTACAGCGTGAGAATCAGCACGATGATGACGCCAGTGACACCCGAGGCGATGCCACCGGTGACGGCGGTCACGCCGCCGAGTAGGCTGAGAATGTTCTGCGGGTCTTGGAAGAACTTCAGCGCATCGTTCAACCCCGAGACGATTTGCTCGCCATAATCTTTCTCAATTTTCTTGTACCAATCCGCAGACATGATGTCGTCGACCAAATCGGGTAGTGAGTTCGCGAGGTTTGCGATTTGTTCGACGATGACCGGGATGATGGCGATCAGGATGCCAGCGAACACGGCGATCACTCCGAGCACCACGGCGGCGATGGCTGCGGGACGAGGAATCTTGCGTTCCATCGCCGAGACGATCGGGTCAAGGCCGAGCGAGATGAACAACGCGATGCCGATGTAGAGCAGAACGGTGCCGAGCTGCCCGACGATGCCACCGAGCACGAGCGCCGCGATAACACCGAGCGTTGCCAAGAAGCCCCAGACGAACGGCTTCACTCGATGCTTTCCGCTCAGAATCTGATGAGCAACACTGGGCTGCGGCGGCGTCTCGGAGCGCTTGCGCATGAGGGTCCTGTCTATTCCGGAGGTCGGCGTGGTGTTTGCGACCTGGGTTTACGAAGCGGGCCGGTGATCAGCGCATTCCGTCACGCCAGGGTAGCGCAATGCGGTGCTTGCGACGTGGTGATGTTGTGATGTGCAAACGGCCCCCGTGCGGGTGCGGTCGGGTTACGATTGCCCCATGACGACTCCTACTCCTGCGACGCCGGTTCAGCCTCTGGCTCCCGTTGCGGACGCACTGAACCTGCTGAACATCGAGACTGAAGCTGGCGGCTCCTGCTGCGGCGGCAGTAACTGCTGCGGTTAAGCGCCAGCGTCGATAAACGAAAAGCGGCGGGTCACCTGTGAGGGTGACCCGCCGCTTTCGTTGTGTCTTAGAGCGGTTGAGTGAGC
The DNA here is from genome assembly GCA_947503655.1 of uncultured Microbacterium sp. GTDB lineage: Bacteria > Actinomycetota > Actinomycetes > Actinomycetales > Microbacteriaceae > Microbacterium. The sequence goes on from CANNEP010000002.1 coordinate 52,053, forward strand.
GGCTCGGGTTCTGAGGCGGGCATCGCGTCAACATCGTCGGCGGGCTTGCGCACCAGGAAGGCCAGCACAACGATCGGAATCGAAATGAATGCCGCCAACAGGAAGGCCGTGCGCGTGCCTTCGGCACCAGCCAAGGGTTCCGCAACTCCCGACTCCATAGCCGACGACGTCACGGCAGTCATGACGGTGATGAGCACGGCAACACCCGCGGCACCAGCCACCTGCTGAATCGTCGAGATGATGGCAGAGCCGTGCGAATAATACTGGCGCTTGAGCGAGCCGAGCGCCGACGTGAACAGCGGTGTGAAGGCCATAGCCAAACCGATCGACAGGAGCGTCTGTGCCACGACGATGACCCACGCCTGGGTGCTCGGCGTGAGCGCGGTCGCGTAGAACCACAGCACAGCGCTCGTCAGCATCGTGCCCGGAACCATGAGCACGCGCGGGCCGACAGCGTCATAAATGCGACCGATGACCGGACCGAGCAGACCCATCGCGATGGCGCCCGGGAGCATCATGAGGCCGGTCTGCTTCGCATCAAACGTCGCAACACCCTGCAGGTACAGCGGCAGTACGGTGAGCGCGCCGAAGAAGCCGAGCGAGAGCAACAGCATCATGACGGTTGCGATCGAGAAGTTCTTCGACAGGAAGACGCGGAGATCGAGGAGAGCATCGTTGACGCGCTGGAGTGAAATCTGGCGCCAAATGAACAGCGCGAGCGCGACGCCACCGACCGACAGCGCGATCGTCATCGTCAACGTGGAAGCTGCCTGCGCGGCAGCGATCTCAGCGGCCGACGCCGTCGGATCTGGGTGTGCGCCACCCACTTGGCTCACGCCGTAGACGAGGCCACCGAAAGCCAATGCCGACAGAATGACGCTCAACACATCGAGCGGTGCCTTCGACGGGGTGCTGGTGTTGATCATGAACTTGGCGCCGGCGAGCAGCGCGATAATTGCGATCGGCAGCACGACACCGAACACCCAGCGCCAGCCCCACGCGTCAAGGATGAAACCGGCCATTGTCGGGCCGATGGCTGGTGCGAGCGACATCACGATGCTGACGCGACCCATGAAGCGGCCGCGCGATGCCGGCGGCACCAGGGACATCGTCGTGGTCATGAGCAGCGGCATCATGATGGCCGTACCCGAAGCCTGCACGACGCGAGCGACGAGCAGCATTTCGAAGCCGAGCGCGAGGAAAGCGATCGCCGTACCGGCGGTGAACAACCCCATTGCCAGCAGGAACACCTGGCGGGTGGTCAGACGCTGCAGCATGAAGCCGGTCATCGGAATGACGACGGCCATCGTGAGCATGAACGCCGTGGTGAGCCACTGGGCGTCGGTCGCGAGAATGCCGAGGTCGTCGATGAGGTGCTTAATCGCCACACCCATCGTGGTTTCGTTCAAGATCGCGACAAACGCCGCACCGAGCAGCAGCGCGATCAAGCGCGTATCGCGTGGCGACATGGTCGTCACTGGTCCCGTTGTCGGGGAAGTCATATTTTTCTCCAAGAAAGTCGCCCGGAGTGGGCTGAGGCCAGTATCAGACGAGGGTCAGACAGTGGTCGGGGGCTATCGTGCTCCAACGAATGTGAAACGAATTCTGTTCCCACATCCGGGGTCGAAATTGTGTCGTGCCATGATGAGCGCACACACACGGCGAAAAAGGGCAGAAGGGCAACTTTACGTCAGGATTTTCGTCGTCGCATTGAAAGTGCTGCGCATGAATCGTTCCTCACGGTGGTGGAGGCTTGTCGCCGGGCTCGTCATCGGTGGCGTCGTTGCGGCGCTTGTGATGTTTCTTTTGGCGTCGGGCTGACATACCAAATCGCAGACACCGACATCCGGACGACGCAGTTTCGCCGCGCGATCGTGGTGCAGTCGCTCTTGGGGTATCTCTTCGGTGCCATGATCCTCGCCACCGTCATCAACCTGATTTCCGCTCTGGGCTGAGTGATCTGCATGACTTGTTTTGTGGTTCCGCCACTCGTGTCTGAACCCCTCGATAGGGTCATTGCATGAGTATGGGTGGCGGTATGGGGCGCGGCGGTGGTGGCGGCGCGTTCCGTGGGGTCGACGCGCAAGCACAGCGACAGGAGAACGCGAACGCACCTCGTATCGCGGGGTTGCGTGGCCGCATCTTCTCGCTGTTTCGGCCATATCGGGGGCGCATTACCGTCACGATGCTGCTCGTGGTTATCGGTGCCGGCATTGGCGTGATTCCGCCGCTCATCATTCAACGGATCTTCGACGACGCACTGTTTCCGCCAGCTGGGCACCCTGACATGACGCTGCTGGGCATTCTGGTGGCCGCGATGGTGGGGTTGTTCATTTTGGGCGCGCTCGTCGGGGTTGCCCAAACATGGTTCACGTCGACCGTCGGTAACGCCGTCACGGGTGACTTGAGAGTGAGCCTATTTCAGCACCTGCAGTCGATGGAGCTGGGCTTTTTCACCCGCACCAAGACAGGCGTCATTCAGTCGCGCCTGCAGAACGACGTGGGTGCCGTCAGCGGCGTGCTGACGAACACCGTCACGAGCATTCTCGGCAATACCGTGACGGTGATCGCATCGCTCGTCGCCATGATTCTGATCGACTGGCGACTCACGCTTCTCGCCGTCGTGCTGATGCCGATTCTGGCGCTCGTGCAGCGTCGTGTCGGGCAGGTGCGTGCCCGCATTGCGGGGCAGACGCAGGAGTCGCTGAGCGAGCTGAGTGCGATCACGCAAGAGACGCTGAGCGTCTCGGGCATTCTGCTCTCGAAGTCGTTCAATCGGGAGCGCACCGAGAGCGACCGTTATCGCGCAGAAAACAGCAACCAGGTGCGATTGCAGGTCAAGCGCGCGATGAGCGGCCAAGGCTTTTTCACGGTCGTTCAGGTGTTGATGGCCAGTGTGCCCGCGGTCGTTTACCTCGTCGCCGGGTGGCTCCTGACCGGTGGGTCTGGGGTTATTACCGCCGGAACCATTGTGGCGTTCACGACGGTGCAGGCGCGGTTGTTGCAACCGCTCATGGGGCTCATGCGCGTCGCGCTCGACATTCAGACGTCGTCTGCCGTGTTCGCGCGCATTTTTGAGTACCTCGATCTCAAGCCCGCGATCACCGATGCGCCCGACGCCATCACGGTCGCCGAGGCGCCCGGCCCAATAGGGCGCATCGAATTTCAGGATGTGCAGTTTCGGTATCCAGACGCCTCGGAAGACCTCGCGCCAACGCTGCGCGGTATCTCTTTCGTTGCTGAGCCCGGCCAGCACGTCGCGTTTGTGGGGCCGAGTGGTGCGGGTAAATCCACTGTGCTGTATCTGGCCCCCCGCTTCTATGAGGCGACCGCTGGTTCCGTGATGTTCTCTGGTGCCGACGTGCGCGAGCTCATCCAGGATTCGATCATCGACCACGTCGGCATCGTGTCGCAGGAGACGTATCTCTTTCACGCGACGATTCGCGAGAACCTGCGGTACGCGAAGCCCGACGCCAGCGACGCCGACGTCGAAGAGGCGTGCCGAGCGGCCAACATTCACCACGTTATCGAGAGTTTCGAGCACGGCTACGACACGGTCGTAGGGGAGCGTGGCTATCGTCTGTCCGGGGGCGAAAAGCAGCGCATTGCCATTGCGCGTGTTCTCTTGAAAGACCCGCCGGTGATTCTGTTGGACGAGGCAACGAGCGCGCTCGACACCGTCTCTGAGCGCGTCGTGCAAGAGGCGCTTGATGAGGCGTCGCGTGGGCGCACCACGCTGTCGATCGCGCACCGGCTATCGACTGTGATTCACGCCGACGTCATTCACGTCATTCAGGCGGGTCTCATCGTTGAATCGGGCACGCACAGTGAGCTGATCGCGCAGGGTGGTCTCTACGCCGAGCTGGCGGCGCAGCAGATTGCGGCGTCGCGCATTTTGGATGACGACGAGCCGCTGGGCGTTGTCGGCAAGGTCGCGGGCCGCCGCGCCGATCGCGCGCCTGACCCGTCCGCCGAGCCTGGCGCTGAGGCGACGGCCGGTGCCACCTTTGGTGCCGCGCTCGGCTTCACGGCGCCCCGGCCCGGTGGGCGTACCGACGCTGAAGCCACCGGAGACCTCGACACTGGAACCATCAGAGTCGACCCGCAGTAGCGTGCGGTGACCGCGAATGCGGCGCGCCAGCATTGGACGACGCGCACGTGCGAATCAGACCGGCATCGCCCGGAGAATTGTGGGCCGCGGCGTCAGACCCACGCGACAACGCGGTCGTACACCTCACCGATCATCGGTGCGTCGGGATTGTTCGGGTTCGCCGGTGACTGCGTGAGGAGTGCGCGGTCTTCGGCCGTCGGCTTGAGTGTTCGTGCGAACGTGCCGAGGAGTGCTCGCGACTCGGGCGCCAGGTCAAAGATGCCGGCCAGGCGGGGGAGATCCATGCGGAGAATCTGCGTCGTGCGTGCCGCAGTCGCTTCAGCCGAGGTCTCGCGGAGAACAGCCAGCCCCGCCGCCATTTGCTCAACGCAATCGGCGAACACGCGAGGGTCTGCCTCACGCTGCGTGATGCTCGAGCCGTCGTTACGAATGCGCCACTCCACGACGACCTCATCGAGCAGATCAATGCCCTGCGCAGCCGCATACAGTCGCTGGGCGACAACCTGGTCTTCGTACAGCACGCTTTCGGGAAAACGCACGCCAGTGCGCGTCCACAGGGCATGGCGGCTGACCTTCGACCACGCCACGATATTGCCAACAACCGCGGGGTGGTCGGCGAGCGTGACACCAGAGCGTGCCGGCGTCACCGATGCCCGCACCCATGGCTGCACGTCACCACACACCCACGCACCATCAACCTCACGAAGCCGCACGTAGGTTCCGACAGCCATCTCGCTACCCGACGATTCGAGGCTCGCGACCATGTGTTCGAGCGCCTCGGGGCGCATCACATCATCGGCATCTAAGAACGCGACGTACTCGGTGTCAACGAGCGACAGCCCGTGGTTGCGGGCAGCGCCGAGCCCGAGCGAGTCGGGGTGCCAGATGGCGTGGAACCGCGCGTCAGTATCGGCGTAGCGGCGAAAGATCGCACCGGTTTCATCGATCGATCCGTCGTCGATCAGAACGGCGCGGAACCGCGGCTCAGTTTGCGCGAGCAGAGAGTCGAGCGCGGCGGGTGCGAGTGTCGCAATGTCGCGGCCAGCGACGATAACGGTGACGACGGCGGAAGACACCATCTGATCCTATGGCCGAAGGTTGGTGCTGGGGTCGCCTGCGGCTCACGGAACCCGGACGGTTACCGGTATGCTGGAACCACAATCGAACACGACCCATGGCCCGCGCGGGAGAGTCCACCACGGACACCGAAGGAGCAAGCCTCCCCGCCAATCTCTCAGGTCCGCGTACCGCGAAGGTCTGGTCACTCTGAAAAGCGATCCCGCTGGGATCCGCCGACGGTGAAAGCGCGCACGCGTGAAACTCTCAGGCTCATGACAGAGGGGGAGTCTGGGGTACCGACCGGTGCCCTGGCGACCCATTGTCAGGAGAGAGATGTCAGAGAACCGCTTCACTCCGCTGAAAGACCGTCACGAAGCGCTGGGCGCTTCCTTCACGGACTTCGGCGGCTGGATGATGCCCGTCCGCTACACGTCAGACCTTGCAGAGCACAAGGCGGTGCGCGAGTCGGCGGGTCTGTTCGACATTTCGCACATGGCCGAGTTCATCGTTGATGGTGCTGACTCTGCCGCATACCTCGATTACGCGCTCGCTGGTCGCCTGTCGGCGATGGCCGCGGGCAAGGCGAAGTACTCGCTGTTGCTTGCCGAAGACGGCGGCATCATCGATGACCTCATCGTTTACCGCATGGCAGACGAGCGCTTCTTGATCATCTCGAACGCTGGCAACCACGACGCCGTTGCTGTCGCCCTCAACGAGCGCATTGGCGACTTCGCGCTTGAGCTGTCCGACATCTCCGACGATGTCGCGCTCATCGCCGTGCAGGGCCCGGAGTCGGTGGCGATTCTCGAGTCGATGACCGAGCTCGTCATCACCGCGACGCCACTCGCTGACTCCGCATACTACACGTGGACCGAAGGCGACTTCGGCGACGTTCCGGTGTTCATCGCCCGCACCGGTTACACCGGTGAAGACGGCTTCGAGCTCCTGGTTCCGAACTCCGCCGCAGGCGAGCTGTGGGACGCCGTGCTCGCGGCCGGTGCCGACCGCGGCCTCGTGCCCGCCGGTCTTGCCGCCCGCGACACGCTGCGCCTCGAGGCCGGCATGCCGCTGTACGGTCACGAACTGAGCCGCGAGACGGTTCCGTCGCAGTCCGGCCTCGGCCGTGTTGTCGTCGCCGCGAAGGAATCCTTCGTTGGTAAGGAGGGCCTCGCCGCCCGCGACGTCACGGACGCTCCTGTGCTCATCGCACTCTCGGCTGAGGGTCGCCGCGCGGGCCGCGCCGGCTACGGCGTCTTCCAGGGCGACACCCAGGTCGGCGAAGTCACGTCCGGCGCGCTGAGCCCGACGCTCGGCTACCCGATCGCGATGGCCCTCGTGCACCCGAGCGCCGCCGAAGCAACGGATTTGACCATTGACGTGCGGGGCACCCGCATTCCCGCAACCATCACCACCCTTCCCTTCTATCGGAGAAACTCATGACCGCTGACCTGAAGTACACCGAAGAGCACGAGTGGATCGCTGTCGACGGAGACGTCGCCACGATCGGTATCACCGACTACGCAGCTGAGCAGCTCGGCGACGTTGTCTTCGTCGAACTCCCCGCTGTTGGTTCCACCATCACGGCAGCCACCGTTGTCGGCGAGATCGAGTCCACCAAGTCGGTCGGTGAGCTGTACGCTCCCGTCGCCGGCGAGGTCATCGAGATCAACGACGCCGTCGTCGACCAGCCTGACCTGGTCAACGCTGACCCGTTTGGTCAGGGCTGGCTGATCAAGGTTCGTTTCGAGGGCGAAATCGCCGGAACGATGGACGCTGACGCCTACGCAGCGCTCACCGGAGCATAAGCGTGACGATTTTTGCTGACCGCCACATCGGCACCACGAGCGGGACCCAGGCAGTCATGCTCGATGCCGTTGGCATCACTGCTGAAGCAGGGGAGCGTCCGCTTGACGCCCTGATGCGTCGCGCGGTTCCGACGTCGATTTTTGCGAATCGCGGAACCTCGGATGTGCTCCCTGAGGCTGCAAGCGAAGCGGAGGCACTCGCCGAGCTTCGTGCGCTGGCATCGCGCAACACCGTCAACAAGGCCATGATCGGCCTCGGCTACTACGGCACGCTGACCCCGTCGGTGATCCAGCGCAATGTGCTGGAGAACCCGTCGTGGTACACCGCATACACGCCGTACCAGCCGGAGATCTCGCAGGGCCGCCTCGAGGCGCTGATCAACTTCCAGACCATGGTCTCGGAGCTCAGCGGCATGCAGACGGCCAACGCGTCGATGCTCGATGAGGGCAGTGCCGCCGCTGAAGGCATGCTGCTCGCACGTCGTGCTTCGAAGGTGACGTCGCCGGTGTTCGTCGTGGACTCGGGCGCTTTCCCGCAGACGAAGGCGCTGCTGGCAACGCGTGCCGCAGCCGTCGGTGTCGAGCTCGTCGAGGTTGACCTTGCCGGTGGCGAGGCTCTGCCCGAGGCGCTGTTTGGCATGTTCGTGCAGTACCCGAGTGCCACGGGCCTCGTATGGGACCCGTCGAAAGTTATCGAGACTGTGCACGCGGCTGGCGGCCTTGCCGTTGTCGCCGCTGACCTGCTGAGCCTGACGCTGCTGGCCTCGCCCGGCTCGCTCGGCGCAGATGTCGCCGTCGGAACCACGCAGCGTTTTGGCGTGCCGATGGCGTTTGGTGGTCCGCACGCGGGCTACATGGCCGTTCGTGCGGGCCTGGAGCGTCAGCTTCCCGGCCGTCTCGTCGGTGTCTCGCAGGATGCGTCTGGCCACCCCGCCTACCGCCTGTCGCTGCAGACGCGCGAGCAGCACATTCGCCGTGAGAAGGCGACGAGCAACATCTGCACCGCGCAGGTACTGCTGGCCGTTATGGCGTCGATGTACGCGGTCTACCACGGTCCGAACGGGCTGCGCGCAATCGCAACCCGCACCGCGCAGATGGCGTCGCAACTCGCGAAGAACGTCGTTGCTGGCGGACTCGAGATTGCCCACGAGTCGTTCTTCGACACCGTGACCATCAAGGTTCCGGGTCGCGCAGCCGACATCGTCGCTGCCGCACACAACGGTGGATACCTGCTGCACCTCGTTGACGCTGACACCATCTCGGTGTCGACCGACGAGACCACGACGCTCGCTGACCTGGCCGCTGTGGCTGGCTTCTTCGGCGTTGAGGCTCCCGGTGCGTTTGGTCTGGCTGCGCTGGAAATCGGCAAGCTCCCCGACGCGCTGCGTCGTACGGATGACTTCCTGACGCACCCGGTCTTCAACGTGCACCACTCTGAGACCGCCATGATGCGCTACCTCAAGCAGCTCGCTGACCGCGACTACGCGCTGGACCGCGGCATGATTCCGCTCGGCTCCTGCACGATGAAGCTCAACGCGGCGACCGAGATGGCTGCCATCACGTGGCCGGAGTTCGCGGGCATTCACCCGTTCGCTCCCGTCTCTGACGTTGAGGGCTACCTGGAGCTCATCACGCAGCTCGAGGGCTGGCTCGCTGATGTCACCGGTTACGATGCCGTCTCGCTGCAGCCGAACGCTGGTTCGCAGGGTGAGCTGGCAGGTCTGCTGGCTATTCGCGGTTACCACCTGGCTAACGGCGACACGGCGCGCGACATTTGCCTCATCCCATCGTCGGCTCACGGCACGAACGCAGCCTCGGCTGTGCTCGCGGGCATGAAGGTTATCGTTGTCGCGACCACCGAGTCGGGTGACGTTGATCTTGACGACCTGCGCGCCAAGATTGAGAAGCACGCTGACACGCTGTCGGCCCTCATGATCACCTATCCGTCGACGCACGGTGTGTACGAGCAAGACGTGCTCGACATCACCGCTGCCGTTCACGCGGCCGGTGGCCAGGTCTACATCGACGGCGCCAACCTCAACGCCCTGCTCGGCTACTCGCGCTTCGGCGACCTGGGTGGCGACGTGTCGCACCTCAACCTGCACAAGACGTTTGCCATCCCGCACGGCGGTGGCGGCCCCGGTGTGGGTCCCGTGGCAGCGAAGGCGCACCTCGCGCCGTACCTGCCGTCGCACCCGCTCGCACAGCGCGCGGAGCACGCTGGCGGCTACGTCTTCGCTGGTGGCCCGGTTTCGGCCGCACCGTACGGTTCGAGCGGTGTGCTGCCGATCTCGTGGGCATACGTGCGCATGATGGGCGCCGCGGGCCTCCGTGACGCAACGGCCGCGGCCGTGCTGTCGGCAAACTACGTTGCCGCGCGTCTGCGTGAGTACTACCCGGTGCTGTACTCGGGTGAGGGCGGACTCGTCGCACACGAGTGCATCCTCGACCTTCGTCCCCTCAAGGAGGACACCGGCGTCACCGTTGACGATGTGGCTAAGCGTCTCATCGACTACGGTTTCCACGCACCGACCATGTCGTTCCCGGTTGCCGGAACCCTCATGGTTGAGCCGACCGAGTCGGAAGACATCGTCGAGATCGATCGTTTCATCGATGCGATGATCGCGATTCACGGTGAGGCTCAAGAGGTCAAGGCTGGCACGTGGCCTGCGGAAGATAACCCGCTCGCCAACGCACCGCACACCGCACAGTCGGTCATCGCAGGGGAGTGGGCTCACCCCTACACCCGCGATGTCGCCGTCTACCCGGTGTCGTCGCTGATCCGCACGAAGTATTGGCCGCCGGTGCGTCGCATCGACCAGGCATTCGGAGACCGCAACCTGGTCTGCGCGTGCCCGCCGATCGAGGCCTTCGCCGACCTCGGCTAATTTCTCGCACACGAATGGGGTGGGCGCCGCACTGCGGCCCCACCCCTTTCGCGTCCACAGCGTCCCCCGCGACCCCCGCTGCGCCCGTGGTTCCGCCCCCGTGGTTCCGCACCGGGGGCGGAACCGAGGGGAGAGTTACGCGGTGAAGAGGGTGGGCCAGAGGGCAGCGGCGAGGGGGTAGCCGACGAAGGCCACGATGTCGATGAGGGTGTGCGCGATCACGAGCGGCATGACGCGGCCCCAGCGCTGGTAGGCCCAGCCGAACACGATGCCCATGACAAAGTTTCCGAAGATTGCGGGCACGCCCTGGTAGGAGTGGTACAAACCGCGCAATGCTGCCGCCGACAGAATGATGGCCCACGTACCCCACCCGAGCCAGCGGAGGCGGTCGCCGAGGTATCCCAACAGAATGACCTCTTCGAGCAGTCCGGCACGCGCGGCCGACAGCAGGAGGACGGGAATCAAATACCAGGCGATACCCTCCGACGCCTGTACCGCGATCGTCATGCCGGCAGCACGGCCCGCGAGGTACAGCCCGAGGCCCGGGATACCGATGGCGGCACCCACGGCGAGAGCGCGCAGAAAATCGGAACCAATGCATGAGAAGTCGAGGCCGATCTTGCGGAGTGCAGACTGGCCGGGTTCCCAGAGCAGGTAGATTACGAGCGCCACGATGGCGAGGTCGAAGAACACGTCCAGGAGGCCGTAAATCACGTCCCAGACGGCGTGGTCGTCGCGTGAGGGATTGAGTTGCGCCGTTTGGTCGCCAATGGGGGTGGGGTTAAGCAACGACCGCACGAGCGAGATCGTGGAGTACAGCGCCGACCGCCCGAGTGACAGGCACAGCACAATTACGACTTCCCAGACCAGCCGGGTTCGTGACACGGGGCTGGCTGCGGGCGATAACGGGGCGGACATCATGCTCATTCTGCCGCATACACTACGCCGTACGACCACATATGGGAGATCCCTGCCTGCACCGCCTGATGGCAGTGCGGCGCTCGGCATTTCCGCCCGAATCAATGGCGGTGCCACGCATCTTGCCCAACCGAAGACTCAGCGACTCCGGAACGAACGTGCAGTTTGTGAGCAAACACCTCAATTGAGTTAAGGGTATGTAACGTTTTTGCGCGACGTTTTGACCATGCGCACCTGGCGCGCTTAATGTTTCCCTATCCGTGTCCCAGGTTTCAATCAGAAGCCTGGTGCACAAAGACCCCTTGCACAGGAGGAAATAGTGTCTAACAAGACATGGCGCAAGCGCGCCCTAGCAACCACCGCGGGTCTGGGCTTCTCTGCCCTGATCCTCGCTGGTTGCACCACGCCCGGAGCAACTGACCCCTCGACGAAGCCGTCTGAAGGCACCGGTTCGGGTGAGGTCGTTGACGCAACGATCACGCTGGCTGAGGCCAACGAGGTGACGTCGTTCAACGTCAACACCCCGCAGGCAAACCTCGACATCAACTCGAAGCTGAGCTACGCAACTCACGACACGTTCGGTTACGTCAACGACAAGCTCGAGATTGTTCCCAACGAGGGCTTCGGAACCTACGAGAAGGTTTCGGACGACCCGCTGACGGTCAAGTACACCCTGAACAAGGGCCTCGAGTGGTCTGACGGCGACGCTATCGACACCGACGACCTCGTCTTCGGTTGGGCTGTTGAGTCGGGCTACTTCGACGATGCATCGTTCGACGCTGAAGGCAACGTCACCTCCGGTACGCAGTACTTCACGATCGCTGGTTCCACCGAGGGCATCCGCGACTCGAAGATCACCGAAGTGAGCGACGACAAGCTGTCGCTCACCATCGAGTACGACACCCCGTTCGTTGACTGGAACCTCGTTTGGCTCCTCGAGCAGCCGGTTCACGTCGTCGCCGAGAAGGCTGGCGTCACGGTTGATGAGATCGTCGGCGCCATCACCGACGGCAAGAAGGGCGACACAGCAGCTCCGGCCGCTCCGATCGAGCCCCTCGTCAAGGCAGCAGAGGTCTTCAACTCGGCATTCGACGCAACGTCGCTGCCGGACGACCCGTCGCTGTACCTCTCGAACGGCCCGTTCATCGTTGACTCGTGGGAGCCCACGCAGTCGATGACGCTGAAGGTCAACGAGAACTACAAGGGCACGCTGAAGCCCGCGTACTCCTCGCTCGTCTTCCGCTTCATCGGTGACTCGCAGGCACAGGTTTCGGCACTGCAGAACGGCGAGGTTGACATCATCAACCCGCAGGCTGCTACCGACACGCTGACGGCACTGCAAGCCATCCCGACCGCAACGGTTCTCACGGGCGACCAGCTGTCGTACGACCACGTTGACATCAACTTCAAGGGCGAGTTCGCTGACCCCACGGTTCGCGAAGCTTTCATGAAGGTCATCCCGCGTCAGCAGATCGTTGACACGCTGATCAAGCCGATCAACCCCGAAGCAACCGTTCTGAACTCGCAGGTCTACGTGACCTCGCAAGGCAAGGTCTACGAAGACTCCGCTAAGAACAACGGCTCGTCGGCATACGCTGACGTTGACGTTGAGGGTGCAAAGGCTCTGCTCGCAGGCAAGACCCCGACGGTCCGCATCCTGTACAACATCAACAACCCGAACCGTGTTGCGGCATTCGAGGCAATCTCGGCTAAGGCAACTGAGGCCGGCTTCGTTGTTGAGAACGTCGGTGACGCTAAGTGGGGCTCGATGCTCGGTAGCGACGTCTACGACGTCTCCATCTTCGGTTGGATCTCCCCGGGTGTCGGTAACGTCTCGATCCCGCAGATCTTCGCGACCAATGGTGGCGGTAACTACAACGGCATCAGCGTTCCTGAGATCGACGAGCTCGCTTCGCAGATCATGGTTCAGACGGACGACGCTGGCATCGTAGAGATCGGTCAGAAGGTCGACAAGCTTCTGTTCGACAACTACTACGGTCTGCCGCTGTTCCAGAGCCCGGGTGTCATCGCACACTCGGACCGCGTATCGGGCGTTACCTACATGGCTAACCAGACCGGTCCGATCTGGAACTACTGGGAGTGGACGGCAGCGGCTAACTAAGCCCCTCGCCTTCGACTAACACATACAAGCAGGGGGCGTCGGAATTCCGACGCCCCCTGGCTTGTGCGTTGATTTCCATTCCCCCGGTATCGGCAACAGCGACGACGCACCACAAGTGCTCTCGTTGCGCAGGGCACATGCCTCATACCGTTTGTCTCCATGAAGGGACAGCCCATTGACTAGCTACATCTTGCGGCGAATCGGGGTTTCGATCCTGATCATCCTCGCCGCGTCCTTCCTTATGTACACGCTCGTTGCGTTGGCACGCGATCCGCTGGAAGATCTCCGCACGAGCAGCCAAGCCAACAAGGAAATGCTCATTGCGCAGCGTATCCAGTGGCTGGGTCTTGATGACCCGATTCCGGTGCGTTGGCTCAACTGGGTCGGCGGCGCCGTCCAGTGCGTCGCTCCCGGACTGCTCGCTTGTGATCTGGGTGTCACGATCAGCAATCAGTCGGTCGCGGTCCTTCTCGGACGCGCCATGGGTTCCACGCTTCAGCTTGTGACCGCAGCCACGATTCTTGCCATCATCCTCGGCATCATGGTTGGCATCATCTCGGCGCTTCGTCAGTACAGTGCCGTGGACTACACGTTTACCTTTGTGAGCTTCTTCCTGTACTCACTGCCGTCGTTCCTCATGGCTGTCGTGCTCAAGGTGTTCCTGGCGATCGGCTTCAACAACTGGCTTCAGGCGGGGCCATTCATCAGTTGGCCTGTCATCATCATTGGCGCGCTCGTTGCCGGCCTCTTCTGGCAGGCGATCATAGGCGGTAAGAGGCAACGTCGCCTCACCGTTTTTGTCGCGTCAACGCTCGTCACCGGAGCCATGCTGTACGGTATGGGCGTGACCCAGTGGTTCATGAACCCGGGTCTGGGCCCAATCCTCGCTCCGCTGCTCATCGCTGCCATTGGTGCCGGAATGGTGATGCTGATCGCCGGATCCCGCGCGAACTACGCGTGGAAGACGGCTGGTGTCACCGCAGGCATCCTGATCGTCGCCTACTTCGTGCTGATGCCGATACTTCCGAGCGTCACCGGAATCGGTGTCGTCGGAATCGCCGTCGGTCTCGGTGTCGTGGGTGGCGTTGTTGGTTATCTGCTGGGCGAGCACGACCGCGGACAGGCAGCGCGCATCGGTGTGCTGACCGCTCTGCTCGGCTACGGCGTTATCCTGTTGGATCAGTTCATGACCCGTTGGCCGGAATACGTTTCGCTTTCGCGCGGACGCCCCATCGCGACGGTGGGATCATCGACGCCGAACCTGCAGGGTGACTTCTGGATTCATGGCATCGACACGTTCACGCATCTGTTGTTGCCAACGATTTCGCTCATGCTGATCTCGTTCGCCGGCTACACCCGATACGCACGTGGTGGCATGCTGGAGACGCTGAACCAGGACTACATTCGCACCGCGCGTGCGAAGGGTCTGCCGGAGCGGACGGTCGTGGTTCGCCACGCATTCCGCAACTCGCTGATTCCGATCACGACCATTGTTGCTGCCGACGTGGGAGCGATCCTGGGTGGAGCCATCATCACCGAGCGCATCTTCGCGTTCAGTGGTATGGGTGCCCTGTTCAGTAAGGGTCTTGACGAATCCGACCCGAACCCGGTGATGGCGTACTTCCTGATCATTGCGATCTTCGCCATCCTGTTCAACTTCTTGGCAGACCTCGCCTACTCGGCGCTTGACCCGCGAGTGAGGGCAAAATAATGGCTAATATCGAACCCGGCGTACCGGCACAAACCGGACCCGCGCCGACAGAAACCATTCGCAACATCGGCGAAGACCAGGGCATCAGCCAAGGACGGCTTGTATTCAAGCGGTTCGTTGGTCACAAGCCCGCCATGATCAGCTTTGTTTTGCTGATTCTCGTTATTGGCTTTGCGGTCAGTGCTTCGGGTGCCTTTGGCATTCAGGGCTGGTGGAAGTGGACGTACACAGAACTGCTTCCCCCGGTGGAGCAGGGGCGCCCAACGCTGCAGCTGTGGCCGTTCTCCCTCGGTGACCACCCGTTCGGTCAGGACACCGTCGGTAAGGACTATTTCGCGATGGTCATGCGTGGCGTCGTGAACTCCACGGTCGTCATGTTCATCCTCGGTCTTGTCGCAACCTTCATCGGAATCGTCGTTGGTGCCGTTGCGGGTTACTACCGCGGCTGGGTGGACGCCGTGCTGATGCGTCTGACCGACATCGTCATCATCATCCCGATCATCGTGATCGGTGCGGTGGTTGGTTCCGCCATGGGTGCCCTCGGCCCGGTCGTGCTCGCACTGTTCCTCGGCTTCTTCGCATGGACGGGAATGGCTCGTCTCGTGCGTGCCGAGTTCCTGTCACTGCGTGAGCGCGAGTTCGTTGAAGCAGC
Organism: uncultured Microbacterium sp.; assembly: GCA_947503655.1. GTDB lineage: Bacteria > Actinomycetota > Actinomycetes > Actinomycetales > Microbacteriaceae > Microbacterium. The sequence goes on from CANNEP010000002.1 coordinate 67,319, forward strand.
ACGAGTCGCTGGCGCCTCGGATGCGCGCATCATCTTCAAGCACATCCTGCCAAACGCCATGGGTATCGTCATCGTTTCAGCAACGCTCGCCATTGCGGCAGCCATCCTGCTGGAGACGTCGCTGTCGTTCCTTGGCTACGGTATTCAGGCGCCCGACGTATCACTCGGTAGCCTCATCAGCCGCAACGAGTCTGCGTTCCAGACTCGTCCGTGGCTCTTCTGGTGGCCAGCCGTCTTCATTGTGCTGCTCTCGCTGCTCGTCAACTTCGTTGGTGATGGTCTGCGTGATGCCTTTGACCCGCGTCAGAAGAACGTGATCTTCCGTCGCGTGAAGGAGCTTCCGCAGGATGCGCCTACGCCGACGACGGCGGTCTCTATGGATGTACCGGGCGGCCCGAGTGCCTCAGACACTCGAGCCGACGTGGAGCGCCGCGAAGGACACTGACGATGACCCGGTTAGCTGAAGAAGAAGCCCGCCACGATTCCCGCGGCGAGTACGGTAAGAACGAGCAGGGGGAGCGGTTCGATGTTGCGTCGAACCGTGACCTCGCCAGCCTCGCCAATGGCGATCTGGTTCGCGTTCTTCAGCTTCTCCCAGCGCTCACGGATGACAATGGCCGCGTCGCCCGAGTCGGTTCCGATGAGATCTGCGTGACGCGGGCGTTCGCCCGCAGCGCGCGTCTCGCGGTTCGCGGCTCGGCGGCCGGCCGTGTACGCCGTGACGAGACCGGGCGCCGGAGCCGACCACGCCGCGAACTTCTTTCCCGGCGTGTAGAGGGTAAGCGCATGCTTCGTGTCCACCAGAATGAGTGCCACCCACGGCACGAAGATATGGTGCGTCACGTTTTGGATCAGCACACCCTCGTCGCTCACCGTGACATTCGGACGCCACAGCGCGAAGTACGCATAAGCCACCAGGAAGAGGCCGGTGGGGTAAACCCACGTCAGGCGCGAATCGCCGCTACTGGCCGCGATCACTACGAGCACGACGCTCAACACCCACAGGATCACCGTCACGATGCGGTTGAATCGGGAATGGACGGTCGTCTCGTTGCTCTTCACACTTCTATTTTCCCCTCTCGTATGGTGAGGAACACACGATGAACATGCCAGAAGAACGAAAGCGTCGCGAAGGCGCCCCCCTTTTGGAAGTCGACGGACTCTCCGTTGACTTCGCCGTTGACAACTATTGGGTGCCGGCAGCTAAGAAGCTGACCTACAGCGTGCGCCCCGGAGAAGCACTCGCGATCGTGGGTGAATCCGGATCCGGCAAGTCGGTCAGCTCGATGTCGCTCCTGGGTCTGCTCCCCAAGAACGCGCGCGTCACTGGTTCCGCTCGCCTCGATGGTCGCGAGATTCTGTCGCTCAAGGGCGACGACCTTCGCCGCATTCGTGGTCGCGAAATTGCCGTGATCTTCCAGGAGCCGATGACGGCGCTGAACCCGGTCTTCACGGTCGGCTTCCAGATCATTGAGACGTTGCGTATGCACTTCGGTATGACACCGAGTGCGGCCAAGACCCGCGCTCTCGAACTGCTCGACATGGTTGACCTGCCTGACCCGCGCAAGGCGTTCAACTCCTACCCGCACCAGCTCTCGGGCGGTCAGCGCCAGCGTGCAATGATCGCGCAGTCGATTTCCTGCGATCCGAAGCTGCTGATTGCTGATGAGCCGACGACGGCGCTCGACGTAACGGTGCAGGCTGAAATCCTCGACCTGATGCGCGACTTGCGTCACCGCGTTGATGCTGCAATCCTCCTCATCACCCACGACATGGGTGTGGTTGCTGACCTCGCCGACGACATCGTCGTCATGCGTAAGGGTGAGATTGTGGAGCGCGGAACCACGCAAGAAGTGTTCGCGAACCCGCAGCACCCTTACACACAGCAGCTGCTGGCTGCCGTGCCGCGTCTGGGCGCGGGTCTCGATGGTGAACAGCGCATCGACACCACCGCCGCACTCCGCGGTGACACCTCGGCCATTCGTATCGCCGAGGCGGCCGCTGCGGAAGACGCTGAGCGTGCGTCCAAGGGCGCTCCGGTGCTCGAGTTCAAGGACGTTGCGATCGACTACCCGAAGAAGGGCCGCGTGCCTGCCTTCCGCGCCGTCGAGCACGCATCGTTCACGATCTACCCCGGCGAGGTCACCGGCCTCGTTGGTGAGTCGGGCTCCGGTAAGTCCACCATGGGCCGCGCGGCTATCGGCTTGCTGCCGATCGCCGAGGGGCAAGCCTCGGTTGTCGGTCACGACATCTCGAACGCCAACCGTCGTCTGCTGCACGAAGTGCACAAGGACGTCGGTATCGTCTTCCAAGACCCGTCGTCGTCGCTCAACCCGCGTCTGCCGATCGGTCAGTCCATCGGTGAGCCGATGCTGCTGGCCGGTGTCGCAAAGGGTCGCGCGCTCGACATCAAGGTGCAAGAACTTCTTGACGCCGTTGAACTGCCGCGCTCCTACCGCAACCGCTACCCGCACGAGCTGTCGGGTGGTCAGAAGCAGCGTGTTGGTATTGCCCGCGCGCTCTCGCTCGAGCCTAAGTTGCTGATCGCCGACGAGCCCACCTCGGCGCTCGACGTTTCGGTGCAGGCGACGGTGCTTAAGCTGCTGCGCGCACTCCAGAACGAACTCGGCTTCGCCTGCCTGTTCATTAGCCACGACCTCGCGGTTGTTGACTCGCTCTCGGACCGCTTGATCGTGATGAACCACGGCTCGATTGTTGAGCAGGGCCCCACGGCTCAGGTGCTGAACGCTCCGCAGGACCCGTACACGCAGCGTCTCATCGCTGCGATTCCGGTTCCGGACCCGGAGGAGCAGAAGGTGCGCCGCGATGCTCGCGCCGCCCTGCTGGCATCACAGGAAGTCAGCTAACGGGTCCGGCGCGGCTGAGAAACCTGTCAAAGCCCCCGACGATCGCCCGATCGTCGGGGGCTTTTCTGTAAGCGTGTAAGATAGATAGGCCCGATTCCGGGCACATTTACCCAACGCAAGGACAACATCCATGGCGCATGCCCTCCGTCCGGATCTCCGAAATGTCGCAATCGTCGCACACGTCGACCACGGCAAGACCACGCTTGTCGACGCGATGCTTCGTCAGACGGGTGCCTTCAGCGACCACGGAAACACCGAAGACCGTTCGATGGACTCTGGTGACCTTGAGCGCGAAAAGGGCATCACGATCCTCGCGAAGAATACGGCGATCACCTACAGCGGAAAGCACTCCGATGTTCCGGTGACGATCAACGTCATCGACACCCCGGGCCACGCTGACTTCGGTGGCGAGGTTGAGCGCGGTCTGTCGATGGTTGACGGTGTCGTGCTACTCGTTGACTCGTCTGAGGGCCCGCTCCCGCAGACCCGCTTCGTGCTGCGCAAGGCACTTGAGGCGAAGCTCCCCGTTATTCTCGCGGTCAACAAGACCGACCGTCCCGACGCTCGTATCGAGGCCGTTGAGGGCGAAGCGCAAGACCTTCTGCTCGGTCTTGCTTCTGACCTCGTTGACGACGTGCCCGACCTTGACGTCGACGCGCTGCTCGATGTTCCGGTCGTCTACACATCGGGTCGTGCTGGCGCCGCGTCGCGCAACCGTCCCGCTGACGGCGACCTGCCTGACAACGATGACCTCGAGCCGCTGTTCGACGCGATTCTCGAGCACGTTCCGGCACCGTCGTACGACGACGAGGCTCCGTTGCAGGCGTGGGTCACGAACCTCGACTCCAGCCCGTTCCTCGGCCGTCTCGCGCTGCTGCGCGTTTTCAACGGCACGCTGAAAAAGGGTCAGACGGTCGCCTGGGTGCGCGCTGACGGCACGACGAGCACCGCTCGCGTCACCGAGCTACTGAAGACCCGCGCCCTGGAGCGTTACCCCGCAGAAGAGGCCGGCCCCGGCGACATCGTTGCTATCGCTGGCTTCGAAGACATCACGATCGGTGAGACCATCGCCGACCCCGAAGATATTCGCCCGCTGCCGATGATCCACGTCGACGACCCGGCGATCTCGATGACCATCGGAACCAACACCTCGCCGCTCGTCGGCAAGGTCAAGGGTCACAAGCTCACGGCTCGCATGGTCAAGGACCGCCTCGACCGCGAACTCATCGGTAACGTCTCGCTCAAGGTCGTCGACATCGGGCGCCCGGACGCGTGGGAAGTTCAGGGCCGTGGTGAGCTCGCTCTCGCGATCCTCGTTGAGAACATGCGTCGCGAAGGCTTCGAGCTCACCGTTGGCAAGCCGCAGGTGGTGACGAAGAAGATCGACGGCAAGGTTCACGAGCCGTTCGAGCACCTCACGATCGACGCTCCGGAGGAGTACCTCGGTGCGATCACGCAGCTGCTCGCAGCGCGTAAGGGCCGCATGGAGGGCATGACGAACCACGGAACCGGTTGGGTTCGTATGGAGTTTGTCGTTCCGTCGCGCGGTTTGATCGGTTTCCGTACCGAGTTCATGACCACGACGCGCGGTACCGGTATCGCCAACGCCATTTCGCACGGCTACGAGCCGTGGGCTGGGCAGATCGTGACGCGTCAGAACGGCTCGATCGTTTCTGACCGTTCGGGTGTCGTCACGCCGTTCGCGATCATCGCCCTGCAGGAGCGCATGAGCTTCTTCGTTTCGCCTCAGGACGAGGTGTACGAGGGCATGGTCATCGGCGAGAACTCGCGCAACGACGACATGGACGTCAACATCACGAAGGAAAAGAAGCTCACCAACATGCGCGCAGCTTCGTCTGACTCCTTCGAGTCGATGACGCCGCCGCGTCTGCTGTCGCTGGAGGAGAGCCTCGAGTTCGCTCGTGAAGACGAGTGCGTTGAGGTTACTCCGGAGAAGGTTCGCATCCGCAAGGTTGAGCTCGACGCCAACGCACGTGCCCGTGCCACGAGCCGCCTGAAGAAGCAGGACGCCAACGCGTAAGCGGTAGCTCCCAGACACCGTGCCCGTACCTTTTGGTGCGGGCACGTTGCGTTTCAATGCGAAGATGAATCTCGTGTCTGAAACCGATGTCGCTGAGGCTAACGCGCGCCGTGCGTGGCGTGACGCCATTGGTGTGTCGCTCGCGACCGGCGCGTACGGCATTTCGTTTGGCGCCCTCGCCATGTCGAGCGGCCTGGACATGTGGCAAACGTGCGTGCTGAGCCTGTTGATGTTCACCGGCGGTTCGCAGTTCGCGTTTATCGGAGTGATCGGTACCGGCGGTGTCGCCGCCGCGCCTGCCGCCATTGCTTCCTCGGCTCTCCTCGGCATTCGTAACCTCGCTTACGGCATGCGCCTGTCGTCGCTCATTGGGGGCAGCAAGGCTAAGCGCATTGCTGCGGCTCATCTCACGATCGACGAATCCACCGCTGTCGCGCTCGCGCAGAACGACACCCGGTCGAGACGAATTGGGTTTTGGGCGACCGGTATCGGCATCTTCGTCGGCTGGAACCTCATGACGCTTCTCGGAGCGATCGTCGGTGACGTGCTTGGGGACCCGCGGGCGTGGGGCTTGGATGCCGCGGCCGCCGCAGCGTTCGTCGCTCTCTTGTGGCCACGACTGAAAAATCGGCAGGCGATCGCGGTGGGCGTTGCAGCCGCCGTCGTGGCAACGGCTGTCACCCCGATCGTGATGCCGGGTGCGCCCGTGCTCATCGCCGCATCTGTTGCGGTCATCGTGGGCTGGTTCAACCTGTTTGAGCCTAAGGAGCAGGCCGCATGACGCTCTGGTCTGCCGTGCTGCTGGCGTGCATCGCGTGTATGCTGCTGAAGCTCGCCGGTTATCTCACGCCGACGCATTGGCTCGAAGAGCCCCGCACCGCCCGAATCACCGATCTGCTGACGGTCGCGCTGTTGGCAGCACTCATCGCCACTCAGACTCTTGCGAGTGGTCAGAACATTGTGCTCGATGCCCGCATTCCGGCGGTCCTCGTCGCGGCCATCCTGCTCACCGTGCGTGCGCCGTTCCTGCTCGTCGTGCTGGCGGGTGCCGTGACCGCCGCGTTGCTCCGGCTGTGGGGGCTGGCCGCCTGACGCTCGGTCAGCACCAAACCTTCCCGAGTACGATGGCGGGGTGCAGCTTCTCTCCCGCATTCTGACCTGGGTCATGGCGTTTGTGCTCGGTGCTCTTTTTGGCGCCGCCGGAACCATTGGTTACGCCTCGATGCCGGTAGGACTCCCGCTGGGCTTCGTCGTCGGAATCGTCGGCTGCGCCGCGATTCTCGTCGCGATCCGCATGATCACTGAGGATCGCATTGCCGCCGCCGTTGCGGGAGCGGGCATGCTGGGCGCCCTGCTCCTTTTTTCGGGTGTCGGTCCCGGTGGTTCCGTCGTGGTTCCGGACTCCGTTCTCGGCATGGTCTGGTCACTCGGACTCACCGCCGTGGTGGTCGCGATCGTTGCGTGGCCGAGCGCGTCACGGCTCCGTGCCCTCAACCCGAAGTAGACTGATCCTGTGACGTACGTGATTGCTCTGCCTTGTGTGGACGTGAAAGACCGCGCCTGCATTGATGAATGCCCCGTTGACTGCATCTACGAGGGTGAGCGCATGCTTTACATTCACCCCGATGAGTGCGTTGACTGTGGTGCGTGCGAGCCGGTCTGCCCGGTTGAGGCCATCTACTACGAAGATGACCTGCCCGAAGAGTGGGCCGACTACTACAAGGCCAATGTTGAGTTCTTCGACGGCGTGGGCTCGCCCGGTGGGGCGGCAAAGGTTGGCGTGATTCCGAAGGATCACCCGGTCGTCTCGGTTCTGCCGCCGCAGGCATGAGCGTTCGCGACCTCGCCGACTACCCGTGGGACGCGGTGGCGCCGTTCGCTCAGCGCGCCCGCGAACACGCTGACGGCATCGTTGACCTGTCGATTGGGTCACCCGTCGATGAAACCCCCGCCGTTATTCGTGAGGCTCTTGCTGCGGCGACCGAAGCGCACGCGTACCCGCAAACTGTCGGCACGGTTCCGCTTCGCGAAGCCATCGTCTCCTGGTTTGAACGCCGTCGCGGCGTCACCGGACTGACGCCCGATCACGTTCTACCGACGATCGGGTCAAAAGAACTCGTCGCACTGTTGCCGACTCTGTTGGGTCTCGGCGCAGGCGACATCGTCGTGCACCCGCGTGCGGCGTATCCGACGTATGAGGTCGGCGCCGTCGTCGTGGGGGCGACCCCGGTTGCTGAGGATGACCCCGCGTTGTGGCCAGCCGGAACCAAGCTGATCTGGTTGAATTCGCCCGGTAACCCTGATGGCCGCGTTTGGAACGCCGCAGAACTTCGAGCGGCCGTTGCGCGTGCCCGTGAACTCGGTGCTGTCATCGCCGGCGACGAATGCTATGCCGAGCTCGGGTGGGAAGCGCCGTGGGACACCGAGGCGATTCCCTCGATTCTTGACCCGCGCGTCACTGACGGTGATGCGACTGGTGTGCTGTCGGTGTACTCGCTGTCGAAGCAGTCCAACCTGGCTGGCTACCGCGCCGCATTCCTGGCGGGCGATGCTGACCTGGTGAATCGCCTGCTCACCGCACGTAAGCACCTCGGCTTGATGTTGCCGTTGCCGGTACAGCACGCCATGGCGGTCGCGCTGAACGATGACGTCCACGTGGCGCAGCAGAAGGAGCGGTACCGCGCCCGCCGCGAAACGCTCAAGCCGGCGCTCGAAGCCGCAGGTTTTCGCATCGACAACAGTGAGGCGGGCCTGTATCTGTGGGCGACCGAAGGTCGTGACGCGTGGGAGAGCATCGAAAGACTGGCCGAAATTGGCATCCTGGCTGGCCCCGGCGTCTTCTACGGTCCGTACTTTTCGCAGCACGTGCGCCTGTCGCTGACAGCCACAGACGAGCGGATCGCGGCGGCGGCTGCGCGCCTGCGCCAAATTTCGTAGGTTATCTCCACCGAATTCCAGGATCCTTTGCGGCGGTCAACAGTACTGCCCGAGTCCTACTAGGCTGTAAATGTGTGGCTTCTTTTGTGGAGCCCTGACCGGCCGCGTCACCGCGCGGCACATACGACTCTCGTCGATACAGATCGCAAGGAGGCACCGTGACGGACGCGGCAACCCAGCCCGAGAAGGCCACACTGTCGATTGGCGGTACAACCGCTGAATTCCCCGTTCTGCAAGGAACGGATGGCACCCCCGCCATTGACTTCGCAACGCTGACCAAGCAGACCGGCCACACGGCGCTGGACTACGGCTTCGTCAACACGGCGGCAACGAAGTCTGCCATCACCTTCATTGACGGCGATGAAGGCATCCTGCGTTATCGCGGTTATCCGATCGAGCAGCTCGCCAAGAACAGCTCGTACCTCGAGGTTGCTTGGCTGCTCATCTACGGTGAGCTGCCGACCGCTGACCAGCTCGGTGAGTTCGATGAGAAGATTCGTCGCCACACGCTGATCCACGAAGACCTTAAGCACTTCTTCTCGGCACTGCCGCACACCGCGCACCCCATGTCGGTGCTGTCGTCGGCTGTTTCGGCGCTGTCGACCTACTACGAAGGTCAGTCAGACCCGCACAACCCCGAGCACGTCGAACTCAACACGATTCGCATGCTCGCCAAGCTCCCCGTTCTTGCTGCGTACGCGCACAAGAAGAGCATCGGCCAGGCTTTCCTGTACCCCGATAACTCGCTGAGCTTCGTCGACAACTTCCTCAAGCTCAACTTCGGTGTGCTCAGCGAGCCCTACGAAGTGAACCCCGTAATGTCGCGTGCGCTTGAGCGTCTGCTCATCCTGCACGAAGACCACGAGCAGAACGCATCGACCTCGACAGTTCGCCTTGTCGGTTCGACCGGCGCGAACCAGTTCTCGTCGATCTCGGCGGGCATCAACGCCCTGTACGGCCCGCTGCACGGTGGCGCGAATGAGGCTGTTCTTGAGATGCTCGCGAAGATTCGCGACTCGGGCGAGGGCGTCAAGCGCTTCGTCGAGCGCGTCAAGAACAAGGAAGACGGCGTCAAGCTCATGGGCTTCGGACACCGTGTTTACAAGAACTACGACCCGCGCGCCAAGCTCGTCAAGGAGTCGGCAGATGAGGTTCTCGCCGAGCTCGGCGTGAAAGACCCGCTGCTTGACCTGGCGAAGGAGCTCGAAGAGATCGCTCTCAACGACGAGTACTTCCAGTCGCGCCGCCTGTACCCGAACGTGGACTTCTACACCGGCGTGATCTACAAGGCGATGGGCTTCCCGACGCGCATGTTTACCGTGCTGTTCGCGATCGGTCGCCTGCCCGGTTGGCTCGCGCACTGGCGTGAGCTCAACACCGACCCGCAGAACAAGATTGGTCGCCCGCAGCAACTGTACACAGGTGCACCGGAGCGTAACTACCCGGGTCTGTAAGAAGACATAGACGGAACCCCAGCAGATTTTCTCTGCTGGGGTTTCGTTGTTTTCTGGTTGGTTTAGGCGTGGAGCGCTTCGTTGAGCGTGACGCCGACGCCCTGGCGCGCGACAGCCTCAATCGCACCGGTCAGTGAGTTGCGGCGCAACAGTAGACCGTTTTTGCCGGAGAGGTCCGAGCCCTTCACGATGACGGGGGAGCCGTCGGCTTGGAGTGGCTGGTCGATCATGATGATCTTGGAGCCGGCGGTGACGTAGAGGCCGGCTTCGACGACGCAGTCGTCGCCCAGCGAAATGCCAATTCCGGCGTTTGCGCCGAGGAGCGTGCGCGCACCGATCGAGATGCGGTGGGAACCACCACCGGAGAGGGTGCCCATGATCGACGCGCCACCGCCGATGTCAGAGCCGTCGCCCACGACGACGCCCTGCGAAATGCGACCCTCCACCATGGAAGCGCCCAACGTTCCCGCGTTGAAGTTGACGAATCCTTCGTGCATCACCGTGGTTCCGGGGCTCAAATACGCTCCCAAGCGCACGCGCGAGACATCGGCGATACGAACGCCCGCGGGCAGCACGTAGTCGGTGAGGCGGGGGAACTTATCGAGTCCCTGCACCTGGATGCCGGCGGCCTGCAGGTCGACGCGGCGTGCGGCCACGTCAGCGGGAAGCATCGGCCCGGCGTTCGTCCACGCGACGTTCGGGAGGTGGCCGAAGATGCCGTCGAGGTTCAGCTCGTTCGGGCGTACCAGCAGGTGGGAGAGCGCCTGCAGTCGCAAGTACGCGTCTTCCGTGGAGGCGGGTGCCGCGTCAAGGTCAATTTCGAGGACGATCGCCTCTACGGTCACGCCGCGGCGGTCATCCGTGCGGCCCGTCAGCGTGGGCTGTGCGCCGTTGGGGGCACGGCCCACTGCCGGTGACGGAAAGAGCGCGTCAAGCACCGTTCCGTCGTGTGCTGTGGTCCGTAGACCCTCACCCCAAATCCACCGTTCATCATTCATAACTCAACGGTAGTGGCCGTCATTCGCCGGCGCTGTGAGTATTTCGTCAATTTTCACGCCGCTAGAGTAGTTCGCATGTCGACGCTTAATCTCACCGTCTCTTCCGTTCAATTGACTCGTGACCTGTGCGATGTTCCGAGTGTTTCCGGTGATGAAAAGCAGTTGGCTGACCTCATTGAGGCGGCGCTGGCCGCGTACTCGCACCTCGAGGTAATTCGCGATGGCAACCTGATTGTCGCGCGCACCAATTTGGGGCGCGACCGTCGCGTGATCATCGCCGGTCACATCGATACGGTCCCGATCAACAACAACCTGCCCACCGAACCGCGCGAAATCGACGGCGTCGAGTACCTGTGGGGTCGCGGCACGGTCGACATGAAGGCGGGCGTCGCGGTGCAGCTGAAGCTCGCAGCAGAACTGGTTGCGCCGGTCGTTGACATCACATGGCTGTGGTACGACAACGAAGAGGTCGACAGCTCGCTCAATGGCCTCGGCCGGTTGGCTCGCAACCGCCCTGATCTCATGCTGGGTGACTTCGCGATTCTCGGCGAACCGTCCAATGGTGCGGTCGAGGGTGGCTGCAACGGCACCCTGCGCGCCGTTGTGCGCACTCACGGTACGCGTGCGCACTCCGCTCGGGCATGGATGGGGGAGAACGCTATTCACGCCGCTGCGGGCATTCTGGGGCGTTTAAACGAGTACACGCCGCGGGATGCCGAGGTTGAGGGCCTCGTTTATCGCGAAGGGCTGAACGCGGTCAGCATCAGCGGAGGTGTGGCGGGCAACGTGATTCCGGACCTGTGTGAGGTTGAAGTGAACTTCCGCTTTGCGCCGGATCGTTCGACCGATGCCGCGCAGGAGTACGTTCGCGAGTTCTTCGACGGGTTCGAGGTTGAGTTCACTGACCTCGCCGCCGGCGCACGCCCTGGTCTTGACGCGCCGCTCGCGCAGGAGTTCTTGGCCGCTGTCGGTGCTGCCGCGAAGCCGAAGTACGGCTGGACCGACGTTGCGCGCTTCTCGGAGGCGGGGATTCCGGCCGTGAACTACGGCCCTGGTGACCCGTCGCTCGCACACCACGATCACGAGCGGGTTGAGGTCGCGCAGATCGTGGCCGTCGAGACTGCTCTGCGCGCGTGGCTCGCATAATCGCACGCTTTGATGCGCCCGCTCGCCCCTCGGCGCTGGTGCAGGTGGCGGCGATCTATCTCGTCGCCCGTGTCGTCACGCTGACGATCCTGTTTATTGGGGCCTCCGCATCGGGCCCGCTGTCGCGCTTTGGCGCGGCGGCGACCGTTGGTGACTTCATTCTCGGGTGGGACGCGAACTGGTACTGGATCGTCGCGGACGTCGGCTACCCCTCCGACCTCCCAATGACCGATGATGGCCGGCCGATGGAGAACGCGTGGGCGTTCATGCCGGTGTACGCCTATCTCGCGAAGATTGTGTCGTTGCCATTCGGCTCGTGGGTCGTCGGCGCCGCGATCGTGTCGTTGGCGGCCGGATTTGGCGCCAGCTATGCGCTGTACCTGCTGATGCGCACGCGGCTGACCGAAACGCAATCGCTGTGGGCGGTGGTCTTCTTCGCGAATGGACCGCTCGCCGCGCTCTTTCACGTCGGCTATGCCGAAGCGCTCTTCCTCTTCTTCCTGCTGATGGCGCTGTATGTGCTGGTGACTCGGCAGTTCGCGTGGCTGTACCTGCTGATTCCGCTCATGGGGTACACGCGTCCGGGCGTCTTGGCCTTCTCGCTGATGCTCGCGCTCTACGGCATTTGGCGATGGTTCCGTCGCCGCCGCGACCCGTTGCCGCTCACGCACATCAACCACATCATCGCGGCGGGCTTGCTTGCCGCGGTTGTGGGTTTGAGTTGGCCGGTCATCGCGGGCATCGCAATGGGGGATCCGACTGCATATTTGCAGACGGAACTGTCGTGGCGCCGCAATTGGCTGCCCGATTCGGCACCGCACTTCTTGCCGTTTGACGGGTGGATTCTGGGCCTCAACTTCTGGTTTGGGCAGTGGCAGATTCCGGCCGTACTGGGGTGGGTGCTGTTCGGTTTGTTGGTGGCCGGAACCATCTGGCTGCTGGTGCGGGCACGTGCGGTGCGTGCGCTGGGTATGGAGGTTCGCCTGTTTTCGGCGAGCTACCTCCTGTATCTGGTGGCGGTTTTCTTTCCGCAGTCTTCGACGCTGCGATTGCTGGTTCCGCTGGCTCCGCTGTGGGGCGCGCCCGCACAGATCAAGCCGTTGTGGGGACGAATCGCGGTGCTTGTGGGGTGCCTGATTTATCAGTTCATCTGGATTTTCGAGATGTACGCGTACGGCAATGCCATCACCCGAATTCCCTAACATTTCAGCCGCGAATGGGCAGCGTCCGGGAAAACGATAAACTAGACGTATACCAGGACGAAAGGGGCCCGCAATGGCAGCCATGAAGCCAAGGACCGGCGACGGACCGATGGAAGCCGTGAAGGAAGGACGCCTCATTATCGTGCGCGTTCCGCTGGAGGGGGGCGGACGACTCGTTGTCTCCGTCAACGATGACGAAGCCAAGGAACTGCATGAGGTTTTGAGTGGCGTCGTAAACGCCGCCTAACTTCTCACAACACAAATGGCCGGGTGATTTTCACCCGGCCATTTGTGTCGCTGCCTACTCAGGCAGGAGGGTCAGTTGGAGGAGGCCTTCGTTGAGCGTCGACAGGGCGCCGACGACGGCGGGGGATGCCTGGGTCTCTTGGATGAGCGAACGGTAGGCGCGCGTGGTTTCGTCACGCTGCACTGGGTCAGCGACCTTCCCGCCGTTTAAAACGCGGGGGATGAGTACTGTACCGCCGGGGCGTACCAGTCGGAGGCCGTGTTCGACGTAAGAAATGACGTTCTCGGGGTCGGCGTCGATCAGCACGATGTCGTACGACGCTTCGTTCATGCGGGGGAGCACCTCGAGCGCGCGTCCCGAAATGAAGCGGGCACGGGATGCCGGAACCTTCGCATCGTGGAAGGATTGGCGTGCGACACCGAGGTTCTCGGGTTCGCTGTCGATCGTCGTGAGGATTGCGCCGGGGGCGCCGTGGAGTAGCCAGAGGCCGGATACGCCGGCTCCGGTGCCGATCTCCACCATGCTGGTGGCGGCGGTGGCTGCCGCGATGACTGCGCACTGGGCGCCGATGCCCGCGCTGATGGGGTGCGCACCGATCTCAACGGCATGGGTGCGGGCACGCTGAATGTGCTCGGGCTCGATAATCGACTCCCGGGCAAAGCGGGCAATAGCATCGTGTTCGCTCATGACTCCTCCGCATTAAGGCTACGGGGTGGTGTCTTGGCATTCGCTAAGGCGCGGCGGGTAATCTGGTTGCTATGAACTTCGGGCTCTCTGCCGACAAGCTGATCGTGATCGCTGTGATCGCGCTCATGGTCGTCGGCCCTGAGCGTCTGCCGAAGTATGCCGAGGGCTTCGCGCGTCTCGTGAAGCGGGTCGGCGAGTATCTGCGTGGCGCGAAGGATCGTGTCTCGAGTGAGATGGGTCCGGAGTTCGAGGATGTCGACTGGCGCAAGCTGGATCCGCGTCAATACGACCCGCGTCGCATCATTCGTGAGGCGATTCTTGATGAGGTCGTGCCGTCGCCCGGTGGTGGTGGCGCTGGTGCCGGTGCGCCCATCGTTGGGAGTATCGCTGCGCTCGCGCCGGGCGGAGCCATGACCCCGACTCGAACTGTCGAGCGACTCGAAACCGGCGAACTCCCGCCGTACGACAGCGAAGCGACGTAACCAGTGCGAAGCGGTCGCCCGCTCAGAACGCGCTGAGCGGGTCAGAGAGAAACGAAATGTGCGCCTAATTCAGCGGCTTCGCTCCCTCGGGCAGACCACCGCCGGCGGCAACCGCAACTGTCAAGTCTTGTAGCGCCGTCAGCGCAACGCGCTGCGACCACGGCCCGTACGAGACACGTGCCACACCGAGCTCCTGCAGGCGGTCGCGTGACAGCGAACCAGGGACTCCGATCATGGTGAGTTTGCGCGGGCCAAACGCATCGACGAGCGCGCGCACCTGATCTTCGTTCAGCTTGCCGGGCACGAACACAACGGGAGCGCCGGCCGAGAGATACGCCTGGCCGCGCTCGATCGCATCGTCCAAGACCGCTGACGGGTCGCGCTCGCCCGCCCGCAAGAAAGCATCGGTGCGGGCGTTCAACACGAAACGAATGCCCTCCTTGTCGCCGGCGTTCATGACGGCCTCAACGGCGCGCGTGGCTTCGGCGATGGGCTTCATCTGGTCTTCGATGTTCGCGCCGACAACACCAACACCAATCGCGCGACGCACCGCTTCGCCAGCGTCGCCGTAGCCCGCCTCGAGGTCTGCGGTCACCGGCAGATCGGTTGTCGCCACAATGCGACGAATCATCAGGAGGTGCTCTTCAAACGGAATCACCTCGCCATCCGGATACCCGAGCGTCGCAGAAATCGAGTGACTCGCAGTAGCCAGCGCTGTGGTTCCGGGCGTCTCAGCCACGACCTTCGCAGAAATCGCGTCCCACACATTCACGACGCTCAGAATTGCGTCGCCTTCGTGGAGCTTCAGGAGGGCGGCCGACTTCTCTTCAATCGTCATGGCCACAGTCAAGCAGATTCTGCAGTGAGAAGGAAGAGCGAGCTAACCCACAGACAGCGGCAACGACTTGCCGCCAAGTCCGCGCCCGCGATTCTTCACCGCGGTCGCCAACGCCACAATCGCAACGGCCGCCGGGTCATCAGGCGAAGCCACCACGACAGCATCACCGGTATCGCCACCGGTGCGTAGCGCGACGCTCAATGGCACCCGCGCCAAGACCTCAACCGGGGCGTCAGGCGTCGACAGGGCCGCCGCCACCTCGTCGCCGCCGCCAGCACCAAAAAGATCCAAGACGGAACCATCGGGGAGCGTCATCGCCGCCATGTTTTCGACGACTCCAATAACGTTCTGGCCGGTCTGACGGGCAACGAGTCCGCTGCGCACCGCAACGTCACTCGCCGCGGCCTGCGGCGTCGTCACGACGAGAACCTCGGCGTGCGGCAGAATCTGGCCCACCGAGATCGCGACATCGCCGGTGCCGGGAGGCATGTCGAGCAACAGCACATCAAGATCGCCGAAATAGACGTCGGTGAGAAACTGCAACACCGTGCGGTGCAGCATCGGGCCACGCCACGCGACGGCGCCGGTCGCTTCGCCCGCCTGCAAGAACATGCCGATGGAAATTACCCGCACGTCGTGCGCAATCGGCGGCAAGATCATGTCGTCGAGCCGCGTCGGCGTCGTACCGGCAGGAATTCCCATGAGCGCCGGAATCGAGAATCCGTGCACGTCAGCGTCAATCAGCCCGACCCGCAACCCCTGCTGGGCGAGCGCAATCGCAAGGTTTGCGGTGATCGTCGACTTGCCGACGCCACCCTTACCGCTCGTCACCGCAATGACGCGCGTCAACGACTCCGGGCCGAACGGCATGACGCGAGCCGCGCGACCTTCACGCAGCTTTTCGGTCAGCTCAGCACGCTCGGCAGGTGTCATCACGCCGACCTGAATCTCCGCGTCTGTCACCCCGGCAACGCCCAGTGCCGCCGCGCGCACATCCGACTCAATGCGCGTCGCTGCCGGGCACCCCACAATCGTGAGCACCATGTCGACACGAGCCGTGGTTCCGTCGACCTGCACGCCACGGATCATGCCGAGGTCAGACAGCGGGCGACGTAGTTCTGGGTCGGTCACGCTGCCAACAGCAGCGCGGACGGCATCAGCGGTGGTCACTGGTCTCCTCAGCACTGTCCGACGGCTGGTCGCGACGGTCAAGCTCGTCAAGCAGCGAACGCAACTCTTGGCGCAGCATGTCGCGCGTCATGACCTCTTTCGTCATGTCGTCGATCGACATGCGCAGCGCCACGACTTCGCGGGCCAGGTACTCGGTGTCAGCCAGGTTACGCTCAGCGCGCTGACGGTCTTGCTCAATCTGCACGCGGTCGCGGTCATCCTGACGGTTCTGCGCCAACAGGATGAGTGGAGCAGCATACGACGCTTGTAGCGACAGCATGAGGGTCAGCGCAGTGAATCCATTGGCGGCCGAGTCAAAGCGCATGCTCGGCGGCGTGAGCGTGTTCCACGCGATCCACGCGATACAGAACAGCGTCAGAATCGCGAGGAACATCGGCGTACCCATGGCACGCGCGATCCACTCCGTGAAGCGGCCAAAGCGATCTTTCGACTCCGCCGACGTGCGACGACTCACGCGCCCGAGGGGCGTCTCGAGCTGTTGTCCGCGCGCCATCATGAGCGCGCTCCGTGCTGCGTTTCGGTGTCGTGCGAACGCCAGTCATCTGGCAGCAGGTAGTCGAGCATGTCATCGACAGAGATCGCGCCGACGAGTCGGTGGCTGACATCGACAACGGGCAACGACACGAGGTCGTACGACGCCAAAATGCGCGCCACCTCAACCGCAGATGCCGAGGTCAACACGGGTTCTGCCGTGTCATCGATGATGGAACCAAGACGCTCGTGCGGGGGATAGCGCAGCATTTTCTGGAAGTGCACGACGCCCAGTAGGCGCCCGGTCGGCGTCTCATACGGCGGCAGCGTCACGAACACGGCCGCGGCAAGCGCGGGGTGCAGTTCGTGGCGTCGAATCAATGCCAGGGCTTCGGCGACGGTGGCGTCGGCCGACATAATGATCGGCTCGGTTGTCATGAGGCCACCGGCGGTGTCGGGGCCATACTGCAGCAGCGCGCGCACGTCTTCTGCTTCGTCAGGCTCCATAAGTTCGAGAAGTTGCTGCAGGCGACCTTCAGGAAGCTGAGCCAGCAGGTCAGCCGCGTCATCTGGTTCCATCGCATCCAGAATGTCGGCGGCGCGCTCATCGCCCAGCTGCTCAAGAATGTGCACCTGTTCGTCTTCCGGCATCTCCTCGAGGGCGTCAGCAAGACGCTCATCGGGTAGCTCGACGGCGACGCTCAGCATGCGCGCTTCGGGCAGATCGAGCAGGCTATTGGCAAGGTCAGCAGGCTTCATGTCAGACATTGACTGCACGAGGTGTTCGGCGGACTGCGCGTGACCGGGGCTGTGCTGCTCGCGCACCTCTTGCCACGTCGCGAACGTCGTCGCCCCCTTCGCGAAGGGGGAAGCGCTCGTCTTCGGCTTGCGGAGGAAGAGCTGGCTCACATCCCACTCGCCCGAGCGGGCACGCTCAATCGCGACGTCTTCGATCGTTGCGGTGCCGGAACCATCGGCAAAGTTGATACGACGGCCAATGAGCTCGGCCATCACGCGGATCTCACCCGCACGCTGCTGAAAGCGGCGCACGTTAATGAGGCCAGTCGTAATGACCTGACCTTGGGAAATGGATGTCACGCGGTTGATCGAGACGAAAACCTGGCGGCGGCCGGGAATCTCGCAGACGAGACCGATGACACGGGGCGGGTCAGATTTTCGGTAAACGACGACGACGTCACGGACTTTACCGAGACGATCGCCGGAGGGGTCGAAAACGGTGCACCCGACCAGGCGCGCAACGAAAACCCTCTGAGTGCTCACGCTTCAAGCGTAGTCCTGATACTGAACTGTCAGGCAGTCCCACACGGCGCGTGGAACAATGGCCTCATGAGCATGATGGGTGCAAATATCGGCAAGAACGACATTGGTGAAACGGTCGCGTCATTTCCCGAGTATGAAGCCGCTCAGAAGGCGGCATCACAACTGATCGAAGCCGATATTCCACCGCGCGATATTGCCATCGTCGGCAACGGTCTGCGCTCGGTTGAACGCATCACCGGTCGCCTCGGCTACCTCACCGCTGCGCGCGGCGGTCTCATCAACGGCCTCATGCTCGGTATCGGCGCCTGGGCTATTCAGGCCATCGTGAACCCGGAGATTCCTGGCGCGGTATATTTCGCGACGCTTTTCATCTGCATGACGATCGGTATGGCGCTGTCGTTCATGTCGTACTTCATCATGCGTCGTCGCCGTGCCTTCGCGAGTGTCATGGCCGTTGTCGCTGACCACTACGACGTCACCGTCAAGATGACCAGCATTCACAAAGCCCGTCAGATTATGAATGAGGCTCGTGGCATGCGTCCGCGCGCACCCAAGGTCATCGACAATTCGCCGCCCAAGTATGGCGAGCGCCTTCCCGGATACCGGCAGCCGGCGTCGTCCGCCGCACACGAGGTTCCGTCGCACGACAACACGGCGAACCGCCCCACCACTGACCCGCACACGTCATGACGACGCGTCAGTTGATGGTTCCGCTGCCCAAGGGCGACGCGGCCATCACGATCGACGTTGAACGTGCGAGCGACGCGTGGGCGATGATGCCAATCGCGCACGGTGCCGGTGCAGGCATGAACCACGCCTTCCTGGTCGGGTTCGCGGAGGGCATGCGCGCGCAGGGTGTCTCCACAGCGCGCTTTAACTTTCCCTACTCCGAGGCCGGTCGGCGTATGCCGGGGCCGGCCGCGCACGCCATCGCCACGTGGCGCACAGTTGTCGCTGAGCTGGCGGCGCAACCAGTGCTGTGGGCGTGCGGGAAGAGTTACGGCGGGCGTATGGCATCGATGGCCGCCGCCGACGATATGAGCGTCGCGGGGCTCGTGTACCTCGGCTATCCGTTACATCAACCGGGTAAGCCGGAGGCTCCGCGAGCCGAGCATTTGCCCGCCATCGTGGTTCCGCAGCTCTTCATTGAGGGCACGAAAGACGCGTTCGTCGACCCGCACGAGCAGCTCGAAGATATCGTCGCTTCGCTGCCCGCAGCCACCATTTCGTGGATCGAAGGCGGCGGCCATTCGTTCGAAGTCGCGGGCAAGAAACGCCCCGCCGATGAGATTGGCGCAGACCTGGCGCCGCTCGTTGCAACGCTCATGCGCGACCACTCCGTCTAAGTCTCGATTCGGTCTCGGAATTTGCCCTGGCCCACGCGCATCGTTAGCGTGGAAGAAGGCCTTGCGCCTAAGACCAGTCCGCGGCCGGGTTCTTCTTTCGACTTCAGTGCAGTGAAGAAACCCGAGCGTATGGTCGTTGTCTTTTGTGCCAGATCCGAAATCTGGTGCCCGAGCTGCCAGCACACACGCTGTCGAAGCGGCCCCGTAGACATCACCCGGACGTGACCGAAAAGCTCCCCTCGAACGTTGAGGCGAGCCGGGGGAAACGTGTCCGAAACCGCACTTGTTGCGCAGAATCTTTACAAAGTCTTCGGGAGAAATCCAGCGTCAGCTGTGAAGCGCTTGAAGGCGGGGGAGAGTCGCGCCGACGTCGCTGACGCCGGAACCGCAGCCGTCATCGACGCTAGCTTTACCGTCAATCGAGGCGAGATTTTCGTCATCATGGGCCTGAGTG
This sequence comes from uncultured Microbacterium sp., assembly GCA_947503655.1. Classification (GTDB taxonomy): domain Bacteria; phylum Actinomycetota; class Actinomycetes; order Actinomycetales; family Microbacteriaceae; genus Microbacterium. The sequence goes on from CANNEP010000002.1 coordinate 86,961, forward strand.
GCTCCGGTAAGTCCACCATCATCCGCATGCTCAACGGGCTGTTGGCGCCGACCGATGGCGATGTCGTCGTGCAGGGGCACAGCATCGGAAAAGCATCGGCCAGCGAGCTGCGTGGTGTTCGCCGCAAAGCCGTCTCGATGGTCTTCCAGCACTTTGCGCTGTTGCCGCACCGCACCGTCATCGACAACGCGGCTTACGGGCTCGAGATCCAGGGGGTCGCGAAGGCTGAGCGCCTGGCTCGCGCTGCCGAGATTCTCGACAAGGTGGGCCTGGGCGATCGCGCCGATGCCTTCCCCGATGAGCTCTCCGGCGGAATGCGTCAACGCGTTGGCCTTGCCCGTGCGCTCACGGCGGGCACCGACATTCTCCTCATGGATGAGGCCTTCTCCGCCCTTGACCCGCTCATCCGCCGCGAAATGCAGGAGCAGTTGGTCGAACTGCAGCAAGAGCTGGGCCGCACCATCATCTTCATCACGCACGACCTCAACGAGGCGATGTTCCTCGGCGATCGCATCGCGGTGATGCGTGATGGCCGCATCGTGCAGCAGGGCACGCCGGAAGAGATCCTCACGGACCCGGCGAACGACTACGTTGCCCAGTTTGTGCAGGACGTCGACCGCACGCGGGTGCTCACAGCGAGTGCAGTGATGGAACCACCACACCTGACAACGCCGCTGAGCGCGGGTGTGCGTGGTGCGTTGCGCGTGCTGCGTGAAGAGCAGGTCGGCGCGGTCTTCGCCGTGGAGAACCGTCGCCTCGTCGGCGTTGTCACCGACCGTGCCGTCATTCGTGCCGTGAAGGCTGGTACGACTGACCTCCGCACCATTGTCGACGCCAACGTGCTCACCGTTGGTCCTGATGACCTGCTGACCGACATTGTGGAGGCCGCTGTCGAGAGCCCGGTGCCGCTCGCCGTGGTCGACGAGAACAAGCGCCTTATTGGTGTGATTCCGCGCGTGACGCTCCTGGCTGCGCTCGGCAACGTGCCCGCGACCACGCGTGAAATGCCCATTATTCAAACGCCGATCGAGATGGTGGCCCAGTTCACCCCGCTTGTTGACGCAGCGACGGCAGGGGAGGCCGAGTAATGGATTTCTGGGAGTGGTTGACCGAGGGCGCCCGCATTCCGCTGGGCAAGGCGGTCAAAGAGGTCATTAACTTCTTGAAGGAGTATCTGGGCGGCTTTTTTGACGTCGTCGCCCAGATCTTCACGTCAATCTATGACGGAGCGTCGTGGCTCTTCACCGCGCCACCCGCGTGGGTCATCATTCTGGTGCTCACCGTCATCGCCTACTTTGCCAAGGGCTACAAGTTGGCGATTGGCACCGCGCTGGGACTCACGCTGATCATCACGGTCGCGCAGTGGGAAAACGCGATGTACACGCTGGCTCTCACGGTTGTCGCCGTTGTGATTGCGACCGCGATCGCCGTTCCGGTCGGTATTTGGGCTGCTCGTTCCCAGCGTGTCTCGAATATCGTGCGACCAATTCTCGACTTCCTGCAGACGATGCCGGCATTCGTTTACCTGTTGCCCGCCATCTTCCTCTTCAGCGTCGGACCGGTTCCCGGCATCGTGGCGACCATCATGTTCGCCGTCGCTCCGGGCGTGCGTCTCACCGAGCTCGGTATTCGTGGCGTCGACAAAGAGGTGGTGGAAGCCGGACACGCATTCGGTGCGACCCCCGGCCGTATTCTGCGACAGATCCAGTTGCCGCTGGCGATGCCGTCGATCATGGCGGGCATCAACCAGGTGATCATGCTGTCGCTGTCGATGTCGGTTATCGCCAGCATGGTTGGCGCTCCCGGTCTCGGAAAGCCGATCGTGGCGTCGCTCAGCTCGGTGAATGTTCCGCTCGGCTTTGAAGCGGGCGTCTCGGTCGTCGTTATCGCGATGATTCTCGACCGCATTACCGGTGCGTTTGGTCAGTCCAAGCGCACACGAAGCGCGGTAGCTGTCAAGGCTACGGCGACTGCATAACTCAAATTCAATCTGCCGCACGCGCATGCGTGCGAACGGCCCGCGACACACGTGGGTATCCCCAACCCCCGCGCACACAGCACGCGGAAGGAAAGGAACATCATGAAGAAGCGAAACATTCTTCGCGCCCTGGCTCTCGGAGCCGTCGCGAGCATCGCGCTCGCGGGTTGCTCCAGCACCGACAACGGTGGTGGCGACAACGGTAGCGACGGCGGCGACGCTGCCGCATCGAAAGACATCACGATCGGTGTCTTCAACGGTTGGCCCGAGGGTGAGGCAGCCTCGTACGTCTGGAAGATCGTGCTCGAAGAGAAGGGGTACAACGTCGACCTCGAGTACGCTGACGCCGGCCCCGTCTTCCTCGGCGTCTCTGACGGCAGCTACGACATCGCCCTCGACGGGTGGCTGCCGTTCACGCACGCCGACTACTTCGACGAGTACGGCGACAAGATCGATGACCTCGGCGCCTGGAACACCGACGCCAAGCTGACCATCGCGGTCAACGCTGACGCGCCGATCGACTCGCTCACCGAGTTGGCAGCCAACGCCGACTTGTTTGACAACCGCCTCATCGGCATTGAGCCGGGTGCTGGCCTCACGAAGGCCACGCAGGACAACGTGATTCCGACGTACGGCCTCGAGGGCATGGATTACATCACGTCGTCGACGCCGGCAATGCTGGCTGAGCTGCAGACCAAGCTTGAAGCAGGCGAAGACGTTGCCGTCACGCTGTGGCGCCCGCACTGGGCCTACGATGCCTTCGACATCAAGGACCTCGAAGACCCGGAAGGCACCCTGGGTGCGGCGGAAGAGATCCACACGATCGCGGGTACCGACTTCAAGACAGAGTTCCCCGAGGTCCACGCGTGGCTCTCTGACTTCGAGATGGACTCCGACGTGTTGTTCTCGCTGGAGAACGCCATGTACAACTCGGGTGAAGAAGACGTTACCGATTACACGGAGATCGTGAAGGCGTGGATGGCTGACAACCAGGAGTGGGTGGACGGTCTCACCGACTAACACCTAGACATCAGTGAGGCCCCCGACAATATCTTTGTCGGGGGCCTCACTGGTCAAGCAAACGGCTTAGTCGCGCAGGCGCTGAACCCAAGCCTCAACCTCGTCGACCGTGCGCGGAATCGCGGCCGACAGGTTGCGAACGCCATCAGCGACAACGACAACGTCATCTTCAATACGCGCGCCAATGCCGCGGAACTCCTCCGGCACCGTCAGATCGTCAGCCTGGAAGTACAGGCCGGGCTCGATCGTGAAGACCATGCCCTCTTCAAGAATGCCGTCGTAGTACATCTCACGACGCGCCTGTGCGCAGTCGTGAACATCAATACCCAGGTGGTGACTGGTTCCGTGCACCATGTAGCGACGGTGCTGACCGCCGGTCTCCGGGTGCAGCAGGTCTTCAGCGCTGAGCGGCTGCAGGCCCCACTCCGAAACCTTCGCGGCGATAACCGTCATCGCGGCTTCGTGCAGCTCCTTGAACTTGATGCCCGGGCGGGCAATTGCGAATGCGGCATCGGCAGCCTCGAGCACAGCCTCGTAAACCTTGCGCTGAACGGGGGAGAAGGTGCCGTTCACGGGGAAGGTGCGCGTGATGTCGGCGGTGTACAGGCTGTCGACCTCAACACCGGCGTCCATCAGCACGAGCTCGCCGTCGACGACCTTGCCGTCGTTGCGGGTCCAGTGCAGGTAGCAGGCGTGCGAGCCCGCGGCAGCGATCGTGTCGTAGCCGACACCGTTGCCGTCCATGCGCGCGCGACGGGCGAAGACGCCCTCGATGACGCGCTCACCGCGGCGGTGCTCGGTGGCAGCCTTCAGGTCTGCCAGCACGTCGTCAAACGCCGAAGCGGTGACGTCGACCGCGAGCTGCAGCTGAGCGATCTCGTAGTCGTCTTTCACGAGGCGGAGTTCAGAGACAAACTGTGTGAGTTGTTCGCTCTCGTCAACGACCAGGTCGCCTTCGGCTGCTTCGAACTTGTCGAGGTGATCGGTTGCGACACCGAGGGTAGCGGCAACCTGCTCGAGTGACGGGCGCGGGCCAATCCAGAACTCACCAATCGACGCGTTCGAGTAGAACTCGCTCGTGGTGCGGTCGGCGCGCTCGCGGAAGAACAGCGTGATGTCGTGGCCATCGGCGGTCGGGTCGAAAACCAGCGCCGCGTCGGGCTCGGAGTGCGCGCCCCAGCCGGTCAGGTGGCTGAACGCGGAGTGCGCGCGGAAAACGTAGTCGGTGTCGTTGCTGCGCTGCTTGAGAGCGCCAGCCGGAACCACGAGGCGCTTGCCAGCAAAAGCTGTGCTGACAGCGGCACGGCGACGAGCCGCGAACGGTGCCTGCTCGATGAGCTCAGGCGTCGTGTTGTCCGCTTCTGCCCATCCCGTCGAAATCGTGTCGAGGAACCCCTGGGGGAACGGCTGCTTGCGATTGACGTTTACCGGGGCTTCGAGCTCGGTTGTCGTCGTTGATTCACCACTGGTCATGGCTCAATCCTCTCATGGGGAGACGGCGCTGGCAGGCTCCAACTGCACGATCAACGGGCGGTGATCGCTACCCGAATCGTCAAGTGATTTCAGGACGACGGAACCAGTGGCCACCCACTCGGAGGAGGTCATCACATGGTCGATGGGAGCGCCAGCAAGTGCGGGGTACGACGTGGGCCACGTGCCGATGGAGCCATTGCCGGTTGCCATCGCGGCATCGGTGCACAGCCCCATGAGTCCGTCGTCAACGCCATAGCGGCTCATGTGGTCGGTGGTCGCGTTGAAATCGCCGATCATGATGACGTTGTCGGTGGAGCACTGGTCGGCGACCCACTGCAGATCGTGCTTCCAGGCGTCCATCGCGTCCGTGCGGGGTGCGACAGCATGAACGGCGACAATGATCGGGCCATCGCCGTCAACAGGCATGGCGACGAGGCTCGGGACGGTGCCGGTGTTACTGGAACCATCTTCTGACGACGCGATAACGGAGTAATCGCCAAGATCGGGGGAGATGAGCAGCGTCGTTTCCCACGCCTGTGGTCCGTAGGCAATTTCATCGTTGTACGCGACGTGGTGAACCCACATCGGCGAACCGAGAGCACTCATCTGTTCAGCGACGCGTTCGCCGACCTCTTCGGAAGTTTCCGGAAGCGCAATGACGTCAGCCCCCATGGCGACTGCGGTTTTGGCGATCGTGTCGGCTGGCGTTGCTTCGCCCGCGGTGTTCCACGTCATAACGCGCAGGCTCGTCTCGGTTGCCGGTGGCAGGCTCTCCGTGCCCACGCCACGCAGAAGCATGATGCCGGCATTCGCGCCCGCACCAAGAAAGCAAATGAGGGCGACGCTGGCCGCGAATCCGCGAATGGGCTTTGCCATCGACAGTAGGAGCGCGATTAGCGTGAGCGTTGCGAAGCCCACGGCGAGAGGACCGCGCACGGCCACGAGCTGCGCAAACGGGAAGGTGTTCTCGAGCTTGAAGAACTGAGGCCACGTGACGATTGCCGTGGCAATAGCCAACGAAATCGAGACAAGAACACCGAACAACCGCACGGTTCGAGCCTACGCGGAGACACCTGGGAGAACGGTCGAGAGCGCCTGTTCCTTCCCTCCGATATTGTTCAGATATGGCGAATACGCAGCGTTGGAGTGGTCCGAGTGATCTGCACCTGCATTCGTCGCGCTCCGACGGCACGCAACCGCCGGCCGAAGTGCTGTCATCTGCGTACGAATATGGGCTGCGTACGGTCGCATTGACCGACCATGACACTACTGCCGGGTGGGACGAAGCAACCGGGGCCGCTCAGGCACTCGGCATGACCCTGTTGCCCGGCATGGAGTTCTCCACCCGATACCAGGGCGGCTCGACCCACATGCTGGCGTACCTGTTTGATCCGGATCACGAGGGCATTCTGGCGGAGCGCGAGAAGATTCGTGCCGATCGGCTGTCCCGCGCCGAACGCATCGTGCGCAATATTCGTGCCGACTACACGCTCGACTGGGAAGACGTGCTCGCACAACGCACGGAAGACGCGAGCGTCGGTCGCCCGCACATCGCCGATGCCATGATCGCCCGCGGCATCGTGAAGAGCCGTGAAGAGGCGTTCGCGGGCATTCTGCACCCGCGCATGGGCTACATCATCCCGCTGTATGCGCCGGACCCGCGTGATGCGGTGCGCCTTGTCGCGGCAGCTGGCGGAGTCTCGGTCATCGCGCACCCGGCCGGACGCAACCGCATGCTGCCGATGCCCATCATCGAGGAGCTCATCGAGCTGGGTCTCGGCGGCTTCGAAATTGGCCACCGAGAGAACACGCCGGAGGGTCAGCGCGTGCTGTCGTCGCTCGCCGAAAAGCACGACCTCATCGTCACCGGGTCGAGCGACTACCACGGCTCCGGCAAGCCGAACTTGCCGGGCGAGAACACCACGAGCGACGAAAACGTCGCCCGCATCATCGCCCAAGCCACCGGCATCGAACCCGTCTACCCCGGCTGACTCCCGGGGAAATTCCCCGGTGAGGTGCGCTACGGTGAGCGCGTGCTGCAAGCTACTCGGCTAGAGCAACGCATTGATGTGTGGGCGCGCCGCATCTTGGCGTCCACGCCGACGACCGGTTTTCGTGCCGGCGTTGTCGAGTTTGGCGTTTTTCTCGTCAAACAAGCCTGGGCCTGCCTGTTCGGTGTGCTGCTGCTGGTCGCGATCGTGCTGGTACGTACGCTGTACCCGGCCGACCTCGCGCTCACCCGCAACGACCTGCTGACACTGATTGCGATCGCCATTCAGATTGTGATGCTGGTCACGCGGCTCGAGGCGGGGCGAGAGCTCTGGGTCATCGTGATTTTCCACGTGGTCGGAACCGTCATGGAGCTGTTCAAGACAGACGTCGGCTCTTGGCAATACGAAGCCGAGGGGTTCTTGCGGATCGCCGCTGTTCCGCTGTTCTCCGGCTTTATGTACGCGGCCGTTGGTTCATATCTGGTGCGCGTGTACCGGCTCTTCGACCTCACATTCACGCGCTACCCGCCGGTGTGGATCACCGCGATCGTTGCCGCGCTGATCTACGCGAACTTCTTCACGCACCATTGGATCGCCGACATGCGCTGGTGGCTCACGGCGGCCGTTGTGGCGCTGTGGGGTCCGACGATCATGCACGCGCGGTTCTGGCGCCGACGCGTCAAACTGCCGCTCATCGTGATCTTCGTCGGTGCCGCGGGCTTCAACTGGGTCGCCGAGAACATCGGGACGGGTGCGGGTGCGTGGCTTTACCCGAATCAGCTCGACGGCTGGCAAATGGTGTCGCTGTCGAAACTCTCGAGTTGGTTCCTGTTGATGATCATTTCGGTTGTGCTCGTGACGCTCGTGTACCCGCCCCGGAAACAAAAAACCTCCGTGCCAGCCGAAGCTGACACGGAGGAAAAGTTGGAGTCTTAAGCCGCTCCGCCACCCTGCGGTGCGCCACCGCTGGACGGACGACGACGGCGGCGACGGCGCTGCGGTGCCGGGTTGCCATCGTGGTGTTCGCTACCCTTGCCGTCGTGCGTTCCTGCACCCTCGCCAGCAGTGTGCTCAGCTGCACCCGTGGTTCCGGCAGCTGCGCCCTCACCGCTGCGGCGACGACGACGCGGAGCATCGCCATCACGCTTCGGCTTCTGCGTCTGCACGGCCTGCGTCGTCGGTGCCTTGCGGATGCGACCCTTGGTTCCGGCCGGAATGTTCAGGTCGGTGTGCAGGTGCGGGCTCGACGAGTAGGTCTCGGTCGGCTCGGGCTGACCGAACTCGAGGGCGCGGTTGATGAGCGCCCACTTGTGCAAGTCTTCCCAGTCAACGAACGTGACAGCGGTACCCGTGCGACCCGCGCGACCGGTACGGCCAGCGCGGTGCAGGTACGTTTTCTCGTCGTCCGGAATCGTGTGGTTAATGACGTGCGTGACATCGTCAACGTCGATACCACGGGCGGCGACGTCGGTCGCGATCAGCACGTCACGCTTACCGGCCTTGAATGCGGCCATCGAGCGCTCACGCGACTCTTGGCTCATGTCGCCGTGCACGGCGGCGGCGTTGAAACCACGGTCACCGAGCTCGTCGACAAGCTTCTGGGCGGCGCGCTTCGTGCGCGTGAAGATGACGACCTTTTCGCGACCCTCAGCCTGCAGGATGCGGGCGATGACCTCGTCTTTGTCGAGCGAGTGCGCGCGGTATACGAGGTGGTTGATGTTCGCCTGCGTCAGGCCCTCGTCGGGGTCCGTCGCACGAATGTGAATCGGGTTCGACATGAAGCGACGAGCCAACGTCACGATCGTGCCCGGCATGGTTGCCGAGAACAACTGCGTGTGACGCTTAGCCGGAACCTTCGAGAAGATCTTCTCGATGTCGGGAAGGAACCCGAGGTCAAGCATCTTGTCAGCCTCATCGAGCACGACCTCGGTCGCTTCGCTGAGGTTCAGCAGGCGCTGGTTAGCGAGGTCGATGAGACGACCCGGCGTACCAACAACGATCTGCGCGCCAGCCTTCAGCTGGTCGATCTGGCCTTCGTATGCCTTGCCGCCATAAATCGCGACAACGCTCGTCGCACGGTTCGAGGTCAGAAGGTCCATGTCCTCGTAAACCTGCACGGCAAGTTCACGAGTCGGAACCACGATGAGCGCCTTGACGCCGGGTTCCGGATTCGCGCCAATGCGCTGTACGACGGGGATTCCGAAACCAAATGTCTTGCCGGTTCCGGTCTTTGCCTGGCCAATAACGTCTTGGCCAGGCATCGAGAGCGGAATGGTCTGCTCCTGGATTGGGAAAGCTTCGGTGATGCCGCGCGCTGCGAGCGCGTCGACGATGTCCTGGTCAATACCCAGGTCAGAGAAAGTGGTCACGTAATGTGCGCCTGTCTGGCAGTGAAAGTCTGCCGCTCAGTGGTCCACGCCGTTCTCTCAGCTCCGGGCGCGGGGGTTCCAATCCAACGCTGGAACCGTTCCATCGTACCGGAGGCGGGCGCGCCGCCCGATGACCAGCCGATTTCTGCGTGTCAGCCACCGCGTGAATAGCCACGGCCGAGGGCCGGGGCAACTAGGCTGAACACGTGGTGAAGTGGTTCTGGCAGCGCCGGCCTGAGGGCAAAGCGCTCACATTGCGATCGCGCGGCGACTTTGGTGACGCCGTACGAGTTGATTTTGCGGAGCTTGCTCCCGATATCGATCGGTTCTTGGGGCAGGCCGCCTATTTGCAGCTCGGCTACTTCGAGACGATCACGCGACTCATTCGCGCCACCGACAACCTCGACGAGAAAGAGGCCCTGTCGCGGGCGGCGGGCGCGGCCCTCACCAAGCACCGCGGCCTTACCGACCTCATTGTCGAGCGCGGTAAAGAGCCGACTGCGCTGATGTCGCCGTTCCGCGAAGAGCTCGATGCCTTCCGTCGCAAGACGATTGGCAAGCGGCCGCGCGAAACGATGCTCTCGGTACACATCACCGCAGGCATGCTCGACGATTTCTACCTTGCCCTCGCCTCCAGCTACGGCGACACGGGCCGTCGCGTCGCACGAATTCTCGGCGTCGATAACGACCGCGCGCAGATCGCCGACATCATTCACCAGACCATCACGAGCGACGACGAGTGGCGCTGGCTGCTGTCGATGTGGGGGCGTCGCCTCGTCGGCGACACCCTGCTGGTCGCCCGCGCTGCTCTCGCATCCGAGCGCCTCGACACCGAAGACGAAGAGCGCGTAGAACCCGTGTTCACGGCGCTGATGGGAAGCCACGCCCGCCGCATGGATGCGATGGGACTCGCTTCTTAGGCTTCCCGCCCAAGCAACAAAAGAGGCAGGCACCTTGTGTGGTGCCTGCCTCTTTTATAAAAGCTTCGTTACGCGACGAATCCGACGCGACGGGACTCTTCGGTTCCGATTTCAACGTAGGCGAGCGACGCGGTGGGCACGATGTAGCTGCTGCCCTTCGAATCGGTAAACGAGACCGATGCGGCCTTCGACTCGAGTGCGTCAGCGACGGCTGCGCGAATTTCGTCTGCGGGGGAATCGGTTTCGAAGCTCAGCTCACGACCGATGTTGGCAATGCCGACGCGAATCTCCACGGTTAATCCCTTCGTAGTGCCCCATCGTGGGGCCACGTGACCAGCCTAACGGTAGCGAACGACGTCAGCCCCGCTGAACGCTGAGGGCGAACGCCGCAATTTTGCGGGTGCGGAACCACGAAGACTGCGGGTGCAGAGCCACGATGTCGGAGGCTGCGGCTACCGTGGAATCATGCCCGAAGCTGCCGCGCCCACACCCGTGTGGGATTCCTCGCAAAACGACGTCGTGACGCTGCCCACGATGGCGAGCGGCGTCGTTATTGGGGCGCCCGGCGCGGGCAAGACGCGCGTGGTCGTGGAGCGTGCGCGACGCCTGTTGGAGTCGCACGATGTGTCTGCCGACGAGATTATTGTGCTCACGCCGTCGCGCCAAACGGCGACCCGCGTGCGTGACGTTTTGGGCGTGCAAACCGCGATCGCGACGCCCGGAGCCCTCGCGCGTTCCGTCGGGTCCCTGGCGTTCCAGGTTGTGCGGGCCGCAGCCGCCTACACGTCGGCCCCGCCGCCGCAACTGCTCACCGGTGCTGATCAAGACCGCCTGATCGCCGACCTGCTGGCCAGCGATGCTGAAGACGAAGCAGTGGGTACGTTCCGCTGGCCCGATTCGCTACCGCCGGCTGCTCGCGGCTCGCAAGTGTTTCGCTCCGAGCTCCGCGCGTTTCTCGCGGAGTGCGCGCAGCTTGACATTGACGCCACCGAGCTCGCGGCCATTGCGACGCAGAGCGGCAACGAAAACTGGGCGGCGATCGCGTCCTTCCTTGCCGATTACCGCGCGGTCTTGGCGCACATGCGCTCCGCGCATCGCGAGTCGGCTGAACTCATTTCTGAGGCTGCGCAGATTGTGCGTGACGCCAGTGCTGACGGTGCAGCGCTCGGCGCTCTCGCACGCTTGCGCGTTGTTCTTGTCGACGACGCGCAAGAACTGACGCGCGGCGGCATCGACCTGCTGCGCGCGTTGCGAAGCCGAGGTGTCGCCGTCTTGGCATTCGGTGACCCTGACATCAGCTCGGGCTCCTTCCGCGGCGCGACTCCGCAGCTTTTTGCTGAGCTCGCGGCCGAACTCGTCACGCTGTACGTGCTCACGGGCGCGCACCGGCAGAGTGATGCCCTCGTACACGTCACGCGTTCTCTCACCCAGGCGATTGGTGTTTCCGGGCGCGTGGAGCACCGTCGTCCACCCGGCGACGCACCCGAGCCCGATGGTTCCGTCATTGCCCGCCTCGCCGATAGTCCGTACGCCGAAGCCGACATCATCGCGCGCACCCTGCGCGAATGGCACGTTCTGCACGGCATCGCGTGGGAGAGCATGGCGGTGCTCGCGCACGACACCCGCCAGGTCTCGACGCTGGAGACCGAGCTGGCCGCCCGCGAGGTTCCGACCCGTGCCGCCGGAATCCAACGTCCGCTCGGCCGGGAGGCCGCGGTGCGCGACATCCTGCGTCTGCTGAAAATCGCCATGACGGTGCCGGAGGAGTGGGATGGCGAAGAGCTTGCGCTCGCGTTGCTGTCGCCGTTTGGTGGGCTCGACGCGGTGGGTCTGCGTCGCTTGCGAGCTCGACTCCGTCACCGCGAGTTGGCGGCGGGCGGAACCACGGGTGCGGTTGCGCTATTGGCACGCGCCGTCGCATCACCGCTCGAGTTGAGCGTTATTGACACCCCCGAGGCTCGCGCCGCGGAGCGCCTCGCGCAGACGTTAGCGAACGCGCGCGAGGCATATCTCCGAGGCGACACCGCTCACGACCTGCTGTGGCTGGTGTGGGAGAGCGCACGCATTTTCGGGCGGCCGCTCGCCGAAGTGTGGCGCGAACAGTCGGCTGGCACCGGTGCGACGGCGGCTGAAGCCTCACGCTCGCTCGATGCCCTCGTCGCCCTGTTCGACGCGGCCAAACGCGCCGTCGAGCGCGCGCCCGAAGCCGGTGCTGAAGCGTTTATCCGTGAACTGCTCGGCAGCGACGTGCCAGAAGATTCACTCGCTTCACCCGCGCGTGCTGGTTCCGTCACCGTCATGACCCCCGCAACGGCGCTCGGCGCCGAGTATGAAGCGGTGATCATCGCGGGCGTGCAAGACGGTGTGTGGCCCAACGTGCGGTTGCGCGGCACTCTGCTCGACACGTGGCAGTTGCCCGGGGCGGTTGAAGCGTTCCGGCTGGACGATCACCACACGCCGACGCCCGCTACTGACCGCCGCAAGGTTGCACTGCACGATGAGCTGCGGTTGTTTGTGCGTGCCGTTTCGCGCGCGCGCTCGCGTCTTGTGGTGACGGCGGTCGACGACGATGACACGGGCCCGAGCGCGCTGTTCGCGTTTTTGCCCGAGCCGTCATTCAACGACGACCTCGTTGAGCACCCGCTGACGCTACGCGGACTCGTCGCACAGCACCGGCGCACCCTCACGAGTGACCCGGCAACTGTCGATGAAGTGACACGCACCCAGGCAACGACCGAGCTTGCCCTCTTGGCGCACGAGGGGGTTCCGGGCGCTGATCCGCAGCAGTGGTACGGCGTCGCGCCCCTCTCATCGACCACGCCACTGCGCGACCCGGAGCGCGCCACGGTTTCGGTGTCGCCGTCTCGCATGAAGAACCTGCACGACTGCCCGGTGGACTGGGCAATTCGCTCGCTCGGCGGCAACACGAGCAGTTTCTCAACGGGGCTCGGAACCATTCTGCACGCGGCGATGGAGGAGGTTCCGGATGGCAACATCGCGGCACTGACGGCCATTGTCGAGAGCCGATGGCCCGAGCTGGAGTTCGAAGCGGACTGGATCGCGGAGAAAGAAAAGAAGTGGGCGGCAACGCTCATCGAACGCCTCGCGGCCTACGAAAAGAACTTCCGCAAGAACGAGGGCCAGCGTGTCGAGGCGGAGGCTGAGTTCGAAGTCGTGGTGCCGTTTTCTGCCACGTCGCCGGCAGACGCCTATGTGCGTGGCGACGACGCCCCCGCATTGCCCGCGGCTGTCGTGCGCGGGTCGATTGACCGTGTCGAGCGGTACCCTGCGAAGCTCGGCGAGGCGCTCCCGTTCGACTCAGAGCGCGAGGGGCAAGACCGCGTCGTCATTGTCGACCTGAAGACCGGCAAGAGCGAAAAGCGCGTCAGCAACGACAAGGTGACCGAAGATCCGCAGCTCGCGGCCTACCAGCTCGCGGTGCGGGCGGGCGCCGTCAATAACGTTGCTCCCGATGAGGGGGCCGGCGCTCGGCTCGTCGTGATTTCACAAACGTTGAAAGACACGCACTACCGCATTGCGCACCAGCCATCGATGACGGCGGAGCAGCAAGCCGCGTTTATCGCGCAAGTGGTTCACAGCGCGCAAACGATGGCGTCTGACTCCTTCACAGCCAACATTGACACGCACTGTAACGACGAGAGGTTCGCGGTGTGCCGCATCCACACGGTGGGCGCGGTGAGCGCATCATGACGACAACCTGGACCGGCCCGCTGTCCCTCAGCGCAGCCACGATCGCACAGGCGCTCGGCCTGCCCATTCCGACCGCTGACCAGCAGCGTGTCATCGAGGCGCCCCCGACGCCGGCACTCGTCGTGGCTGGTGCCGGCAGTGGCAAGACCGAAACGATGTCGGCGCGCGTGGTGTGGCTCGTCGCCAACGGCCATGTGCAGCGCGATGAAATCCTGGGGCTGACGTTCACCCGCAAGGCCGCGGGGGAGTTGGCCGAACGCATCATGGTGCGCCTCGCTCGCATTGACGAGTTCAAGCGGCGCGGGTTGCTCCCGCACCTGCCCGAAATCGTGGAGCTCGGCTTTTTGGACAAGGTGGAGCCGCGCAACTTTGCGCAGGCTCTCGATAGCCTCGCCGACCGCTATCAAACCGGGTATTCGGCAGCCAGCGCACCCGCGTCTGACGACATGTTGTTGCGCCCGCGCGTCGCAACGTACAACTCGTTCGCCGATTCGATTGTGCGCGAGAACGCGGCTCGTATCGGCCGCGACAGCGAAGCCGCGCTCCTGTCGACCGCCGGCTCATGGTTGCTTGCACGCAGCGTTGTGGTGCGCTCCAGTGATGCGCGCCTCGCCGAAGCCGATCGCGCGTTCAGCACGATCGTCAACACCGTGCAAAAGCTCGCCGGCGACGCCCTCGATCACCGTGCCGACCTGACCGCAGTTGCGCAGTATTCGCAGGCCACCGCCGAAGCATTGCGACCCATCATCACGGCGAAAACCTCCGACCCGGCAAAGGGTATTGAGGCACTCTCGGCGATGCCGCTGCTCGCGCAACTCGCGCAAGAATATGCCGCCGCCAAAGACGCTCGCGGAGTGCTCGACTTCGCCGATCAGGTCGCCGGCGCCCTCGAAATCATTGAGGCTGCACCGGTTGTCGCCCAGAACCTCCGCGAACAATTCCGCGTTGTATTGCTCGATGAGTACCAAGACACGTCCGTCATTCAGACCCAGCTGCTGAGCGCGATCTTCCACGACCACCCGGTCATGGCGGTCGGCGACCCATTCCAATCGATCTACGGTTGGCGCGGTGCCAGCGCCGATAACCTCGACGCATTCGCCGCCGCATTCGCCCGCGAAACCCCGGCGGCCAACTACTCGCTGATGATTTCGTGGCGCAACGACACGTCGATTCTTCGTGCCGCTAACGCCCTGCTCGAGCCGCTCCGCCACCAGACGAAGATCACCGTTGGGGAGCTTGATGCGCGCCCCGGAGCGAAAGACGGAACCATCGAGTGCCGTTTTGAAGAGAGCATTGACGACGAAGCCGACGCCGTAGCCACGTGGTTCCGTGAATCTCGAGCCGCACACCGTGCCGCCACCGGCACCGAACAGACCGGTGCCATCCTGTTCCGCGCGAAGCGCCACATGCAGGCATTCGCCGAAGCGCTCGGCCGCCACGGGGTTCCACACCGCATTCTCGGTCTCGGTGGCCTGCTGTCAACGCCCGAAGTACTCGACGTGGTGTGCGCCCTGCGCGTCATGTCTGACCCCACTCAGGGTTCGGCGCTGATTCGCCTGTTGGTGGGCCCGCGCTTCGCCATCGGCGTTGCTGACATGGCGGCGCTACACGCGCTCGCGTCGACGCTGTCGCAACGTGATGAGTCGCTCGGCAAGCTGCCCGCGGAGATGCTCGCGAAGCTTCGCAGCTCGGCCGGTGCCGATGAACAGTTGTCGATCATTGACGCCCTCGAGTTCGTGCGCGCCGTCGGCAGCGAGCACGGGCTGCTGCGTGATTTCACGCCCGAGGGCCGCGCGCGTCTCAAGGAGGCAGGGGCGATGTTCGAGCGCCTGCGACGGGGTGCGGGCACGTCGATTCCGGAGATCATCCGCCAGATCGAGCTCGAATTGCGCCTCGATGTCGAACTCGCCGCCAACGAATCCCGTGGCCCGGCACGAATCGCACTCACGCAGTTGCGTGCGTTCGTCGACGAAGTGCGCAGCTTCCTCGCCGCCGATGACCGTGGCACAATCGCGTCGCTGCTGGCCTGGCTCGATCACGCTGAAGAAACCGACGAGCTCATGCCGCGCACCGAGCCGCCCGAGCCGGGCGTCGTGCAATTGCTCACGATTCACGGTTCCAAGGGTCTCGAATGGGATGCGGTTGCCGTCGTGCGCCTCGTTGCGGACGAACTGCCAAAGACTGGCGGAACCATGGGCTGGCTGTCGTTCGGAACGCTGCCGTATGCGTTCCGCGGCGACCGTGCGGCGCTCCCGCAACTCGACCTCAGCGTTGATGAGACGACGACCACGAAGGTAATCAACGACGCCGTGAAGACGTTCAAGGAGCAGGAGCGCGATCACCAGGAGAAGGAAGAGCGTCGTCTCGCGTACGTCGCGGTCACGCGTGCCCGGAGCGCCCTCATGCTGTCGGGCTCGTTCTGGGGTGGGCAGTCCAAGCACCGCAAGCCCAGCCGCTACCTCGCTGAAATGCTGACCGCGCTCGGCCGGGACGATGAGATGCCACCCGACGAGCCGGAAGGGGAGAACCCCGCCGGAGCTGAGGGCCGCACGTTGCAATGGCCGCTCGATGCGCTGGGAAGCCGTCGGCCACAGGTCGAAGCAGCGGCAAGCGCGGTGCGCGACGCCGAGCCGGCGGAAAAAGACGGCGTGCTGGCGCTCCTGCTCGCCGAACGCGAGGCCCGTTCTCGTACGCTCGCACTCACGCCGCCCACGCGTATTCCGGCGTCGCGGTTCAAGGACTACGTCACGGCGTTCGACGCGACGGCTGCCGATGTGCTGCGGCCGATGCCGGAGCGTCCGTACCGACAGACCCGAATCGGCACGCTCTTCCACCAGTGGGTCGAGCAACGTTCTGGCCTCGTGGCGACCGCGGCGTCACTCGACGACGGCACGTGGGAGCGCGACGACGAAGCGGAGATGACAACGGTTGCGCGCGAAGACGAAGAACGGCTCACCGAGCTGCGCACGATCTTCCTCGCAAGCGAGTGGGCTGATCTACAGCCGATCGCCGTCGAGACCGAAGTGAACTACCTATTCGAGCCCGGAGACGGCGCAGATTCCCACATCATCATCTGCAAGCTCGATGCCGTCTATCGCCGCGACGACCGTGGCGGTCGCATTGAAATCGTGGACTGGAAGACGGGCAAGCCACCCGTGACCAAGAAGGAGCGCGACGAGCGTATGCTTCAGCTCGCGCAGTACCGTCTGGCCTACCACAAGGCCCACGGTGTGCCCCTCGACGACATTGATGCCGCGTTGTTTTACGTCGGCGACAACCTCATCCTGCGGGAAGAAAACCCGGCAACCGAAGACGAACTCAAACAGCGGTGGCGGGCAGCGCTCGCGAATCGCGAAAGCGTGCCGCAGCCGGCGAGCGTCGGTTAGATCGGGCCCGTTTTCCAGCGGTCGATCGCGGCGCGCGCAGCGCGTGCCGCCTCTTCCTGATCGTTCGTGATGATGGCGAGAGCCTCCGGCGACAACGGTTGTGTCGCGTTCGGGTCTTCCTCTTCGAGCGGCTCCAAGCCAAACGGTAGGTCGGCACTGGCCTCAGCCACGATCTCACCGGTCGTGTGCTTCTTTGCCGCACCGTTGGTTCCGGCGCTCTCGCGCAACTCAGCGTCAGCGGCCAACAGCTCTTCCCGGCTCAGCGCCTGCGTGTCTGCTGCCGCGGCGCGAACGCGCGATTCCCGTGCCGGGTCAACGGCGCTGAGTTCTGACTGTGAGACGCCAGAGAGTGCGAGCTCTTCCGGATCGTAGGCGTCGGTGTGCATCGAGGTGTCGCCGACGGGAGCACGTTCCGGCAGGTTCGACATCGCTGCCAGCGCGTCATTGAGGTCGATCTTGTCGTCGAGGGGCATGAGATCTTCCTCACGCACGTTCTCGGCGAGCGAGTCGAGCATGGCCCCAGCGTCGTCCATGATCGCGTCATCGTGGGTGTCGCGGCCATGCAGGAGCCAGCGGGCAAACTCAAGCTCGGCGTGCAGGCGAGCGCGGGCACGCAAGTATTCGTCGCCAGCCCGCGCGGCACGCGCCCGGTACGCGTCAAGAACGGAGTCGGCGGCATCGGGGGCCGTCTGCAAGAACTGGAGGTCAACGGCCGGGTCGCCAATGCTCAAGCCGTGCCAGTCGATCACGCCAGCGACCGTGGGGACGTCGTCAATGTCGTGGTAGACGAACGCCAGCGCGTCGGCGCCGCCGAGCGTAATCGTCGGCTGAAACTGCCACAGCGCGTCATTGCCCAATGCTTCACGCCACCGCACCATGAGACGAACCGGAACACGCCCGGTCGCCGATGCTTCTTCGACAACCTTTTCGAGATCGGCCCGAACCTCCTGCGCCGTGCGCGCCGGCAAGCCCGCATTACGCACGATCGAAATGGGCAGGGCGTGCACCTGCGCGAGCGTCGCGCCCAGGGAGTACGCGACTCCCGGGCCCGCCGGGATCTGCGCGGTGTCGACCTGGTATCCCGGCACGAACGTGGTCACAAATGCGCGGGACGGGGGAGTGGCGGCGGAACCAAGAAACTCGGGAATGAGGAAGTCAGCGAGAGCGCGGGCACCGTCGGTGAGGGCGCGCAGGGCGAGGGCCTCGGTGGCGAGCTCGCTCGCGGTGCTCTCCTCGACGGGGATACGCACCACAACGGTGCGACCATCGGTCAGCGTGACAACGGCGGACTCGTTGCGCCCGGCCGAATGAGTCGTCAGGGCCTGCACCCTCGTGGCCTCCGCACCCGGAAGGGCTGCGCTGACGGACGCGGCTAGAGTGAGAGGTGAGCGTGCCATGTCCCCAGGGTATGCGGCCAGCCGCATGTCAGCACGCGCCACTCCGGCGAGAAAGGTAGTCGATGCGTACCGAGAAGTTCTTGCCGCCGCTCTCGCGATCTGTTCTTGATCGTGCTGCCGAGCGACGCACGCAAGACGATCTGATGGCGACGTTGCAGGAAGACCCGGCAACGCGCGTCATTGTTGTCCGTGGCGATGAGACCTTGTTTTCACCAGCCGGAACGCTGGCCGCCCGATCACCGTTTGCGATTGAAGGCAGCGCGAACTGGGGCTTTCTCGGTGCCGCCAACGGCCTGAACTATGTCGTCTGCGTGCCTGACGAGGGCACGACCGTTGACGAAATGGGCGGCGAATGGCAGAGCCTGCGCGTCTGCGGCGGCGACATTCCTGCCTTCGATGCCGATGTTTTCGTTGAGGCACTGAGCCTGGCCCGCTGGTACGTCGATGCCCCGTTCTGCGCATTTTGTGGTTCCGCCACCACCCTCAAGCAGGCCGGTTGGATGCGCGAGTGCAACGACTGTGGTCGTCAGCACTTCCCGCGAACCGACCCCGCCATCATCGTCGCCGTTGTTGACGACGACCATATTCTGCTCGGTAGCAACGCGCTGTGGGCGAGCAACCGGTTCTCGTGCTTTGCCGGATTCGTTGAAGCTGGTGAATCGCTCGAGTCTGCCGTTCACCGCGAGGTGGCCGAAGAAGCCGGGGTCGCCGTGCACGGCGTGCGCTACTTCGGATCGCAAGCGTGGCCCTACCCGCGTTCGTTGATGCTCGGCTTCTTCGCCGACGTCAACGCCGCCGAAGCGGCCCAGGCCGACGGCGAAGAGATTCTGGAAGTGCGCTGGTTCACGAAGGCTGAAGTTCGCGCCGCGTACGCTGGCGAATCTGACGTCATTCTCCCTGGTTCCGCCTCCATCGCTTACGCACTGATCTCGTCGTGGGCCCACTCGTGAGCGTGCTTGACGGACTCGACGACCAGCAACGTCTAGCCGCAGGCACCCTGCGCGGGCCCGTTTGCGTCATGGCCGGTGCCGGTACCGGCAAGACGCGTGTCATCACGCGACGTATCGCGCACGGCGTCGACACCGGCGCCTACAGCCCGAACCGCATGATGGCCGTTACCTTCACGTCGAAGGCTGCCGGTGAAATGCGCGGGCGGTTGCGGGCACTCGGCGTGCCGGGTGTTGCGGCACGCACGTTCCACTCTGCTGCGCTGTCGCAGCTCAACTTCTTCTGGCCCCAGGTGTCTGGCGGCGAAAATGCGCCGAACATCGTCGATAACAAGGTTCGGCTGCTTGCCCACGCCGCCGATGGCATCGGCATGTCACTGAGCACGCCAGCACTGCGCGACATCGCCAGCGAAATCGAGTGGCGCAAAGTGCAGATGCGCTCGATCGAGCAGTACGCCGCCACGGGTCGTAGCGCGGCTCACCTGTCGACCGAAGCCATGACGCGCGTGCAGCACGCCTACGAAAAGCTCAAAGATGAGCGTCGCCAACTCGACTTTGAAGATGTTCTTCTGGCATGCGCCGGAATGATCGAGGCGGAACCACGTGTTGCTGCCGCGATCCGGGAACAGTACCGGCACTTCACGGTCGACGAGTACCAGGACGTTTCGCCGTTGCAGCATCACCTGCTCAAGCTCTGGCTGGGGGAGCGCCGCGACATTTGTGTCGTGGGTGACGCGAGCCAGACGATCTTCTCGTTCGCCGGCGCTGATAACCGCTACCTCCTAGACTTTGGGCGGGAATACCCCGATGCCACGGTCGTGAAGCTGGAACGCAACTACCGCTCCGATGGTGCCATTCTTGCTGTGGCCAACGATCTGATGCGCGGCCGCGAGGGCGCGCTCACGCTGACCCCGTCGGCGGAGACCGAGTCGCCGACTCCCGCAGTGACGGCCTACGAAACTGAGCACGATGAAGCCGCGGGCGTTGCGCTGGCGATTCGCAAGCAGATTCAACAGGGCGTCTCACCGGCTTCCATCGCAGTGCTGTACCGCGCGCAGGCGCAGTCCGCGCCGCTCCTGCAGGCGCTTGCCACACAGGGCATTGCGTGCACGGTGATGGGTGGTCGGCGGTTCTTTGACCTGCCCGAAGTGCGCAGTGCCGTACTGAAGCTTCGCGGAGCCGCGATCGCCCCCAACAACCACGGCTTCTTGCCGACGGTGCGCACGGTGCTGGCCGAAGACGGCCTGACCGAAACGCCGCCCGAAGCGGGGGGTGCGCTTCGCGACGCGTGGGAATCCCGTCGCGCGCTGTTGCGTTTGGCTGAAGAAGCGCCGCCCGGAACCACGTTGGCGGCTTTCGCCGAAGACCTTCTGGCCCGAAGTAAGGATCAGCACGAACCGGTGCTGCAGACCGTGACGCTCGCGACGATGCACGCGGCTAAGGGCCTGGAGTGGGAGCACGTGCACAGCGTCGGGTGGTCGGAGGGCCTGTTGCCGATTGCCTACGCGCAGGGATTCGACGCGGTCGACGAAGAACGCCGCCTCGCGTACGTTGCCGTCACGCGAGCGGCGCGCACGCTGGCGTTGTCGTGGGCTCGTGGTGAAGGTCGTCAGCGCCGTTCGCCCTCGCGTTTCCTGCAGGAGATTGGCAGCCGCAGTCTGCGTGCAGTTGGTACTGCCGGACGCGTGGCAGGTTCATCGCGCTGAGCTCGTAGCCCACCGATTCGGCCGAGGCTGGCATCGCCATCAGCCGTGTTGCCGTGCGCGCAACCTCACCCCACGTGGCCGCACCCAATGGTTGCGCCCACCGCGCCACGAGCTGAGAGGCGAGCACCGGCCATGCGGCATCGCGGTCGGTTTCGTGCAGGGCAAGGCATGACGCGCACGCACTGACTCCGGGGGTGATGACGGGGCCAACGACGATGCTCGATCTGGTGATCACGATCGGGAGGTGCGTGGTGTCTGTTGCCATGAGTTCGCGACACGAACGCGGAACCACGACGTCGCGAGCAACGACCCACACGACCTCGGGGTGAGTGCTGTCGAAGGTCGCCGTCGGCAACGACCGCAACGCTTCTGCGGCGTCTGCGGCATCAGCGTCTTCGGTGGGTGTGCCCTGCGAGATGACGCCGACGCGAATGGGTGCGGTCGTGACGGCGATTGCCGAGGCGATGTGGTCGAGAAACCCCGGTGCTTGCCGAGTAACCCCGAGACGCGTGCTGAGGTGGCCGAGCTCGGAACGCGTGGTGCCGTGCTCGAGCGCCATGAGGAGTTCGATCTGCCACGGCGACGGATGCTCGATGTGCACGCTCTCGCTCACACCGAACTGCATCGTGGTGTCGTCGCGCCAGAGCGGCGGGGCGATGAGACTGAGGCGTTCTGAAGTCATGCCTCATGATGGCGCGCGACCGCATCCCTGCGGTGAACGCAAGGGCAATCTGTGGAGAACTGGCCACCCGCCGAATCAGCGGGTGGCCAGTTATCTGTCTTAGACGGGGTGGGGGCCGGTCGGCGGTTCTGCCGAACCATCCTCATCAGCCGGCGGTTCCGTTTCACGCGGCGTGATGGTTCCGTCTTCGCCTTCAATCAGCCTCGTTTCGTCACCAGCCAGGAGCTTCGCGAGAGCATCATCCATTTCGTCGCGCACCGGCTCGTCGCCTCGGGCGTTCGCCTGAAGACGTGCGATGAGCGCGGCCGGGTCGTCGATGTCTTCCGCCGTTGGCATGAAGTCGGGGTAGTCCCACAAAGCGTCGCGAGCGGCGATGCCAACGGCATCGGTCACGGCGCGCCACATGGCGGCGGCTTCGCGGAGGCGGCGGGGGCGCAGCTCCAGCTGCATGAGCGAACCGAGTGCCTTTTCGGCGGGGTTTCCGACGGCGCGACGGCGACGCACAGCCTCGCTGATGCGAACAGCTTCGGGGAGACGAGCCGTGGCGTCCGTGGTCACGACATCGACCCAGCCTTCGACCGTGGCGATCAGGTTCTCGAGGCGCGAGCGGGCAGCCTTCTGCTCAGCGGACTCGGGCTTCAAGAAGCTCCCGTTCTGCAGGATTTCGCCGAGACGTTCGGGGTGCTCCGGATCGAATTCACGGGCGGCTTCTTCGACCCGTTCCGTATCGATCGCGACACCACGAGTGAACTCGATGATCTGCGAGATGACGTGGAGGCGAAGCCATTTCGCGTGACGGAACAAGCGTGCGTGCGCGAGCTCGCGCGTGCCGAGGTACAGCGCCAATTGGTCATCCGCGACTTCGAGCCCGGACTTAAAGTCGGCAAAGTTCTGCGGAAGAATCGCGGCTTCGCCGGAAGGCAGAAGCGGGAAACCTACGTCGCCACCGGCAACCACCTCAGTGGACAGGCGACCGATGATCTGGCCCAGTTGCGTGGAGTAGGCAGCACCGCCGAGGGAGCGCATCAGACGCCCGGCTCCGGCGATCATGCCCTTCATTTCTTCTGGCACCTGCTCGTCAAGCGTCGACATGAACGAGTTGGTCATGGTTGCTGCGAACGGTTCGGCAAGCTCTTGCCAGACCGGCATCGTGTGCTCGACCCACTCGCCGCGCGTCAGAGTCTTGGCGGGCTGCGTGAGCTCGGCAATCGTGGTGGCATCGGAGAGCCACAAACTGGCAAGCACAAACGCCTGGTCCAGATCGGTGCGCTGGCCTGTAGTGATGCCGAGGCCACTCTGATTCGCGATGTGGAGCGCTTGACGCTGGGCCGTCTCCCAATTGATGACGGTGCCGTCGTCGGTGTCACCGGCCGCGCCAGCCATGCCGGAGAACATGCCCTGGAAGCTACTCATCATCTGCTGCAGCATGGCGGGGTCAACCGCGCCACCGGTCAGACGTTGCAATTGCTCAGGGTCGATCGCCCCCATGCCGCTACCAAAAAGCTGGCGGAGGAGTTCCTCAAAGTCTTCGGGGTCGGGAGAATCGTTATCTGCCACTTCAGCCGCCTTTCAGCAGGTTGATCAGGTCTCGTTCTACGCTAGTCCCACTGCTATGCCGCTTGGCGGTTGCTCGCCGGATCCGTGTACGCCTCCCGCGAACGAGCGGGAAAGGAAGGAAGAAAACGTGATCCCCACGTATGACTCTGGGCAGCCGGACGCTGTCACGATGACCGACGACGCGACGCTGGCGGCAGCCCGTCGCCGTAAGCGCACGATCACAGGGATCACCGCGCTCACGATCGCGATCATTTGCCTGTTTCTCGCGAGCATTCTTCCTTCCGGCTTCGTCATTCGTCAGCCCGGCCCCGTCGTCAACACGCTCGGTGAGGTGCAAGACACGGACGGCAACGAGATCCCCCTGATCGAGATGCCGGCTGACGTTGAGACCTTCGAAACGAGCGGTGCGCTGAGTCTGACGACGGTGCAAATTGTCGGCAACCGCGAGAGCACGCCCAACTGGTTCCAGCTCGCACAGGCGTGGTTCGACCCCAGCAAGGCCGTCATGAACATCGACCAGGTGTTCCCGAAAGAGCAGACCAGCGAAGAGCGTCAAGAGCAAGACGCGCTCATGATGGCGAACTCACAGCACGACGCGACGGCGGCAGCGCTCATCGAGCTGGGTTACGACGTTCCCATCGAGCTGCAGATCGCCCAGGTGCTTGATGACGGTGCCTCGGTCGGCAAGCTCGAAGTGGGCGACGTCGTGAACAGCATTAACGACACTCCCGTGGCAGACGTGCTCGACATGCGTGACGCCATCGCGGCGGGCAACGGGGCTGACGTCACCGTCAACGTCGTCCGCGACGGCGAGGCACAAGACGTTGTCATTACACCAGTCAAGGGCGACGCCGACGGCGAAACCATTTGGATGATCGGTGTCAGCGCAGGCCCCGCGTACGACTTCCCGTTTGACGTCTCGATCATGCTGGAAAACATCGGCGGCCCGAGCGCCGGCATGATTTTTGCCCTCGGCATCATCGACAGCCTGACGCCGGGGGAGATGACGGGCGGCAAGTCGATTGCGGGCACCGGAACCATCAACTACGTCGGCGAGGTGGGGCCCATTGGTGGCATCCAGCAGAAGATGCAGGGAGCGGTGCGTGCTGGTTCCGAGTACTTCCTCGCGCCCGCGGCAAACTGCAACGAGGTCGTCGGTCATGTGCCCGACGGGTTGACCGTCGTGAAGGTGGCCAAGCTGAGCGAAGCACGCGACGCGGTCGAGACGATTGGCGAGGGCGACACAGACGCCATCGCGAAGCTCCTGAGCTGCTCTTCGAAGTAACGTCGGAGCCTTCAGCGAAGGCCATGCGGGAGTAGTCGTTTCGGAGAGTGCGCTGAGAGCGGACGCCTACCGGGCGCATGCCCAGGCGAGGTTCCGTAGGATGAAACGGTGACCACCACCCCTGCGCCGAATCTGAACGCGCCCAGCCCCGGTCGACGAGTGCTTGTCATTTCACTCGTTGTCATCGCGGCGCTGGTTGCGGCGTTCTTCCTGTTCTCCAACCTGTTTGCCGATTACCTCTGGTTTGACCAGCTCGGATTCGCCTCCGTGCTGACGACCCAGTGGATCGCTCGCGTGATCATGTTCGTCGTCGGCTTCGTCGGCATGGCAGTACCGGTCGCTATTGCGATCAACCTGTCATACCGCCTGCGCCCGGTCTACGCGCGTCTCAGCTCACAGCTGGACCGCTACCAGGAGGTCGTTGAACCGCTGCGCCGACTCGCGATGTGGGGTATCCCGATCTTCTTCGGTCTGTTTGCCGGCCTCAGCGCCGCAACAACGTGGGAGACGGTGTGGCTGTTCTTCTCCAGCGTGAGCTCCGGTGAGGTTGACCCGCAGTTCGGTCTCGACCTGTCGTTCTACATGTTCGCGTTGCCGTTCTGGCGCGGCCTCGTCGCGTTTGCTTCGGCCGTCGTAATTGTCAGCCTGCTCGTCACCGCTTTTGTGTCGTACCTCTATGGTTCCGTTCGTGTCGGCAACGGTGAACTGCGCATTTCGAAGGCCGCACGCATTCAGCTCGCTGTTACTGCTGGCCTCTACCTGGCACTGCAGGCTGTGAGCCTGTGGCTGGACCGCTACGCGACGCTCATTGAGAGGCGCGCAGGCGACCGCATCACCGGCCCCGGCTTCACGGGCGCGAACGCCGTCATTCCGGGCCTGACGATTCTGTCGGTCGTCGCAGTTGTCGTTGCCGTGCTGTTCATCGTGACCGCAATCGTCGGTCGCTGGCGCTACCCGCTTATCGGTACCGCGCTGCTGCTGGTCACTTCCCTCGTGCTCGGCATGGGCTACCCGTGGTTTGTTGACACGGTGCAGGTGAAGCCGAACCAGCTTGCGCTGGAAGAGGAGTACTACCAGCACAACATCGACATGACGCAGAAGGCGTACGGCATCGACGATCTCGAAGTCACCGACTTCAAGGCGGAGACCGAGGCCACCGCTGGTCAGCTGCGCGCCGACGCCGAGACGACCGCTTCGATTCGCATCATGGACCCGGCAATCATCAGCCCGACCGTGAAGCAGATCGAACAGTACCGTGGCTACTACCAGTTCGCAGAGACGATGGACGTTGACCGCTACGACATCGATGGCGAAAGCCAAGACGTCGTGGTGTCGGTTCGTGAGCTGAACACTGGCGCGCTCGGTCAGTCCGACTGGCAGAACACGTCGATCGTGTACACCCACGGTTACGGCATTGTTGCTGCCGCTGGTAACAAGCGCACGCCCGATGGCAACCCTGTCTTCCTGGAGCGCGGTATTCCCGCGCAGGGCTTCTTGTCTGACGAGAAGTTTGAGCCGCGCGTGTACTTCGGTGAGCAGTCGCCGCTGTACTCGATCGTTGGTGCCCCGGAAGGTACCGAGCCCGTCGAAATTGACTACCCGCGTGGTGGCAAGGAAGGCGAGACCGAGACGAAGACCACCTTCACGGGTGACGGTGGCCCGAAGATCGGCAACTTCTTCACGAAGCTCATCTACGCGATGAAGTTCAAGTCAGAGCAGATTCTGTTCTCTGACTACGTGAACGAAGATTCGCAGATTCTCTACAACCGCGACCCCGCAGACCGCGTGGCAGCTGTTGCTCCGTACCTGACGGTTGACTCTGACCCGTACCCCTCGGTTGTTGATGGCCGCATCGTCTGGATCGTTGACGCCTACACGACGAGCGCGAACTACCCGTACTCGAGCCACGTGAGCCTGTCGAATGCGATTCAAGACTCGTCGAACGACCAGCCGCGTTTCGCGATCGACAACATCAACTACATCCGTAACTCGGTTAAGGCTACGGTCGACGCGTACGACGGCTCGGTCACGCTCTACGCGTGGGACGACAAAGACCCGGTGCTGCAGACGTGGCAGA
>CANNEP010000003.1 GCA_947503655.1 uncultured Microbacterium sp.
CGTCACACTGGAACCATGGCTCTGCACATCACGGATGACCCCGCGGCTGACACCCTGCTCACCGACAACCCGCTCGCGTTGCTGATTGGCATGCTGCTTGACCAGCAGATTGCGATGGAGCAGGCGTTCAGCGGACCGCTCAAGATTGAGCAGCGCATCGGAGCGCTGACGGCTGAGCACATTGCGTCGTACGACCCCGAGGCGTTCACCGCCGCATTCAGTGAGACGCCTGCGGTGCACCGTTTTCCGGGTTCGATGGCGACGCGCGTGCAGACGCTGTGTTCGGTGCTCGTCTCGGACTGGGATGGCGACGCGGCGGCCCTCTGGACCCGCGGCAACCCCACCGGCCCCGAAGTGCTCAAACGTCTCAAGGCGCTCCCCGGCTTCGGCGACCAGAAGGCCAAGATCTTCCTCGCCCTGCTGGGCAAGCAGTACGGCTTCACCGGCGAAGGCTGGCGCGAAGCCGCCGGCGCTTACGGCGATGAGGGCTCGTACCGCAGCGTCGCTGACATCGTCAGCCCCGAATCGCTCACCCTCGTGCGCGAGCACAAGCGCGCCATGAAAGCCGCGGCAAAAGAGGCGAAGTCGTGAACCCTACCGGTGGTTCCGTCGACGAATTTATCGCGACGGTTCCGTCAGCCATTCGCCAGCGCGATGCCCTCACGTTGCTCGACATGATGCGCGAAATTTCGGGCCGTGAACCCCAGATGTGGGGCACGATCATCGGCTTCGGTTCGTGCCACTACGAGTACCCGACGGGCGGCTCTGGCGACATGCCGCTCATCGCGTTCTCGCCCCGCGCCGCGTCAATGAGCGTCTACCTGATGGATACGGCCGACCACGTCGCCGAGCTCGCGCAGGTCGGCCCACACACCATCGGCAAGTCGTGCCTGTACCTCAAGAATCTCGACAAGAACAACCTCGAAGTACTGCGCACCATCATCACCGAGTCGTTCAATCGGGTTGTCTCCGAAGAGACGAATTACGGAACCATTCGCGTCGACCCGTAAGTGCTTCCGCTTAGAAGAAGGTCGAAATCGCCTGCAGCCCGACGGCTCCGGCGGCGATGCTGCCGGCCGTCCACGGCACCCACTTTGGAAACGGGCGGTACGTCGTTGTGTCGCGGGCGACGATCTCGGTCGTCGTGAGTTTGCCGAGGCGCACGCGACCATCCCACCAAATCTCGGCCTTGTTCAGGCTCTGGCCGATCGCGGCTTCAACGACACCACGCGCACCGGGTTTGGTGACGGAACCACGGGCCACGACGGTCGCGAAGTTGGCACGCACGGCGGTGACGTCGGTCAGCACGTTCTTGGCGATGTCGTTCGCGTGAGCTTCGTGTGCGAGACGGTCACGCTTGTTCATCGTGGCGTCGTGCGAAGCCTCGACGAGCGTGAACGCCTTCGCCAGCAACTCTGAAAGCCGCTCGTGGTAGTGCATGAGGCTCGTGGCATACACATCGCCGTGCTCCGCGTGAGCGAAATCGGCGTCGGCGCGCAGGTCATCGAGCGCGGCGTCGGCCGCGGTCAGCGCTGCGTTCATGTGCATGCGCCCAGTCTACGAACTGACGGGCAGAAACTTAGTGAGAAGAGGCCGCGAGAATCTCTGCGGTCGTCGCGAGGGTAATCTGCGGCGGATACAGCCCCATGACGTGCACGGCGGCCGCGTGGTTCTCAGCCGTCGACCCCGCACACGCATCGGTTGCAACGGTGACCCACGCGCCCGCATCAGCGGCGGGCAGCACGGTCGAGAGCACGCAACAGTCGGTCGAAACACCCGTCACGACAAGCTTCGGCGCGGGTCCGGTGATGTCGGTGAGCGCTTCGCTCCACTTGCCGAACGTCGGCAAGTCGACGGTGGGCAAGACGCTGAGGCCAGCGGCTTGCGGAACCAGCTCGAAGAGATGGTCGTCGGCGGGCTGGTCGGCGAATGGCCAGGCGGCGAAGTACTCACCCCACGATGTGTCGCGATCAGCCGTTGGCAACCAGCGCGTCACGATGACGCGCTCACCAAACACCTCAGCGAGGGCGCGGATGTTCTCGAACGCGTCGTCGAAGAACGGCGATGCCCAGTCAGAATCTGGGGCCGCAAAAATGACCTGCGGGTCGATCACGACGAGCCAAGCGTCGTGATCAACCTGCAGCGTCATGACTGCTCCTGTCGGCGGATCGTTCCGCGACGGAAGATCAACGTCACGACGAATCCGATGACAAGCGCGAACAGCACACCGAGGTTAGCCCACGCCCACTCGCCGTCCTTGCCACCAACGAGACCCAGCAGGTAGCCCTGCCAGTTGTTCCACGGAGCCTCCTCCGCGTACCCGTTGATCACAAAGCCCCAACCAACAATGGTCGCGCCGATCAGGGTTCCGACCGAGATCCAATCCCACGCACCGTAGATGCCCTTCTTGTCGAACAGCGCATCTTCGTCGTACACCGCGCGGCGGCTGAAGATGTCGGCGATCAGAATGCCCGCCCATGCGGCAAGTGGAACGCCGAGGGTGATGAGGAAGGACTGGAACGGGCCGAGGAAGTTATCGGCGAAGAACACGACCCAAATGGTTCCGGCCGTCAGGATGAGGCCGTCGATCGCCGCGGCCTTCGGGCGAGCGATCTTGATGCCGAGGCTCAGTAGCGTGAGGCCCGACGAGTAGATGCCGAGCACGGCCCCCGACACGAGTGCGAGGATGGCGGTCAACAAGAACGGGATGAGTGCCCAGATCGGCAGGATCGTGGCGAGCGCGCCGACCGGGTCGGCGGCGATCGCCTCACTGAGGTCTGGGTCGGACGCGGCAAGCAGCAGACCGAAGGTCACCAGGATGACGTTGGCGACGGAACCACCAATGGTGTTCCAGAACACAATGCTGGAGTCTTTTGCGTCGCGGCGCTGGTAGCGCGACCAGTCGGCGGCAATGTTGATCCAGCCGAGGCCGAAACCGGTCATCACCATGACGAGCGCACCGATAACGGCGGTCATACTGCCGGCGGGCACGGCCATGACCGCGGCGAAATCGATGTGGCCGACGGTGAGGAAAATGTAGATCACGGTGACGATACCGGTCACCCACGTGAGCACCGCCTGCAGCTTCATGATGGTGTGGTAGCCCAGCACCGAAGCGGTCACGATGAGTGCGGCCACGATGACGGTCGCGAGAATCTTGATAAATGTGTCATTCGACTCATTTGCGACGCCAAGTTGGGTGAGCACGGTGGAGGTCGCGAGCACCGCGAGAATCGCGAGGAACGTCTCCCAACCAATCGACACGATCCAGCTCATGATGCCGGGAACCTTCTGGCCCGCAACACCGAACGCCGCACGCGACAGCACCATGGTCGGGGCCGACCCGCGCTTGCCGGCGATCGCAATGAACCCGCACAGCACGAACGAAATGACAATGCCGACGATCGAGACGATCGTGGCCTGCCAGAACGAGATGCCAAACCCGAGAACGAACGCACCCCACGACATGCCGAACACCGAAACGTTGGCCGCGAACCACGGCCAGAACAGGTCGGAGGGCTTTGCTGTGCGCTCCGACTCGGGGATGATCTCAATACCGTTGCGTTCGATCAGGGTCGACCCGGTGAGAATGCCGTCACTGCTCTGACTAGACACGATGCCTCCATCGGCTTCAATGCGGAATAGTTCTGAGGCTCATCATGGCACTGCACTCACAAGCGTGAAACATCCCGCGCGGCTTATTTCTCAAATATATAAAAATGTGATCTTGGTTCCGGAGCATGCAAAACGGGGCGCACACTCCCCCGTCAGGAGAGCACACGCCCCGTTTACCTGGTCTTTTTAGTCGGTGAAGAACGCTCCCGCGACCTTCGACAGGTCGTAGAGGTCACTCACGCCGGCGAGCTCGCGCGCCGAGTGCATCGACAGAATCGGAATGCCCACGTCGACGGTGCGCAGGCCCAGGCGAGTTGCGGTGATCGGGCCGATCGTCGAGCCGCACGGCACCGAGTTGTTCGACACGAACTCCTGCTGCGTCACCTCAACCTTTTCGCACCAGTTGATCCACGCGGCGGCGCCCACGGCGTCGGTTGCATAGCGCTGGTTGGCGTTGATCTTGAGGATTGGGCCGGAACCAAGAAGCGGCTTCACGACAGGGTCATGCTTGCCTGCGTAGTTGGGGTGCACCGAGTGGCCGACGTCGCTCGACAGGCACCACGACGATACGAACGCCTGGCGGCGCTGCGCATCATCGGCACCGAGCGCCGAGTAGATGCGCACGAGAACGTCTTCGAGAATCGGACCGGCCGCACCGGAGCGCGAAGCGGAACCAATTTCTTCGTGGTCGAAAGCGGCAAGAACAGCGATGTGATCACCGTCGAAGCCGCCGCGCGCAGCGTTGCCGAGAGCAACGACACCGGCGTGCACCGAAGCGAGGTCGTCGAGGCGACCGCTGGCGAAGAACGCGTTGTCTTTGCCGAAGACCTGGCCGCGGGCGCTGTCGGCGACGACGGCGTCGAAGCCGCGAATGTCGGCCGGGTCGACGCCTGCGGCGTCAGCGAGCTCGGCGAGGAGGTCGGCGTCAGCCGGGTTGCCGAGGCCCCACACAGGCTGGGTTTCGACCTGCTTTTCGAGGGCGAGGTGGTCGTTCGCTTCACGGTTTAAGTGGATCGCGAGTTGCGGCAGGCGCAGTAGCGGGCCGGTGGCGGCGAGAAGGACAGAGCCGTCTTTCATTGCGAGGCGACCAGCGAGACGCAATTCGCGGTCAAGCCACGAGGCCAGCAGCGGGCCACCGTAAATCTCAACGCCAGCCTGCAGCCAGCCGTGCGCACCGGTGGTGGGCTTCGGCTTGAGCTTGAAGCCGGGCGAATCGGTGTGTGCGCCGAACACGCGGGTGGCTGTCGCGGGGGTGGCGTTGGCGGGAACGGCCCACGCAATCGCCGCGCCATCGCGAACGATGACAAAGCGGCCGCCCCGCTGGTCAGGCCAGGCGTCTTCTTCAGTCAGGCGGGTGAAGCCATCGGCTTCGAGTCGGCGGGCTACCTCTTCGGCAGCGTGGTAGCTCGACGGCGATGCCGCAACAAAGTCGGCAAGGTCTTCGGCATGGGAAATCGCTTCAGCGGTGACAGACAATTAAACCTCCGGTCGTCCCTCCCCATCGTAGTCCGCGGGCTCACCCATCCCTTCCGAATCACGCCCTTCGCCAACTTCACGGCACCATAGAGGTATGAACATGTCTGCGGCTGGCTCACCCACTGATCACTACGACGTTCTCGTTGTCGGTGGCGGGCCTGCCGGAATGATGGCGGCGGCCACCGCTGCAGACGCCGGCAAGAAGGTGTTGCTGCTGGAAAAGAACCGTTCGCTGGGCAAGAAGTTGAACATCAGCGGCGGTGGCCGCTGCAACATCACCAACGCTGAGTACAACACGCACACTCTCCTGGGCCACTACGGCAAAGCCGTCAACTTCTTGCACAGCCCGTTTTCGCAGTTTGCCGTGGGCGACACGTTTGAGTTCTTCGAAGGCCGAGGGTTGCCCCTCCAGGTTGAGGCTCGCAACCGCGCGTTTCCGGTGAGCCAAAAGGCGAGCGATGTCACGGCTGTTCTGTCTCGCGCGCTCAAGCGCGGTCAGGTTGAGGTCGTCTTCGACTGCGGAGTGACGTCACTCAACCGCAAGGGCGACCGGATCGCGTCCGTCAGCACGAAGCGCGGCGAGTTTCGAGCTGACTCGTACATTCTGGCCACAGGTGGGCTATCGAGGCCCGAAACCGGCTCGACGGGCGCCGGCTTCGGGTGGCTGAAGTCGCTGGGCCACACTGTGCGGCAGCCGAGCCCCGGCATCGTGCCGTTGGCCACGAAAGAGAAATGGGTGGCGAAACTCGGCGGTAAGACTGTCGAGGGTCGCGTCACCTTCTTGCTCGATGGCAAGCGTCAGTTCAAGACGCAAGGGCGGATCCTGTTCACCCACTTTGGCCTCTCCGGCCCGACCATCCTGAACAGCGCAGCCCAGGTGGGCGAACTGCTGGAAGCAGGCACGGTGACGGCCGAGATCGACCTCTTCCCGCACCTCGACGAAGGCGCATGCGATCGAGAGCTCACGGCGTTGCTGGAGCTCCACAAGAACAAGGCACTGAAGACCGTGCTCAAGGAGTGGCTGCCCAACGGCGTCTGGCACGTGCCGAACACGCTGTTGCCCGACCTCGATATGGAAGTGAAAGTCCACAGCCTGCGCAAGGACGACCGAAAGAAGCTCGTCAAACTCGTGAAGGGCATTCGGTTGACGATCACCAACCTGATGGGGTTTGACCGCGCAGTGGTGGCCGATGGCGGTGTCGATCTCCGCGAGATCGACACGAAAACCATGCGGTCAAACCTGATCGAGAACCTGTATGTCGTCGGCGATCTGCTCGACATAAACCGCCCTTCCGGCGGCTACTCCTTGCAGATCTGCTGGACGACGGGTTATGTAGCCGGCCAAGCCGTCGCCGCTACCTCCGGTCGTTAGGCACAGACGCGCAGTGCGCGAGACAAAAAGCACCCCAGGCGTGCACCCACCCGGTTCGAAACGGACCCCATGGCTACGCACCCATGGTTCCGCACTCCCCGGTTGCGCGCCCATGGTTCCGCACCGCATCGCAGGGAACGCGCGTTCCACGGCGTCATGCACGAGCGGCACATGGTTACGCACGGTGAGATGGCCAATAGTGGCCGAAACGCCGGGAAATAGCCTCTTTTGCGCGGGCTGATCGTGCGTAGCGCTGTTGGGTCGTGCGCAACGCACTGAGTACGAATCAAACCGGCTAAGCGGAACCGTGGGTGGCGCGAGTACAGATCCGCGAGAGCGCGCAGCGCCCGAGACGAAACGCACCGCAGGCACGCAGGCCGGGACAGCACGTTTCGTCTCGCTCCGCTCGCCCCGCGATCGACGAACGAGGGGCGTTCGTCAGCCGAGCAGCGTCTCGCCGATGTAGCCGCCGGGCTGGCAGCCCGGCGGAATCGCGAATACCGATGACCCGATCGGTACGGTCCACTCGTTGAGCATGTCGAGCTCATCGAGCCGGCGCTGAATCGGCACGTACTGGGTGTCGACGTCGGCCTGGAACGCGGCGAAGATGAGCCCCGAATTGGAGATCTCCTCCCCCACCGGCGGCACGTCGTAGTTGTATGCGCGGCGGAAGATGCGCTCGGTCGGGTTGTCCGTGCGCGAGCGCCGCATGTGCGAGTACTCCGGAATCACCGGAAAACCGATCGCGTTCTTCGCCTCGAAGTCGGGCTCGTCGTGCTCGTTCACGCCGGTCAACGGCGCACCGTTGCTCAGCGTGCGACCGATCGACTGATCCCGACCGACACGATCGACGCGGTCCCAGCCCTCCAGATCCATGTGGATCCGGCGGATCACCATCGTGGTTCCGCCCGCCAACCACCCGTCCGTGCGCCACACGACACTGTCGAAATCGGCGGTGCCGGGGCGCGGGTTCGACGTGCCATCGACCTGCCCAAAGAGGTTGCGCATCGTGGTTCCGGGTGCCTCGGTGCCGTACGCACGACGGAACCCGTGCTGCGTCCACCGCACCGTTGCAAAGCTGCGCGTGTCTTTCAGCAGCATGCGCGCGGCGTGCGCGACGGTCGTCGGGTCATCGCCTGCGATCTGCATGAGCAGGTCGCCCTCGCTGAACTCGGGTTGCAGCCGGTCTATGCCGAAGGCGGGCAACTGCGAGACACCGGAACCACCGGCTCGGGTGACAAAGCCGGGTCCGAATCCGAAGGTTACGGTGAGACGCGCGGGGGTGGTCGCCATTTCGGGCTCGGAGTCGGCGAGCGCAGGCTCGCCCGCGGTGAGACGCGCGGCGTCATCGGTGAGGATGCGCATCAGGCGGCGCAAGCCGTCGCGATCGACCTCGGGTTTAAGGTCGAGGCCGATGAACGTACCGTGCGCTTGCGCGTCGGTTGCGATACCGGCCTGATGGTTCCCGTGAAACGCCACGGTCTCACCGCCGTGGATGCCGGGTTCGGTCGTGGGCTCAGGGCTTGCTACGGGCGTAGTCGAGGAGTTCAGCGCGTAGTCGATGCCGATGGCTGCGGCGGCCGCGACGCCGGCGACAGCGCCTCCGAGGAGGAACTGTCGCCGGGTCGATCCAGGTTTACGCGCGCCCAGATCGGTTGTTGTCATTAGTGATCCATGCCCTCGTGGCCGAGGTCGTCGTACGTCTCGTTCGCTCCGGTGTAGTCCTTCACGGGAGCGTCAAACTCGAGCGTTGAATCATCGGAGAACGTGACGGTGAACGTGACGACGTCGCCCGCGACGAGGGGCGACTCAATGCCCATCAGCATGATGTGGTTCGCACCGGGCTCGAGCAACAGGGTGTCGCCAGCCGCAATGTCGAAGCCGCCCTCGACCTGGCGCATTTTCATTTCGCCGGTTTCGGTTTCAACCGTTTCGTGCAGCTCAACCATGTGCGAGATTTCGGTCGCTACCGACACGACGGTGACGTCGCTGGTTCCGGTGTTTTCCAGCTCGCCAAACGCACCGGTCATGCCGGATTCGACCGCCTTGATCCAGGCGTCGTGAACCACGACGGCGTCACCGGCAACGGATGCCGCGGCCGTCGTGCTCGGCTCCATGCCGGGCTCATTGGCGACGACGGTGCAGCCGGTGAGGGCGAGCGCACCGACGGCGACAATCGCGCCGAGACGTGCGAAACGGGTGGTGGTGATGTTCTTGATGGTCATAGCAAAGGCCTTTCGTTGTGAGACGCGATGTCACGCATCGGTCGTCTCGGAGTCGCCGCGGCGTGCGCGGCGACGAGTAACAGAGAAGATCGTGAAACCGGCGGCCGCGATGACGGCCGCGGCTCCACCGATGAGGAGCGCGCGTGGCGCTCCCCTGTTTTCTGTCGTGCCCTGCTCTTGTTCCTTCGCCGTTCCTGGTTCCGTAGCCGATGGTTCCGTCGCCATCGGTGCTGCGCTCTCGCGCACCAGCGGCTCGGCGTCACCAACCGTGAACGGGATGATTCCGCTGATCGGGTGACCGTCGCTAGATACGACACGCCAGCGCGCTTCGTACCCGCCGTCGGGCATGCTCGCGTCGAGCACCGCGGTGACCTCGCTGTAGTCGACGACCGGTTCGTCAAGAACCCAGTCGGTGCCGTCGGCGTCGACCACAATGATCGCCGCGCCCATCGTCATCACTTCTGCCGAAAACGTCAGCATGATGGTTTCGGGGGCGGTCTCGAGTTCTTGCCCCGCCGACGGGGTGCTCGAGATTAGTTCTTCGTGTGCGAGCGCGGCCGTTGCCGGCGCCAGAACCAGGAGCGCGGCAAGTGCCACCGCGCTCGAAATACGTGCAATACGCATGATGTGACCCATCTGCGCGCCCGTGCCCGAAGCATCAGGCTGCGCGTTGAAACCCCACGCTCAAGGCGCGTTGGGGCGAAGGATTCCGCTCGGGAGCGGAGGGAGTCAGAGCACGCGTGCGACAGGTGGGCCGCGACGCCAAGCGCGCGCGACGAAGAGCCGGCTGAGCGCCGGAAGAACGGTGGTGTCGACCGCGCTGCGCGTGGCGCGGGCGGGTTCGACAAGAATGCCGATGAGGGCGACGATGACGCGGCGGAACCAGCCGGCGATTGCCGCGGCGAGCGCTCGCATCAAGAAGGCGGCGCGTTCGGCGCGGTACAACACGACAGCGGTGACGGTCGCGGCGAGCGCGTGCCAGCCCCACATCGTCGTGTCGGCAGTGATGAGAGTCGCCGTTGTTTCCCACTCAGTCATCACCATGGCGCCGTGATTGTGGTGGCCCATGGTTCCGGCTGTTCCGGCGGTTGCGCCGCTGGAGGCCGCACCGAGGATGAACAGCGTGTGGAAGAAGAATTGGCTGACGCCGACGCCGACCAGGGTGCGCGTGGCCGAGAGTTTGCGGCCCGCGAGCAGCATGCACAGCAGCATCGACAGGACGAGCGGAACCACGATGCCGACCCAGCCGGGAAGGGCACCGCCGGCGGCGACGTGCGACATCAACGCCATGAAGGTCGCAAAAGCGCCCGCCATCGAGCCGCGAACAACGCGGGTGACACGGGGCGAGCGCATGCGTCTATTCTGCCAGGTTTATTGCAGTCATCGGACGACTTCGTATTGCCGCCGCGATTTCGTTGAGCGTTTGTGAACACGCGTATACGCGGGGTGCGGCGCGCGTTAGCGACTCATCCGCGAATTCTTCCGACATGCGCTTTGAATTCAGCCCGAGTCCGGAACCCCGCGCACACGAAGAACGGAACCTCCCCTCGGCGCGCGAGAGAAGGTTCCGTTTCGCTTTGAATCGCTGTGAGCGACGATCGCTTATGCGCCGCTGAGGCGCTCCGCGAGGAAGGCGTGCAGGTCGTCGATCGCGATGCGCTGCTGTTCCATGGTGTCGCGATCGCGCACGGTCACGGCGTTGTCTTCGAGCGATTCGAAGTCAACGGTGACGCAGAACGGGGTACCGATTTCGTCTTGGCGACGGTAGCGACGGCCGATGGCGCCGGCGTCGTCGAAGTAGATGTTCCAGACGCCGCGGAGGCCGTCGGCCACCTGGCGAGCCAGTGGCGACAGCTTCTCGTTGCGGCTCAGCGGCAGCACGGCAACCTTGACCGGCGCGAGGCGCGGGTCAAGCTTCAGAACCGTGCGGGTATCAACGCCACCCTTGGCGTTCGGAACCTCTTCTTCAACGTACGAGTCAACGAGAAAGGCCATCATCGAGCGGGTAAGACCGAACGACGGCTCGATGACGTACGGCGTGTAGCGGTCGCCCGAAGCTTGGTCGAAGTAAGTGAGGCTCTGACCCGACGCTTCGGAGTGGCTCGACAGGTCGTAGTCGGTGCGGTTAGCGACACCCATGAGCTCGCCCCACTCCGAACCCTGGAAGCCGAAGCGGTATTCGAAGTCGATGGTTCCGGCGGAGTAGTGCGCGCGCTCATCTTCGGGCACGTCGAACTGGCGCATGTTCTCGGGGTTGATACCGAGCTCGATGAACCAGTCCCAGCACGCCTGTACCCAGTGCTCGAACCATTCCTGCGCCTCGGCCGGCGGCACGAAGAACTCAATCTCCATCTGCTCGAACTCACGCGTACGGAAAATGAAGTTTCCGGGGGTGATCTCGTTGCGGAAGGCCTTACCGACCTGGCCGATACCGAATGGCGGCTTCTTGCGCGACGCGGTCAGCACGTTCGTGAAGTTCACGAAAATACCCTGCGCGGTTTCGGGGCGCATGTAGTGCAGGCCCGACTCGTCGTCGACGACACCGAGGTACGTCTTGACGAGACCGGAGAAGGCCTTGGGCTCGGTCCACTTGCCGCGGGTACCGCAATCGGGGCACGCGATGTCGGCCAGGCCGTTTTCGGGCTGGCGACCCTTCTTCGCAACGAAGGCCTCAATGAGGTGGTCTTCACGGTGACGCTTGTGGCACTGCAGGCACTCGATGAGCGGGTCGGAGAACGTCGCAACGTGACCCGATGCTTCCCACACACGCTTGGGCAGAATGATCGACGAGTCGAGGCCGACCATGTCGCCACGGCCACGTACGAACGTCTGCCACCACTGGCGACGGATGTTTTCCTTCAGCTCGGTACCGAGGGGGCCGTAGTCCCACGCCGAACGCGAACCGCCGTAAATCTCACCCGCTTGAAAAACGAACCCGCGGTGGCGGGCGAGGGCAATGACTTTGTCGAGACGGGACTGCTCGGCCATGGTGGCTCCAATGGTCGTGAAGGGGTGATTTTGAGAGGCGTCAATGCGCCTCACGATGCCCCAAGTCTACCCGCGCAGACGCCCCGTCTCATCGTGCCTGCCGACGTGCCGAAGCGCGGCCTGGTCAAGGTCGCTCAGCTGCGTGCGACCGGCGAGGCCGAGGGTGATGTCGAGCTCGGCCAGATGGTTGCGCAGCACTTCGCTGACGCCGTCTTCTCCTGCGAGCGCGAGCCCCGCCGCATACGGCCGACCGATCGCGACGAGCGAGGCTCCCAGAGCCAGCGCGATGAACGCGTCGGAACCACCGCGCACGCCCGAATCAAAGATCACCTCAACGTCGCCGCCGACACGCTTCGCGATCTCGGGCAGCACGTCGAGCGTCGGCACACTGGCATCAATCTGACGACCGCCGTGGTTTGAAATCCAGACCCCGTTGACACCCATATCGCGGGCTCGCGCGGCGTCGTCGGGGTGCACGATGCCCTTGATGATGATCGGCAGACTCGTCCACTCACGCACCCGCACGATGTCGTCCCACGTCAGCGCGGGCGTCGAGAACACGTCGAGAAAGGTCTCGACCGCGGCGCGCGGCAACGGTGATTTCAGGCTGTCGCGCAACCCCACACCGGTCAGACTCTCCCCCTTGCGTGCAATCGAAATGCCCGCCAGCACCGCCTTTGGAGTGATCTTTACCGCCGGACGCTCGCTCTGTGGTTCACGCGTCAAACGCGGCCCGGTTGGCGGCCATCGTGCGCTCGACACCGGCGCCGCCGAAGATGTACGCGGCGGCCTCTTTCGACAGCGCGCGTCGGGCCGCGTCGAAGAGCACGGAAGGGTCGACCGGAACCAGGGGTGCGGATCCGCCAATTCCGGCGCGGAAGATTGCAGACTGGGCATTGCGGCCAACGCCGCTCGGAGCTTCGTTGCTCATGCCCGCCAGCATAGCTAGACGAAGAACGGATTGGGGTCGTCGGGCCGCGAGGGCCGCAGCGTTGCGGGCGCCGGCCACGGCAGGTCGTACCGCGTGCTCGGAGCATCAATCGCGCCAAAGTCTTCAGTTTTCACCGCAATGCCGTCGGGCGTGAACTCGACGAGACGCACGCGCGTCGGCCCCTCGGGAAGCTCGAGCGTCCACGGGTCGGCGAGAAATGCGATACCCCAGTCTTCGAGCAACTGTTCGACTTCGAGCCACTCGGCGGGCTCACCCACTCGCCGCCCCAGCACATCGATGCCCTGCCACAAGTCGCCGGCGGGCACAATCCACCCCACGACCTCGCGATCACGGTCACGGCGGTGAGGAACGGCATCAGGCGGCAGCATGCTGTCACCCTACGCGGCACCCGCCGGTCTGGGGCGGAGTGTGACGCGCTCCATGCCCACCCTGCGCCCCGCGTGACGCGCGCAATCACCCAGCCCAAGGTTCCGCTGCTCTGAAACACGTACTTTGTCGTGAAACCCGTACTTTTGAGGCGATATTTACCGACTGAAACCGCCGTACTTTTCGCGCCTCTTCTTACGGTTTTCGCGACACTTTACGGTTCTCGCGACGTCGGGCCGTCTTACGCCATTCGCGCGTGCGCAGCGCAAAAAACCAGCGCAGAACGCGGAACCACGGGGTGCGGATCCGGGGACGGTTGCGCCGTGGCGCCTCAGAACACGTATTCCATGAGTTCGACGCCGAAAGTGCGCATGGCATCGTGCACGCGCAGGCGGTGGGCGATCGATAGGTCGTCGAAGCACACCGTGATGGCATAAGCGACACCAGCACGCGGCCCAGCCAGCACGCCAGCTTCAGCGCGCACGCCTTCGGCGCGGCCAGTCTTGTTGATGAACAAGATGCGGTGTTTGTCGTTTTCGTGGTCGAACGGGTCGAGGCCCGTCGCCGATGCCACGAGGCTGAGGTCTTGGTTCAGGCTCAACCACTCGGCAACCTGCGCGCTGACGGCCGGGTCGACGACCTTGCTGTTGACGAGCGCGGCAAAGAGTCCGGCGGTTTCGCGCGTTGAACCGATCGCGAGATCCGGGGCGTCATCGGGGCCGCGGTTGTCACGGAACCCGTCGAGCACCGCGAGCTGCGTCAGGCCCAGGCTCTCGAGCCGCGCGCGCACGGCGTCGGTTCCGACGCGCGCGAGCAGGGCGTTCGTTGCCACCGGATCACCGGTCGCGGCGGCCAGCACCGCGACGTCCGCGAGGGTGAAGTTCGTGGCAGCGAGGTGGTTCCAGATTCCTGCGACGGGGGCCGGAACCACGCAGGTGCGGTCGATAAGTTCAGCAGGGTCGAGCGTGCCGGCGTCGAACTGCACGGCCACTTCAAGCAGCACCGCAACCGCGCCGAGACCACCGATCGGCTGCGACACATAGTCATCACCCGAGACC
Source organism: uncultured Microbacterium sp. (assembly GCA_947503655.1). Classification (GTDB taxonomy): domain Bacteria; phylum Actinomycetota; class Actinomycetes; order Actinomycetales; family Microbacteriaceae; genus Microbacterium. Next base: position 14,053 of record CANNEP010000003.1, read on the forward strand.
ACAACGTGGCCGCGATCGAGGTCACTCACGTGCAGCGACACTTGGGCGCCCGTGCCGACGAGCTGTTCCAGCGCTCGCAAGGTCGTCGCGAAGCCGCGCTTCGAGGCGTCAATGCGCGTCGACTGGTGGCGCGCGCCACGACGGGCAGGCGGAAGCTCGGCTTGAGCCGCCGCCTGCTCACGTCGCGTGCGCGGGGTCACCTCACCAAATGGTGACGCGCTGGTCGGCGTCAAGCCAGAGTTCGTCGGATTCGGTGACGTTGAACGCCTCGTAGAACGCATCGATGTTGCGCACAATCTGGTTGCAGCGGAATTCGGCCGGCGAGTGCGGGTCGATGGTGAGTAGGCGAATCGTCTCAGCCTCGCGTGACTTCTGTTGCCATACCTGTGCCCAGCTCAGCAGCAGTCGCTGCACGCCGGTGTAGCCGTCGATGACGGGAGCCTCAGCGCCACCGAGCGACAGCTCGTACGCCTTCAGCGCGATGCCGAGGCCACCGAGGTCACCGATGTTCTCACCAATCGTGAGGGCGCCGTTGACGTTGTTCGATGCGTCGAGGCCGCCCGGAACCAGGGCGTCGTACTGCGCAATGAGGGAGGCAGTGCGCTCTTGGAAAGCCTTCTTGTCAGCTTCAGTCCACCAGTCTTCGAGCTTGCCGTCACCGTTGAACGTCGCACCCTGGTCGTCAAAACCGTGCCCGATTTCGTGGCCGATGACGGCGGCGATGCCACCGTAGTTCGCCGCGGCGTCGCGCTCGGCATCGAAGAATGGGAACTGCAGGATCGCCGCCGGGAACACGATTTCGTTCATGAGCGGGTTGTAGTACGCGTTGACCGTCTGCGGCGTCATGAGCCATTCGTCGCGGTCAATCGGCTCGCCCACTCGAGCGAACTGGCGGTCGTGCTCGTGCACGGCCGATGCACGCACGTTGCCGAGCAGGTCATCCGCTGACACGTCAAGCGTCGAGTAGTCGCGCCACTTCACCGGGTAACCGATCTTGGGCGTGAACTTGGAGAGCTTGTCGAGCGCACGCTCGCGGGTCTCGTCGCCCATCCAGTCGAGCTTCGTGATGCTCTGGCGGTACGCCTCGACGACGTTGGCGACGAGGTCGTCCATCGCGTCTTTCGCCGCGGGCGGGAAGTGGCGGTCAACGTAGACCTTACCGATCGCCTCCCCCATCGCGCCCTCGGTCAGCGAGACGCCGCGCTTCCAGCGCTCGCGAATGACCGGAACACCCGAAAGCACCGTGCCGTAGAACGCGAAGTTCGCGTCAACGAGCTCGTCGGTCAGGTACGGAGCGGCTGCGTGCACGACCTTGAAACGCAACCATGACACGAAGTCGGCGACGCGCTCAGCCGTCAGCACGGTTCCGAGCCCCTCAAAGAAGGAGGGCTGGTACAGCACAACCTCGTCCAGAGCGGCCGGGGAGTTCGGGGTGACCGCCTCACGCCACGGGGTCATGTCGACGCCGATGGCCTCTTGCATTTCAGCCCACGTGCGGAGGTTGTAGGTCGCGACCGAATCTCGGCTACGCACGTTGTCCCAGTGGTGCGACGCGAGTTCTTTCTCGAGCTCGAAAATGCGTTGCGCTTGAGCGGCTGCGTCGTCGATGCCGCCGAGTGTCAGCATTTTCTCGATGTGCGCGACGTACTGCTCGCGCAGCTCGGCGAAGTTGTCGAGACGGAAGTAGCTCTCGTCCGGAAGCGTGATGCCGCCCTGCAGCAAGAACGGAACGTAGCGCTCCGGGTTGCCGGGGTCGGGCTCGACGAACATGCCAATGACGCTGGCGATACCTTCGCGGTCGAACTCACCGAGCACGGTGAGCAGGCTCGGCACGTCGGTGATGGCGTTCACGCGGTCAAGCAGCGGCTGCAACGGCGCGGTGCCGAGAGCGGCGATCGCGTCGGTGTTCATGAAGCTGGCGTAAATGTCGCCGGCCTTGCGGGCGTCAGTGCCCGGCTCAGCGGTGACGATCTCTTCGATGATTTCGTGTACGTGCTTTTCAGCCTGCTCGGCCAGCTCATTGAACGAGCCCCACCGGGCCTTGTCGTCAGGAATGTCAGTGCGAGCGATCCAGTCACCGTTGACGTGACGGTACAGATCGTCTTGCGGGCGGATTCCTTCGTTGAATTCTTCGGTTTTCAAGCCGGAAGGCTGGACAGCACTCATGCACCCACCCTATGCCGATCTCGCGCATCGACAGCCACGTTTCGGGGTTCTTTTTCGGTACACCCATAGGCTGAAGGGGTGACAGCGCCCTCGACCCTGAATCGCGACATTCTGGGGCTCGCTCTTCCGGCTCTCGGTGCTCTCATCGCCGAGCCGCTGTTTCTCATGCTCGACTCCGCCATGATCGGTCATCTCGGCACGGTTCCGCTTGCCGGTCTCGGTATCGCGGGCGCCGTTTTGCAGACGATCGTCGGGCTCATGGTGTTCTTGGCGTACTCCACGACACCCGCCGTCGCCCGAAAGTTTGGTGCCGGAGATACGCGCTCGGCCGTCTCGGTTGGTATCGACGGCATGTGGTTGGCGCTCGGGCTCGGCGCGATTCTGGCAACGGCCGGATACCTCACCGCCCCCTGGTTCGTGTCCCTCTTCAATGCGCCAGCCGACGTCGCTGAGCAAGCCACCACCTATCTGGGCATCTCGATGGGCGGACTGCCCGCGATGCTCATTGTGTTCGCCGCCACCGGTCTGTTGCGCGGCCTCCAGAACACGATGACGCCGCTCTGGATAGCCGGCATCGGCTTCGGGGCCAACGCCCTGCTCAACTACGTCTTTATTTACGTACTCGATTGGGGCATCGGTGGGTCGGCGGCCGGAACCGTCGCCGCGCAGTGGGGAATGGTCGGCGCCTACGTGCTGATCGTGACCCGCTTGGCCCGCCAGCACGAAGCGCGTCTGCGCCCGCAGCGCGAAGGCGTCGCCGGCAACGCCCGCAGTGGCGGGTGGCTTTTACTTCGTACCGTGAGTCTGCGGGTCGCACTGCTGTTGACCGTCGCGGTTGCCACGTCCCTCGGCACGGACGAACTCGCCGGCTGGCAAATCGCGTTCACGATGTTCTCCACCGCGGCGTTCGCCCTCGACGCGCTCGCCATCGCGGCACAGGCCCTCATCGGACTCGCGCTCGGCAAGAATGATCCGCGTCAGGCGCGCCTCGTGCTGCGGCGCACCTTGGCGTGGGGTGCGTGGTTTGGCGTGATCGTCGGCATCATCATTGCCGCGCTCAGCGGGGTCATCGGTTTCGTCTTTACCGGCAGTGCTGAGGTTGCGGCGCTCATCCTGCCCGCGCTCATCGTGCTCGCGATCGCGCAACCGGTGTGCGGCATGGTCTTCGTGCTCGACGGCGTGCTTATGGGAGCCGGCGACGCCAAATACCTGGCCATCGTCGGCCTGCTCAACCTGGTTCCGACTCTCCCCGCGCTGTGGCTTGTGGCAGCCCTGCACCCGACCGGTTCCTGGGGGTTGGTGTGGGTCGCCGTGTGCTTCTTCGGCGTCTACATGCTCGCGCGCCTCGTCACCCTCGGCGCACGCATTCGTACCGATGAGTGGATTGACAGCAACATTTAGGGTGCAGAATCAACCGTTCGGCCTACTCTGGTCACATGACGAAGCGATTGTGGTTGACGACTCCGGCCGTTGCGATTGCGGCTTTGCTCACGCTCTCCGGTTGCAGCACCGCGCAGACGCCTGACACCGACGGCCCCGAGCCGACTGTCACACTCACGCAGCAGCCCGACACTGGTGATGAGCCGACGTTCGAGACGATTCTGCCGAAGAACTCGACCGGCGCTTCGGTCACGCTACGTTCGGAGGGCAACCTCACGCCGGGCGAACCGGTCGACGCGACGTCGAAAGACGCCGCGGATGGCGGCTGGATCGCACAGTTCGCGTGCGCGTCAGATGGCGCGGTCACCGCCGAGGTTCTGATCAACGATGAGGTCGTCGTTGAATCCACCGCGGTCGAGTGCGAAACGGCAACGCCGACGAGCGTTAAATTCTCGGGCGGCGGCAACATCACGTTGCGCATCACGGGCGAGAGCGACGGCATCTATGTGTCGCAGCTCTTGAAAGACGGCGCGGTCTAAGTCTTCGCGCTCAGCGCGACACTACTTCGCGTAGCGGCGGCACCATTCGTACATCACAATGGCGCCGGCTGCCGACGCATTGATAGAGCGCGTGGAACCATACTGCGTGATTTCGATGAAGGCGTCGGCTGCGGCGAGCGCCTCGGGTGAGAGCCCGGGCCCCTCTTGTCCGAAGAGCATGACGCAGCGTTCGGGGAGCTCGGCCTTGTCGACCGGCTTCGCGTCACCGACGTTGTCGATCGCGAGAATCGGCAGGTTTTCGCTGGCCGCCCACGCCGCGAATGCCTCGACAGTTTCGTGGTGCACGACGTGCTGGTAGCGGTCGGTGACCATCGCGCCGCGGCGGTTCCACCGGCGGCGACCGATGATGTGCACGGTGTCGGCGAGAAACGCGTTGGCGCTGCGCACGATCGACCCGATGTTCATGTCGTGCTGCCAGTTTTCAATCGCGACGTGGAAGGCGTGGCGCTGGGTGTCGAGGTCGGCAACGATGGCCTCCATCGTCCAGTACCGATACCGGTCGATCACGTTGCGGGTGTCACCCTCACGGAGCAATTCGGGGTCGTACCAGTCGCCCTCGGGCCACTCGCCCTGCCAGGGGCCGACGCCGTGGGTTGACCGCTCCGGGGTTTCTTCACTCACCCATCCAGCCTAATCGCTGGGGTGTGCGCACCCCGCCGTGCCTCCGGGCCGCCCCGCTGGTTCCGCTGCCTTCTCTGGTTCCGCCGCCCACTGGTTCCGGAACATTCTGTTTCATCGTGTGACGGCGTTTTTCTGCAATCAGAAACCCGGACGTACCGTTGTGACACCGATTGAAAGGATCACCATGCTCACCACCGCCCGCCTCCAGCAGTCACTTGCGACCGCTTGCGAGCAGGGCGAGATGTGTGTGCATGACCGGTCAGGCCACCAGCTGAGCGCGATTCAGTGGCGACTCGCCACGGCGACGCCGAGCGGCTGGGTTGACGCGCTCGTGACGGCCGTCGAATCGGACGGCTGGATTACCGTGGCAACGCTCGACGGTGACAGTGCACGGGTATGGAACCACGCTGACCGTACCGCTTCACTGCGCGTCGGTGAGCCGGTTTCGTTGCACGCTCACTACGACGTTTTCGTTGCGGGCGAGACGCGCTTCAACGTCGCACGCTGACGACTCGGCGGGGTGCGGGTTAGCCCATACTCATCGACGCCATCATCTTTTCGCATGCCTTCATGGCGGCTTCGCATGCCATCGCACACATGCGGCAGGTCTCGCTCATCTCGGCGTGTTCGTTGCAGCAGTCCATGCACGCTTTTGTCATCGCCATCGTGGCCTGAAGCATCGGCACCATGGTGTCGTTCGACATCGCCATGGGGTGCATCATCATCTTCATCATGGTCTGGCACATCTCGGCGCACATTGTGCTCATCGAGACGCACATGCCCATGCCGTTCATGCCTGCCATGGTTCCGGCGCACATCGTGCATGCCTGCATGCACGCGTTGCAGGCCTCCATACACTCCTGCATGGCGGTCATATCCATCGAGGCCATCGTGGTTTCATCCATCGGCATGGACTTCATCATCGCGGTCATATCCATCACGGCGCGCTCCTTCGCTCGGGTGAGCGCGGAAACAACGCCCACGTGACGCCCATACTACGACTGCGAGGGCGCGCCCACCAGGGTGCGCGAGTAAACGTTGGGTTTCGGGCAACTCTTCACGCGACAATCGCGCAGGGGCGGGTAGCCTGGTGCGGTGAGATCTCCTGCGGCCGACGACTATCTGAAGACCGTCTATGCCCACACGGAGTGGCAAGACGAAGCCATCACGCCCTCGGTGCTCGCGGGCAAGCTCGGTATTGCGCCGTCGAGCGTCACCGAAATGGTGAAGAAGCTCGCGGCCGCGGGTTTTGTGTCACACGTTCCGTACGGCGCTGTGACGCTCACCGAGGCCGGCCGCGAGCGCGCACTTGCCATGGTGCGCCGTCACCGTCTCATCGAAACGTGGCTCGTGAAGACGTTCGACTACTCGTGGGACGAAGTGCACGACGAGGCTGAAATCCTCGAGCACGCACTGAGCGACCGGCTGCTGTCAAAGATTGACGCCCAGCTCGGCCACCCCCGCTTTGACCCGCACGGCGACGCGATTCCTGATGAAAACCTCGTCGTCGCGTTCACACCGTTCGTGTTGCTCGCCGACGCGCCTGTAGGTCACACCGGCGACGTATTGCGCGTGAGCGACCACGACCCGGATCTACTGCGTGCCATCGAAGAGGCCGGATTGCTCGTCGGAACCACGCTGATCGTCGCGGCGACCGGAGTCGTTATCGAGGGCGCGACCCGCATGGTTCCGCCCGGCGCCGCGCGCTCCGTCTGGCTTACGGCGTAAGGCGTCGAGCCTGCCCGGTCGCGCAACCGGGCCCGCTGTTTCGGGCGCAGCCCTCGTGGTTCCGCTCGGCGCGGCGCAGGCGTAACCCGATGGTTCCGCCCACGCGACGGCTTAGTCGAGCGTCTTGATGGCGTCGACGACGGCGTTCCAGAATCCGTCGACGTCGAGGCCGACGGCAACGTACGCGTTGGGTTCGCGGTCGAGCAGGCCGTGCAGGTCGACGCTCGTCGCGCCCGCCGTGTGCGTGCCCTTCGTTTCGACATCGAGGCGCACGTGCACAACCTCGACCGTCTCAGGAGCGGCGAGTACGGCGACGGCGACCGGGTCGTGCAGGGGGCCATCGGGCATGCCGTAGACCGTTTCGTTAGTGTCGCAGAAGAAGCGCATCAGGTCGTCGCTGAAGCGGCTGGTGTTGTTGCCGATCGCGATGATACGCTCACGCACCTCGGCGGTGAGGAGTGCTTGGTGGGTGACGTTGAGTCCGACCATCGTGAACTTGACGCCAGATTCGAGCACGAGCGCGAGAGCTTCAGGGTCGACGAGGGCGTTGAACTCGGCGTACGGGGTGGCGTTTCCGCGCTCGGTCGAGCCGCCCATCCACACCACTTCGCGAATGCGTGACATGAGGTCGGGGCGGTCGCGCAGCAGGATCGCGACGTTCGTGATCGGCCCGGTCGCGACGATGGCGATGGGTTCGGTCGACGCCTCAATCACGTCGACCATGAGCTGCTGAGCGCTGCGCTCGTCGAGGGTCATCGTTGGTGTCGGGAGTTCGGGGCCGCCGAGGCCGTTTTCGCCGTGGATCCACTCCGCTGTTTCGAGTTCGCGCTCAAGCGGACCGGAAGCGCCGGCGGCGATCGGCACGTCATTGACACCAGCGACGGTGAGGGCGACGCGCGCGTTCATCGTGGTGAGGGGCAGCGGAACATTGCCGCCGACCGTGGTGACGCCGCGAACGTCGATGGTCGGGTTGCCGAGCGCCAGCCACAGCGCAACGACGTCGTCGTGGCCGGGGTCGCAGTCAACGATGACGGGAATGGTGCTCACAAGAGACCTTTCAAACAGGGTGAAACAGATTAGTCGCGGGGCGACTGGGCGGCCTCAAACGGCCAGGTGGTGCGCGTCGCTTCTTCGCAGAACGCCCACACTTCGCGCCCAACTTCAGGCAAGCGCGAATGCACGGTGAGCGTCGTCGACTTGGCCGCGGGGTAGACGCGGGGTGGTCCGGTGAAGGTGCGCGCGGGGCCGACAAGGTCGCCGCCCTGCACTTGCGGGTCGATGAGCGCGCGTACCTGAGATGCCGCCCCAGCCTCTTTCGATTGGCTGACGGGTGCCTGCAGGTTCGCGAAGAATCGCTTGCTGCGGCGCACTTCGTTGACGCCAGCAACGGCATCGGTGCGGCCGCTCAGCGAATAACCGGGGTGAGCGATGACGTTGGTGACGGCGACATCTGCTTCATCGCAGCGGCGCTGTGCTTCGGCCGCGAGTACCTGCGCCATGAACTTCGACTGCACGTAGGCGCGCGCGCCGCTGTAGTTATCTTTGAGCTCGGGGTCGATTTTGGTGGTCTTCCACGATGCCGTCGAGATGGATCCGAGCCACACCATGCGGCCGGTGCCGAAATCGCGGCCCGCCTTCGCGAGCGTCGGCAACAGGCCAGCGGCGAGAGCGAAGTGACCGAGCACGTTTGTCGTGAGCACGATCTCGTGGCCGTCGACCTCTTCGCGCTTGCGTGGCGGGTGCACGATGCCGGCGTTCAGAATGACACCATCAAGGCGGTCGTGCGATGACAGGCTCGCGGCAGCCGATCGCACCACCGAACGCTTCGTGACGTCGATGATCATCGATTCCAGCGAAGCCCCAGGAACACGACGCCCGATGGCAGCGCGAGCCGCGGTCAACTTGTTGACGTCGCGGCCGCTCAAAATGACGTGCGCACCCGCCGAAGCGAGCTGTTCGGCCGAGAAGAATCCGAGGCCCGAGGTTGCTCCGGTGACCAAATAGGTGCGCCCAGCAAGACTCGGGAGCGCACGCGCATCCCACGAATCCCGGGAACCAACCACGTGGCAACCCTATCCGGTTTCTGCGCCTCTCCGTCACCGTGCTCGCGTGCGTATGCCCTGGTTCCGCTCGCCCACCGGGTGACTTTGCGCGACCCACTGTCCTGAAACCCGTAGTTTGTAGCGAAACCCATAAAAAATGGCCCAAAGAGTACGGCCCCCGCGACAGAGTACGGCTCTCGCGACCGCGGATGGGGACGGAACCACGAAGCACGAACCGCGGAACCACGGAGCGTCATTTTGATTGCGGGGGTTGGGCTGTGACTATATGGTCAAAATGTGACCAAGCGCATCGCGGCCGTCGTTCAAACCGCTGCCGAAGGAAAACACCCATGAGTGAACGTGACATTCTGTTCCTGGTTTCGACCGTCATTGTGGCGTCGACCCTGGTCGTTTTCGTGTGGCAGTACATCCGTAACCGCAACGACGAAAAGAAGAACAAGTAAGCGCCGGCAGGTTTCCCCACCGGCGCTTCCCAAAACCATGAATTACTGGGGTGCGAGACCCAGGTCGTCGAGGTCGATCGCGGCACGCCACTGCAGGCCCGCGTCTTCAATCGCGGCCTGTGCACCGGTCTTGCGGTCAACGATAACGATGACGGCAACAACCTCGGCGCCAGCAGCGCGCAACACCTCAACGGCCTTGAGCGCCGACTGACCGGTCGTCGACGTGTCTTCGACAACGATGACACGCTTGCCCTCAACCTCGGCACCCTCGATCTGGCGACCGCGGCCGTGGTCTTTCGGCTCCTTACGAACGACGAATGCGTCGAGCGGCTTGTCGGTGCCAGCCGACGCGTGCATCACGGCGTTCGCGATCGGGTCGGCACCCAGCGTCAGACCTCCAACGGCGACGACACCGTCAAACTCGCTTGCGAGCTCCGCCGTCAGGCGGCCAATCGCGGGAGCAGCACGGTGGTCAAGCGTCAGGCGACGCATGTCAACGTAGTACGACGCCTTCTTGCCGCTCGACAGGGTGAAGTCGCCGTGGAAGACGGCCTCACTCTTGATGAGCTCAATGAGCATCTGGCGGTCAGCTTCCAGGGCGGGCGACGAGAACGCGGTCATGCCCCCAATTCTATGCGGGGGTGGCGGCGAAAATTCTCGCGTCATGCCCGAGTGCCAGTGCGGCGGCGCCCATGATCGCGCCTTCGTCGCCGAGGGACGGAACCATGACCGCAACATCGCGGGCATATGCCAGCACGCTGGTGTCGCGGATCACCGCTCGTACCCGGTCGAGATAGTCGGCGGCGACGTGTGAGAAGCCGCCACCAATCACGATCGCATCGACGTCGAGCAGGGTCGCCATGCTCCCGAGCCCGCGGCCCATCGCTCGTGTCGGCGATCACTTCGTCAGCTACAACGCCCGGCATCGGCCGGTCGACGAGCACGATCGGGGTGCCGCCGCCAATCTCCTGTCGCAAATACGAAACGTCGGTCTGTTCCGGAATGACAACGACCAGGCCATCGAGGCGACGACGCACGACGCTCTGCAGCACGCGGGTCGCTTGCTCGGGATCATCGGTCGCGGAGGCAATCAGCACGAGCATGCCCTCGCTCTGCGCCCGCTCTTGAACGGCGTGCGCGAGCTGCGCGAAGAACGGGTCAGAACCGCCACTTCCACGCGCTCGCCCGCGGCGTGCTCATCGGCACCGCAACCCCGTAGGTCTGAACAACAGCGGAACCGGGGGTGCTGTCGCCGGGTGTCGGTGGTGAACCGTAGGCTGGTGGCATGCGCATTGCCACCTGGAACGTCAACTCGATTCGCGCGCGCGTTGTGCGCACTGTGGAATTCGCCGTGCGCGAGAACATCGACGTGCTCGCGATGCAAGAGATCAAGTGCAAGCCGGAGCAGTTTCCGTACGCAGAGTTCGAAGCTGCCGGCTACCACGTGGTCGCGCACGGCCTGAATCAGTGGAACGGCGTTGCCATCGCGAGCCGCGAGCCCATTGAAGATGTTGAGCTCGCCTTCGCCGGTATGCCGGGCTTCTTGAAGGGCTACGAAGGCCCCGATGCGCCGCTCGAAGCGCGTGCGATTGGCGCGACGATCAACGGCGTGCGGGTGTGGAGCCTGTACACGCCCAACGGTCGCGCGCTCGATGACCCGCACATGACGTACAAGCTGCACTGGCTCGACGCGCTCGCCCGCCACACCGAGGCCGAGCTCGCCGCCAACCCCGAGCTCAAGCTCGCCCTCGTTGGCGACTTCAACGTCGCCCCGTTCGACGAAGACAACGGCGACCCGACGATCGTCGAGGGCGTGTCAACGCACGTCTCGCCGCCCGAGCGCGCAGCCTTCGCTGCGCTGCAGTCGGCCGGCCTGACTGATGTTGTGCGTCCGCTGGTTCCGACGGGGTACACGTATTGGGACTACAAGCAGCTGCGCTTCCCTCGCAACGAGGGGCTGCGCATCGACTTCATCCTGGGCTCCCCCGCCTTCGCCGACGTGGTTTCGGGTGCGTTCATCGCGCGCGACGAGCGCAAGGGCGAGATTCCCAGCGACCACGTTCCGGTGGTTGTCGACCTCGATCTCGACCCGGTCGATGACGACGACATCCCGATGATTTTCGGGTAACGCCGACGGGCGCAACCGGGTAGGCGCTACCCGTTCTCCCCCATGTACGCTTCGGGGCCCTCGTCCGCAGCCTGTGGTTCCATGTAAAGGAATTCCAGAATGTTGCCGTCGAGGTCTTCGAGCGTGCGGGAGTACATGAAGCCGTAGTCTTGCGCTTCGCGCGGTTCGGAACCACCGGCTGCGATGCCCGCCACCAGGGTCGAATCGACGTGCTCACGAGAGTCACGGGTCAACGCGATGATCGCCTGCGCGTTGTCACGCGGGTCGACGATGGCCTTGTCGGTGAACGTCGTGAAGTAGTCGCGGGTGAGCACCATGAAGTGCACCTGGTCGCTCCACACCACGGAGGCCGCGTTGCGGTCGGTGAAGAGGGGGTTGATCTGGCAACCGAGGGCCGTGTAGAACGCCTTTGCCTTGTCGAGATCCGACGTGGGCAGGTTGACGAAAATCATGGTCATGACGTGCCTTTCTTGTGGAGGGACAGCGCACACATAGTGCCAATGACCGCGATGGCGGGTCAAGGGGTTGCAAATCTCCGTCGCGTGGCGAAGGCGCCGCTTGCCTCCCCCGCCTACGGTGGAACTATGGCCGAAGTTCTTGCCCGCCCGGCGCCCACCGAGCAGGAGTACCGCACTGATCTCTGGATCGCGCTGGGAATGTTTATCGTCGGCGTCATCAGCGCCGGCCTCATGACGGTCGTCAACCTCTACGGTACGAGCCAGGTCGGCATCGAGTGGGCCCTGCTCACGACTGCGATCAACAGCGCGGCCCTTGCCGTGCGCCGCCGTTATCCGATTGCAGTCGCCGCAGTCGTCTGCGCCACGTACTTCGCGAGCGTGACCTTCCAGGTTCCGGAAGTCCACGTCGGCAACATCGCAATGTTCATCGCCCTGTTCACCGCGGGCGCGTGGGTCAACAATCGCCGCCTCGCGTTCTGGGGCCGGGCCATCATCACGACGCTCATGATGGTGTGGCTGTTCGTCAATATGTATATGGCCGCGACCGCTCCGATCGAGGGCGACGGCGGCCTGTCGCGCGCGGGCGCTTTCTCCCCTTACGTCGCCTACATGCTGCTGAACGTGCTGATCAACATCGCGTTCTTCGGTGGCGCCTGGTTCATGGGTGACCGCTCCTGGAACGCCGCGGTCGAAGAAGAACGCTTCCGCGAACGCACTCGCGAACTTGAGGCCGAGCGTGAACTCACCGCCGCCCAGGCCGTGGCCCTCGACCGTGTCGCCATCGCCCGCGAACTGCACGACGTCGTCGCGCACCACGTCTCAGCGATGGGTGTGCAGGCCTCGGCCGCGCGCCTCAGGATGACAAAAGATCCGCAGGCCGCAGCCGAAGCTCTCACCACGATTGAGACGTCAGCCCGCACCGCCATCACCGAGTTGCGCTTGCTTCTCGAGACCCTGCGCACGCCCGACAACGGCACAAACGAAAACGGGTTCGCCTCGACCCTTGGTCTCTCCGGCCTGGATGACCTCGTGAAGCACGCCAACGACGCGGGCATGCCGACGGCCTTCACCGTGCTCGGCGATAAGCGCGAGGTCCCGGGCGTCGTGCAGGCCAATCTGTACCGCATCGCCCAGGAGTCGCTCACGAACGCCCGCCGCCACGGTGGACCCGACGCGACCGCCGATGTGCGCCTGCGTTACACCCCGACGTTCGTCGAAATCGAGGTCAGCAACACGGGCCGCCCACCGCTCGCGCTGCGCCCCGGGCTCGGGCAGCTGGGCATGCGAGAGAGGGCAGCTGCGTCGGGCGGAACTATTGAGCTGGTTCCGCGCACGCATGGCGGAATGTTGGTACGCGCGCAAATGCCGTTGGCGGAGGTTTTCGTATGATTCGTGTGGTTCTGGTCGATGATCATGCCGTGATGCGGGCGGGGTTCCGCATGATTTTGACCTCGACGGACGACATCGAAGTGGTGGGCGAAGCATCAACCGGGCGCGAGGCGATCGCGATCGCGCACGAGCTGCAGCCCGATGTGATCTGCATGGACGTGCAGATGCCTGACATGGACGGCCTCGAAGCGACGCGCCAGATCGTGGCCGACCCAGCAGTTGGCGCGGCGATTGTCGTGGTGACAACGTTTGACCGCGACGACTACGTCTTTCAAGCACTACAAGCGGGCGCGAGCGGATTCTTGCTCAAGAACGCCGGCCCAGACGAGCTGATTTCGGCTGTGCGGGTGGCTGCCGCTGGCGATGCATTGTTGGCGCCCGAAGTGACGAAGCGCGTGATCGAGCGGTTCGCCGCCGAGTCGGCGGGGTCTTCGGGGGCGGCCGGTGCGGGTGCTTCGGGTGTTGTACGTGCGGGGGCGTCTGGCGCGAGCTCAAGCCCCTCCGCTGCATCGCCGGGCGCTACGACAATCGACGTCGACCTCACCGATCGTGAGCGCGAAGTACTGTGCCTGCTGGCTCGTGCGCTCTCCAACGCGGAGATCGCGGCCGAGCTCTTCATCGGCGAGGCAACCGTGAAATCACACGTCTCGAACCTGCTCGCCAAGCTCGGCGCCCGCGACCGCGTCGGCGCCGTCGTCTACGCCCACCGCCACGGCCTCGCATAGCCCAGCCCCACTGGTTTCGGCGGCACGTTTCGTCTCACTCCGCTCGCTCAACTGTCAGTGTGGCTGGGAAAAGCGAAACGCACTGACCGTTCGGGTTCGGTCAGTGCGTTTCCTGAAACGTCTGGTGCTTACGCGCCGACGAGCTCCTCAGCCGGAACATAGCGCTCGATGAGCGCCTCGAAGGCTGCGAGGTAAGAGCGCAGGAATTCTGCGGTGCCCTCGTTCGTCACTTCACCGTCTTCGGTGAACAGGTCGGGGGTCGTCTGCACATAGCCCTCGGGCTGACCGAGAACCGGTGCGTTGTAGTGGCTGAAGATGGCCTTCAGGTGCTGCTGAGCAGCAGCCGTAGCGATGCCACCACCCGAGGTTCCGATGATGGCAACGGGCTTGCCGTCGAACGAACCCTGGCCCCACGGGCGTGCAGCCCAGTCCAGAGCGTTCTTCAAGACACCCGGAATCGAGCGGCTGTATTCGGGGGTCACGATGATGACGCCGTCAACGTCAGCGATGGCCTGCTTGAAGGCAACAGCCTCGGCGGGGTAGTTCGCGTCGTGGTCGGGCGAGTAGAAGCCAAGCTCCTTGATGGAGATTTCTTTCAGTTCGACACCCTCGGGAGCGAGACGCTCAAGAGCCTTTGCCAGACGGCGGTTGATTGAGGTCGACGAGATCGAGCCGACGATGTATCCAATGGTGCGAGTCATGGTTATATTCAAACGCATGTAAATGCAAGTCGCAGATCGAGGGCGTCATACTCAGCAACCTCTCAGCACTCCCCAGCCCCGCGGTTCCGCCCTCAACACGCCCATCTCCCCCTTCGAGAACGTGCCCTCCCCCTCACGGCGGAGGGGACATTTCCACCCCACGGCGGATGTGCCAACACCGCCGAATTTCTAGATTGGAACCATAGGGAAGGAGCGGAAATGCTAAAGCTCAACGGGATCACCAAGAACTACGGAACCAGGCAGGTGCTCGGCAACGTATCGTTCACCGTCGCAGACAATCGCCTCACCGGCTTCGTCGGAGGTAATGGCGCCGGCAAGACGACCACCATGCGCATCATCCTGGGTGTTCTGGCACCCGATGGCGGCGAGGTCACGATGAACGGCCAGCCGTTGCAGACCGCTCAGCGTCGCCACTTCGGCTACATGCCGGAAGAGCGTGGTCTCTACCCCAAGATGGGTGTGCTCGACCAGGTGTCGTACTTCGCTCGCCTGCACGGTTTCAGCAAGCGCGACGCGACGCACAAGGCAACCGTTCTTCTCAACGAACTCGACCTCGGCGAGCGCCTGAACGACAAGATTGAGTCGCTCTCGCTCGGTAACCAGCAGCGCGTGCAGATCGCCGCTTCTCTCGTGCACGACCCCGAGGTCCTCATTCTCGACGAGCCGTTCTCGGGCCTCGACCCGATCGCGGTCGACACCGTCGCTCAGGTTCTGCAGTCGCGTGCCGCCCAGGGCGTTTCTGTGCTGTTCTCCAGCCACCAGCTCGACGTGGTTGAGCGCCTGTGTGATGACCTCGTCATCATTGCAGGTGGTGAGATTCGCGCCGCCGGTAGCCGCGAGGCCCTGCGCGAACAGCATGCTTCGAACCAGTACGAACTCATGTCAACGGCCGACGCCGGCTGGCTGCGCACGCAGCCCGGCGTTCGTGTCACGTCATTCGAGGGCGGTAACGCCCAGTTCATCGCCGACAGCCCGGCCGTCGCACACACCGTGCTTCGTACCGCGCTGACCCACGGCGACGTCACCGGCTTTAGCCCTCTGCGCCCATCGCTGGCGCAGATCTTCAAGGAGGTCATCCAGTGAGTGCCACCGTTAGCCCCAGCTTTGGCCAGTCCGTCGCCCTCGTGGCGGAGCGCGAGGTCAAGTCCAAGCTGCAGAGCAAGGCGTTCGTGGTCTCGACGCTTATTCTGTTCGCGATTGTTCTCGGCGGAATCCTGTTCTCCGGCTTCAGTGGTGACGCGCTGAGCTCGAAGACGAAGGTGGCGGCCACCGGAACCTCCGCTTCACAGCTTGCCGAGGTTCCGGGTCTCGAAGTGGTTGAGGTGAACTCCGACGACGCGGCCAAGGAGGCTGTGCGCGACGAGTCGGCCGAGGCCGCCGTTGTTACCGACAGCGCCTCCCCCACGGGCTACACGATCGTGACTCTCACCGAAGTCGACAGCTCGCTGACGTCGTTATTGTCGATCGCCCCGAAGACCGAGATTCTCGAGCCCAGCACCACCGATCCGTTCATGCGATACATCGTCGCGATCGCCTTCGGCGTCGTGTTCATGATGGCGGCGACGATGTTCGGCACGACGATCACGCAGTCGGTCATCGAAGAGAAGTCGACCCGCGTCGTAGAGATTCTGATCTCGACGATCTCGACCCGCGCGCTGCTCGCCGGCAAGGTGCTCGGCAACACGATTCTCGCAATGATGCAGGTGATCGGCATCGTCGTGGTGGCCATCATTGGCCTCACGATCACGGGTCAGAGCGGACTCCTCGGCATGCTCGGCGCGCCACTCGTCTGGTTCGCAGTGTTCTTCTTCTTCGGCTTCATCCTGCTCGCCGCGATGTTCGCGGCGGCCGCCTCGATGGTGTCGCGTCAGGAAGACGCCGGTGCCACCACCACGCCGATCACGATGCTGATCATGATTCCCTACGTGCTGATCATCGTGTTCAACGACAACTCGGCAGTGCTCACGGCCATGTCGTACGTACCGTTCTCCGCCCCGGTTGGCATGCCGATGCGACTGTTCCTCGGTGAGGCACAGTGGTGGGAGCCGCTGCTCAGCCTCGCGATTCTGATCGCCACCGCCGCGCTCGCCATCGTGATCGGCGCGAAGATCTACGACAACACCCTGCTCAAGATGGGCAGCCGCGTCACGCTAAAGGAAGCCCTCAAGGGTTAGTCAGCAGCGCGCTGCACCAGGATTCCGTCGGCATCAGCCCAGACGGTCATTCCCGGAACAAAGGTGGCGCCGCCGAAGGAGACGACAACGTCAACTTCGCCGGCGCCATCTTTTGCGCTTTTGCGCGGGTTTGACCCGAGCGCTTTGATGCCAATCGGTAGGCGTGACAGCGCGAGACGGTCGCGCACAACACCGTTGATGATGACCCCAGCCCAGCCGTTGTGCACAGCAGACGCCCCGATGAGGTCACCCACGAGCGCCGACTCAAGCGACCCGCCGCCGTCAACAACGAGCACCTGGCCGTGACCATCGGTGGCGAGCGTCTGCTTCACAAGCGCGTTGTCACGAAAGCATCGAATCGTGCGCACGCGGCCGGTGAAGGCGGTGCGGCCGCCCATATCGCTCATCACGAGGCTGACAGAATCAAGCGCTTCGCCGTGCTCATCGTAGAGATCGGCGGTCTGAAAAGTGCGGGTCATAGTGGAACCATATGTGGGGTTGCGTGCGCCCGTTGGGCTTGCAGAGAAGAAAAAGTTGGCGATCTTCTGATCGCGCAAAACTTGGCGACGTGACGTGCCAAACTTGCACGATGACCACCCCTGCCGATGCACCCAGCGACGATGCTGGTTCGGGTGCGACCCGCGATGGTTCCGGACGCCCCTTCGAAGGATCAGACGCGATAGCTTCGACCGAAACCCCGTACTCGGACATGCCGATCATGGGCGAAGCGCTCGCGCACGAAGACGGCGCCGCGCCGGAGAACACCGGCCGCTCGCTGTGGCGCGACGGCAACTTTCTCACGATGTGGTCGGGGCAGGCGCTCGCACAGCTCGGCTCGCAGATTGCGGAGCTTGCGATTCCGACCCTTGCCGTCATTCTGCTGAACGCGAGCGAGCTCGAGGTCGGGTTCTTGAACGCGTCGGCGGTCGCGGCATTCTTGCTCGTCGGCCTGCCGGCGGGTGCGTGGGTTGACCGCATGCGTAAGCGTCACGTCATGATCGTGGCCGACGGCGTGCGTGCGCTGGCGCTGGCCGTGCTGCCGCTGTTGTGGTTCTTGGGATCCCTCGAGATGTGGCACATGTTCATGGTCGCGGCGATCGTCGGCATCGCGAACGTGTTCTTCGATGTGTCGTATCAAAGCCTCGTGCCCTCGCTCGTCCCCGCGTATCAGATTGCTGAGGCGAACGGCAAGCTGGAGTCGACCGCACAGGTCGCCGGTATCGCCGGCCCTGCTGTGGGTGGCTGGCTCGTGGGCGTACTGACCGCGCCGTTCGCGATCTTGGCCACGGTCGGCACGTACGTGCTCGGCCTCATCGCGCTGCTGTTCACAAAAGACACCGAACACTTGGAGCCGCGTCTCGAGAAGGGTTCCCTCGCCTCTGACATTGGCGAGGGTCTGCGGTGGGTGTTCGGCAACCGCTATCTGAAGCGCATTGTCGCAACCACCGCGGTGAGCAACTTCTTCAGCACGCTGTCATTCACGCTGCTGCCGATCTTCATCCTGCGCGAGTTGGGGCTTTCGGTCGCGAACATGGGTCTCATCTTCTCGCTCGCGGCCGTCGGCGGCTTGCTTGGCGCGATGTCGGTGAAGTTTGTCATCGCCAAGCTGGGCGAGGCGCCGGCGATTCCGATTTCGGCAATCGGATTCAGCCTCACCGCACTTCTCCTGCCCGTCGCAGCCATGGTTCCGTCTGTCGCTTTCGCCCTGCTCATCGTGCAGGGCTTCATCGCGAGCTTCACGGTGCTGGTGTACAACATCACGCAGGTGACGTTTCGTCAGCGCATCACGCCGCGGCACCTGCTGGGTCGCATGAACGCGTCGATTCGCTTCGTGGTGTGGGGCGTCATGCCGATCTCGGCGCTGCTCGCGGGCTTCTTGGGCGATCAGTTTGGCGTGGTGTTCACGATGTGGGTGGGTGCTGTGGGCCAGGTCGTGAGCGCACTGTTTGTGATTTTCGGACCCTTCTGGAGCACACGAGAACTGCCGGCCACGGCAGATGCGTGACCGGCAGTTCTTTTTTGGCTCGGTTTTAGTTCTCGGTGGTGAGGACGAGACCGGAACCATCGACTGAGACGTCGACGCGAACCGTGTCACCGTCACGAACGCTGCCAGAAAGCAGCGCCGTGGCGAGCTTGTTCTGCACCTCGGTCTGAATCAGACGACGCAGCGGACGAGCTCCGAAGATCGGGTCGTAACCGCGTTCGGCGAGCCAGGCACGAGCGTCGGGAGTGACCGCCAGGGTGAGGCGGCGCTCCTTCAGGCGGCGCTGTAGCTGAGCGATCGCCAGCTCAACGATCTGCGAGAGGTCGTCGACGCTCAGAGCCTGGAACATGACGATGTCGTCGAGACGGTTGATGAACTCCGGCTTGAACGCCTGGCGCACGAGCGCCATAACGCTCTCACGCTTGACGTCGGTCGTGAGGGTCGGGTCGATCAGAATCGGCGAGCCGATGTTGCTCGTCAGAATCAGAATGACGTTACTGAAGTCGACCGTGCGACCCTGACCATCGGTCAGGCGGCCATCATCCATCACCTGCAGCAGCACATCGAAGACCTCGGGGTGCGCCTTCTCCACCTCGTCGAGCAGCACGACGCTGTAGGGGCGACGGCGCACGGCTTCGGTGAGCTGGCCACCGGCTTCGTAGCCGACGTACCCCGGAGGGGCACCGACGAGTCGCGACACCGAGTGCTTCTCGCCGTACTCCGACATGTCGATACGAATCATGGCGTGTTCGTCATCGAAGAGAAACTCCGCGAGAGCCTTCGCCAGCTCCGTCTTACCGACACCCGTCGGACCGAGGAACAGGAATGATCCCGTCGGGCGACCCGGGTCAGAGATGCCTGCGCGCGAACGACGAACCGCGTCGGAAACCGCGCGAACGGCGTCCTTCTGACCGATCAGTCGCTTGCCGAGCTCATCCTCCAGGTGGAGGAGCTTTTCGGATTCACCCTGCATGAGCTTGCCGACCGGAATGCCTGTCCAGGCGGCGATGACCGCGGCGATGTCTTCGTCAGTGACCTGCTCGTTGACCATGCGGGGTTCGTCGGCGGAGAGAGCTTCGGCTTGTTCAGCCTCTGCGATCTCTGCCTGCAGACGCTTTATCGTTTCGTACTCGAGTTTGGAAGCCTTGGCGTAGTCGGCCTCGCGCAACGCACGGTCACGCTGGGTGATCGCATCGTCGAGCTTCTTCTTCAGGTCACCCACACGGTTGAGACCCTGGCGCTCACGAGCCCAGCGCTCTTCGAGGACGGCGAGGTCCTTCTCCAGCCCGCCCAGCTGCTCACGCAGAGCGGCAAGACGCTCCTTCGAAGCAGGATCCTTCTCCTTCTTCAGCGCGAGCTCTTCGAGCTTCATGCGGTCGACCTGGCGCTTGAGCTGGTCAATTTCGACCGGCGAAGAGTCAATCTCCATCTTGAGACGGGACATCGATTCGTCGATCAGGTCGATCGCCTTGTCGGGCAGTTGACGGCTCGGCAGGTATCGGTTCGAAAGGGCGGCAGCCGCAACGAGCGCACTGTCGGCAATCGTCACACCGTGGTGTGCTTCATAGCGACCCTTGAGGCCGCGGAGGATCGCAATCGTGTCTTCGACCGACGGCTCGCCAACGTAAACCTGCTGGAAGCGACGCTCGAGAGCGGCATCCTTCTCGATGTACTCGCGGTACTCGTTGAGCGTGGTGGCACCGATGAGGCGCAGTTCACCGCGGGCAAGCATAGGCTTGAGCATGTTCGACGCGGCAACCGAGCCTTCGCCACCGCCCGCGCCCATCAGCACGTGAAGTTCGTCAATGAAGGTGATGACCTTGCCGTCAGACTCGGTGATCTCCTTGAGCACGTTCTTAAGGCGCTCTTCGAACTGGCCGCGGTACATGGCGCCGGCAACCAGCGCAGACATGTCGAGCGAAATCAGCTCTTTGTCTTTCAGGCTCTCGGCGACGTCGCCCGCGACGATGCGCTGAGCGAGACCTTCAACCACGGCCGTCTTACCGACGCCGGGTTCGCCGATGAGAACCGGGTTGTTCTTGGTACGACGCGTCAACACCTGGCTAACGCGACGGATCTCTGCATCACGCCCAATGACAGGGTCAAGCTTGCCCTGACGGGCGCGGTCGGTGAGATTAATGCCGAACTGCTGGAGTGCGCTTTGCTGCTCCTCCTGCGCGGCGGGGTTGGTGTTGTTCAATTCGTCCTCCCGTTCACCACTCAAAGTTGAGTCGATATGACTCAACTTTATCACCGCGCACGTTTCTGGGCTAGTCACACACCCGCGAGATCGCCGAGTACCTGTCCCCGGCAACCACCCTCCCCACCGCACCCTTGGTTCCGCACCACCTATGGTTCCGCCAGTCAATGGTTCCGCCCGCCCCTGGTTCCGCACCCCTGGTTCCGGAACCAGCCGCACCTGCCCGCCGAATCAACGACCGTTCTGCACGACTCGATTCGGTACGCACGTAAAACCCGCCACAGCAGCAACACCAGTCACAGTTTTCACGCACGTGCGTGCAGAACGGTCGTTTGCGGGCGGGTTTTGGCGGGGGCGCGTGACCGTTATGCAGGATTTGGAACGATCTGCAGGAAAAATCTGCCCGTTTCAGACCGATTTCACTCGAGATTCCTGCAGAACGGCACCGGAACCACGTGGCGCGGGCGCCGGAACCGTGGGTCCAGAAACAAGGAGCACGTCCCGGAACCTCGGATCAGTCGTCGGCGGGGCTGGGCTTGGGAGGCTTGGGCGCCTTAGGTGGGAGCAAGCCCATCAGGCGACGCACGTCGGCGCGGCCACGGAGGATGAAGGTCGTGCCGATCAGCCACAGCGGAATCTGCGCCAAGAACGCGATGCGAAACGCGTCGAGCGTGTATGTCTCGGGCGAGCCCGCGCCCTGCAGGTCGAGCAGCAGACCGATCGCAAAGATCACGGTGAGGGCTGAGATGAAGCCACCCGCGTTAACGAGTCCGGTCGCGGTCGACAAGCGGTGGGCGGGGTTGTGTGCACGCGTGTGGTCAAACGCGATCATCGACGCGGGGCCGCCCGTAGCGATCGCAAACGCGAGCACGATCAACAGCCAGATCGGTGCGGGGCCCGGCCAGAGGATGACGGCCATCCACGCCACGAATTGCAGCGCCACCGTCGGCAACACCAGGCCGTACGACCGATGCAGCGGGTGGCGTCCCGACAGCGTGCCCAAAATCGGCCCCATGATCATGCTAAACACGACCAGGAGCGTCGTGATGAGCGACGCCACTTCACGCGACTGGCCCTCACCCGCCGTCAAGAACGGCACGCCCCACAGCATCAAAAACGCGGTGCCGGCGAACGGTGTCGTGAAGTGCGACCAGAAGCCGAGGCGCGTGCCCGGGTTCTGCCACGCCTCCCCCAGCGACTGCCGCAAGTCAAACGAGCTCTTAACCACGCGAATTGCACCCGTGTCGGTGTTCACCGAAACGTCGGCGCCCACCGTCGCCGGGTGGTTGCGCACAATCAGGAAGACGAAGACGGCGAAGACAGCCGTTGTTCCGGCGAGCGTAGCAAACGCGACCTCCCAGCTGGTGGCGTGCAACAGCATGGGCAACGGAACCAGGGCGAGTAGCTGGCCGAGTTGCCCCACGGTTCCGGTTAACTGCGCCATGAGCGGCGCGCGCTGCGCGGAATACCACGTTGACACGAGGCGCAAGACACCCGGGAACAGCGCCGCATCACCAGCGCCCAGAAGCATGCGCGCAGCAATCGCGACGCCGACGTTGGGTGAGAACGCCATGACAAGCTGGCCAACGACAATCATGCTGAGTCCGACTGTCATGATGGGGCGCGCACCGAATCGGTCGAGCAAAAGCCCCGCCGGAATCTGCATGATCGCGTACACACCAACCTGCAGCACGGCGAACATCGACAGCGTTGATGCGTCGGCCGAGAAGCGGTCGGCCGCTTCAACACCGAGCGCCGAGAGCGATGAGCGGTTCGTGATCGAGAGCACGTAGGCGAGTACTCCGACGGTCCAGATGATCCATGCCCGCACGCTTGGGGCTCGGTTCGCTTCCACGAAGCCTCCTTCTCCGGTTCAATCCTGCCACTGTCGGTGCGAAGTGCGTATTGTGAGGGTCACTTCTCGCAATACATCGGAGTCATCATGACCAACATCACCCCACCGACCGGCGGTTTTGATCCGCATTCCGGCGGTTTTGATTCGCAATACGGAACCACGCCCTTCGGCACGACGCCGCCACAGTTTGGTGGCGGCATGCCTGGCCGCGGGCAAGCGAAGTTCGGCAAGATCGGCACGATCCTCGCCGTCGTCGCCACGATCATTGGTGCGCTTCAGGGGCTATTCGTCACCATGTTCGTCCAAGCCGGTGCCGGCGCCACATCGACGTGGTTCATGATGTACAGCCTCGTTATGATCGTGATCGCCGCTGTCGTGCTCATGTTTGGCTTCATGGGCATGCGACAAGACACGGATCGTCTGTATGCCGGGATCGCGATCGGCTACGGCGCGCTATCGCTGCTTGGCTATCTGTTGTCGTTCGTCTTCAACGCGGTTTTCGGGCTCGTCTACTAACCCGAAACCAGTTCTTAGCCGCGCGAAGCAGCCAAACGCTGCGCGGCTTCCAACAGCACGCCCGCTGAGCGCTCCCACGTAAACCGCGCGACGTGCGCTTGCCCAGCCGCGATGACGGCGGCGCGGCGTGCGTCATCGTCGAGCGCGACAACAGCGTCAGCCACAGCCTTCGGGTCGTGTGGGTCAACGTAGAGCGCACCGTTGCCGGCGACCTCGCGGAAGATCGGCATGTCGGTGATCACCGCGGGCACGCCGAGCTCAAGCGCCTCGGCGACCGGCAGACCGTAGCCCTCATCCAAGCTCATCGTGACGAGCGCACCATCATCAGCGAGCAACGCCGCATACTCGGCATCAGAAACGCCGTTGTGAAAAACGATGTTCGCGTCCGGTGCCGCGAGCGCCTCGTACTCCCCGCGACGCGCGGGCGTGATGCGGCTCAGCACGTGCAACGTGCGTCCGGGCAAATACGCCATCGCACGCACCAGCGTCTCGACGTTCTTGTACGGCATGAAAGAGCCCATGTACACAAGGTTCTGCGGCGCTCCCCCGGTGACAGCAGCTTCGGCGGGCAACTGCTCGGCAAGCTTTTGCGGTGCGTTGTGAACGACAACGACCTCGCGCTTCGTGAGGTTGACCTCGGCGAACTGGCGGCGCGATTCTTCACTTACGGTCGCAACAATGTCGGCGCCGTTGAGCGTTATGCGCTGCGGCACATACGTGAGGTGAAACAGTCGCCAGCCGACGCGCACAACCCACGGCAGGTTCCGCGGTGGCGTGCGATGGCGGTAGTAAATCATGTCGTGCAACGTGAGGATGAGGCGAAACTTGCGTCCGGCTGATCCGAGGGTCTGCATCGGTGAATACACGACATCGGGGCGCAACTTGTTCAGCAGGCGAGCCGCGATTGCTTCTTTCGCCGAGGTCGGCGCATGAAACATGTGGGCTGCGGAACCAGCAGGCAAGAATGCGCGCTGCGCTTCGTCATGAATGAGGAAGGTGATCTCGACGTCTGCGGGCACCGTCGCCACGAGAGCGTGAGCCAGTTCGTGCGAGAACCGGCTAATGCCGTCGTGAAAGTCGGTGCGAATGTAGCGGGCGTCGAAGAACAGCCGCATGTCAGTCGATCGGCTCGTTGCGGTACAGCTTCTCGAACGTTGCGAGGGTGCGGTTGATGTCGTGAATCTTCACACCGTCAAGCGACGCCTGTTGCATGCGCGAGTACTCTTCTTGCGAAGCCGTCAGCACACGACGCATCTTGGCCGCGAGGTCAGCAACATTGCCAGGCTCGAACAGGTAGCCGTTCTCACCGTCGTGCACGAGGTGCGGCAGCGCAACGGCGTCAGCGGCCAGAATCGGCAGGCCCGAAGCCATGGCCTCCATCGTCGCGATCGACTGCAGTTCGGCGATCGAGGCGATCGTGAAGACGCTCGCGCGTGTGAGGAATCCGCGCAGCTCTTCGTCAGAGATGCGGCCGTGGAAACTCACCCGGTCGTTGAGGCCGAGCTTGTCGGTCAGCTCAACGAGGTTCTTGTGCTGGTCTCCGCCACCGACGATGTCGAAGTGAATGTCGAGCTCAGGCACCAGCGTCGCGATGGCCTTTAGCACCACGTCAACGTGCTTCTCAGTCGTCAGACGACCGACGAAGACAACCTTCATCTGGGTGCGCGGCGACAGGTCGGCGGTGTAGTTGCGCTGGTCGATACCGCAACTGATCGGAATGACACCTGTCACGTCGATCGTCTTCTCGAGGAACTCGGCGGCCCGACGCGTCGGCGTCGTCACAGCACGCGCCATGTGGAACGTGCGCTCAGCGTCATCCCACGCGAGCTTGAGCACGAGCTTGTCGACAAGCGGTGGCATCGTCGTGAAGTCAAGAATGTTTTCGGCCATCACGTGGTTCGTCGCGATCACCGGAATGCCACGCTTGCGCGCAATGCGCGTGAGGCCGCGACCGATGACAATGTGCGACTGAATGTGCACGATGTCGGGCTGAACTTCGCTCAGCACCTTGCGCGCGTAATGCTTCGAACGCCACGGCCACACAAAACGCAGCCAGTCGTGGGGCGCCCAGCGCACCGACGGCAGGCGGTGCATCGTGACCGGCTGACCCTCGATGATCTCGGTGTGGGTCGGGTTCTTCTTGTATCGCGTGTTCGGCACAGTGACGTGCACGTCGTGCCCACGCTCCACCAAACCGGCGGCGAGGCGCTCAGCGAATCGAGCGGCACCGTTGATGTCTGGTGAGAAGGTGTCTGCACCGATCAGGATCTTCAACGGACGCTTCGCCGGCGGCTGCTCGGCGCCTGCGGTCGCGTCGGGCATCGGGGAGGAACTCACGAGGTATGCTGCCTTCTCTTTTTGTCGAGCGCGACGGTGGCCGCACCCAGCGCCCTAACTGTACCTGTTGACCCCTGAATACCAGCCGATCCCGCGCCGATTTTGCCGCTCATCACGTGGTTCCGCTCGCTGAATTCTTGGTGACGGAACCATGACACCCGCGGCGAGCAGGGGTTGCGGAACCATGGTGGAGGCACAGGAAGCGTGCGGCGGGTGCCCATAGGCTAGGGGCATGGCCAGACTTTTCGCAGAAGCCGACGCGACGACGTGGGTGCCCGTGACCGAATCCTTCGGTTTTCGTGGGCGGCGTCACCGCAAGGCCGCGCTGCGCATGCTCGTGGCGCAGATGACGGGAGCGATGGGAGCCGAGCAGCCGCGCGGCGGCAAGTTTGCGACGTGGGCCATGAGCCAGGCGGCGCCCGTGCTGATGCGCAAGGCCGCTGGCCGTGTGCTGGTGTGGGTACACAAGAATGACCCGGAGCTGGTTGTCGTGATGGCGACGATTCAGCAGGCGACTCCGCAGCTCCGCACCGCTCGAGCCATGCGCCCCATGGAGTACGACGACACCGTGAACTTCGGCCACCCGACCCTCGGCGTAGGCGAGAAGCTCGTGATGGATGCGCCGGGCAGCGGCCAGCCGCCGTTTGTGCAGTACTCGTGGGATCGCGGCACCGACTTCGTTGAGGTCACCGCGATCGCCGGCGACCCGAACCGTTTTGCCACGACGTTTGCCGACCTTGATGCGCTGGCGCGCGAAATTCGTGTGATCGACGACATGACGGTGAGCGAAGGCGCGCAGACGCTACGGATTGATCCCGCCTAGCGCAAAGAGGGAGCACCCACCCGGCACTCCCTCTCGCGTGATGCGGATTAGATCGCGACGTCACCGATCAGGTTGACGACGAGGCCCATACGCTCGAACATGGCAGCCTTCGCGAGCAGCGCCTTGTCAGCCGATGCGGCGTCATCGGCGTAGACCATCTGCACGTGGTTGGCCTTGTGGCGAGCCATGAACTGGTCGCGGCTGACACCGTGCAGCACGACGTGAGCGATCGGCCATTCGGGGTTCGTGGCCTGCTTACGACGCTCGGTCTCGTCGGCCGGCAATTCGATGGCGGAACCACGGAAAATGTCGACCTGCAGTTGGCCGTCGGCGAGGAAGACGCGGCTCAGCACGAGCTCGCCGGGCTTGGAGACACCGTTGATCGTCGAGCCGCCGGCCGGGAAGAATACCGGGTCCTGACGCCAACCCTCGGCGTTCTGCCAACCACCCAGGTGCGAAGCGGGCACCGAGCCGGAGATTTCGTAGACCCAGACGAACTGGCTGTCGAACTCTTCACCCCAGCGCACGTCGTGGAGGGTGTTGTCGGGCACCATGCCCATCGCGGTCCACACGCGGTCGGTAATGAGTGCGTCAACAGCCACGCCCTCGTCGGCCTCGTTGAAGTGCGGGAAGGCGCGGCCGGCGTGCAGTTCGCGCTGGCTGTCGCGGGAGAAGACCGGCGGGCGCTCGGTCGAGTTGAGAATGCCCTCGGCGAGGATCGCGTTGTACATGCCCATGCAACCCTCATCGAAGACGCCGATGATGGCCTTGTCTCGCATCAGCTGGTCGCCCAGCGCGTAGCCCAAGTCGCGCTCGGGAGAAGCCGGCAACTCCGGCAACGCACGCACGTGCGATGCGTCGTGCGTGATGGTTCCGCTCTCCACCCACTCAGCCAGACCGGCAGCGAACCAGTCGTCGGTGAAATCGACTGACCAAATCGTCGAGTAGGGCTTTTGCATCTTGGTGAGGCCGGCGTTGAGGCCGAGCAGGCCCACGAGTCCGGGCCAGTCGCCAGCGAAATTCGCGACTGTGAGGATGGGGCCCTCGTGGGTGCGCAGGCCCGCGAGCACGTGGTGCGAGTACTGCCACACGGCTTCGGCGACGATGATACGCCCTCTGAGTACCGCGAAACACATTCTCGTCGTCGAAACACACGCTCCCCGGCAATGTCCGGCCAACGAGAGTGCGTTTCGACTGAAGAGCCTATTCGGTGTCGCGAGCGCGCTGAGCGGGGGGCGTCCACAGCTCAATGCCGGTTTCGCGGCGAATGCGCGTTCCGGAGCGGAGCGTGACGATCGAGCCGGTCGCGCCCGCCGCAAATACGCGGCTACCGGGGCGCTGCTCGCGCTCAACGCGCAACTGAGTCTCCAGATCAGTGACCTGTCGGCGCAGCGACCGCACAGTGTCTTCGAGACGAAGAATGTGGGCGATCGCGGGCAGGCTCATGCCATCTTGGGACATTTGTGCGACCTGCCGCAACTGGTCGATGTTTCGCATCGAATAACGGCGGGTTCCGCCGCGGGTACGGCCCGGAATGACCAGCCCAATGCGGTCGTACTGGCGGAGCGTTTGAGGGTGCATCGCGGCGAGTTCGGCAGCGACAGCGATCGCAAACAGCGGTGCGTCTTCGTCAATATTCTCGTGTGCCATGATGCTCCCTTCTGCGTTCTCCCCGCCGGGTTCGGCGGGTAAATACCGCCACGCCGCTTGTGCCGCACCATGCCCGGTGCGGCACAAGCGGGCACGCTATCCGCGCGCCTTTGCGAGCAATTCTGCTCGCGGATTCTCTTTTGGTTCCGCCGCCGCGAAAGCCTCCAAAGCGGCCTTCGCTTCACCCTCGAGGTGAGACGGCACCACGACCTGCACCGATGCGAGCAGGTCGCCGGTGCCCTTCGCGGTGTGCACGCCACGACCCTTGACACGCATGGTGCGACCCGACGGCGTGCCGGGTGCGACCTTGAGTTTCACGGGGTCGCCGCCGAGAGTCGGAACCTCGATGGTTGCGCCGAGAGCGGCTTCGGTGAACGTGACGGGCACGTTGACCTTGAGGTTCAGGCCATCACGCTCGAAGACCGGGTGCTTGCGCACCGCGACCGTCACCACGATGTCACCGTTTTCGCCGCCGTTGGTCGACGGGCGACCGCGGCCACGCAGGCGAATCTTCTGACCGTCAGAAACGCCGGCCGGAATCTTCACCTTGAACGGCTGACCATCTTCACCCACGAGGGTGATGGTTTCGCCGTTGACCGCGGTCGTGAAATCGATCGTGGTGCGCGCGGTGAAGTCGCCACCCTTCGTCGGCTCGCCAAAGCCCGCGCGTCGGCCGGAGCCGTAGCGTGAGTTGAAGTCCGACATCGGGTCTTGATTGAACATCGCGAAGATGTCGTCAAAGTTGGTCTGCTGCTGGCCACGAGAGCCACGGCCAAACCCACTGAAGACGTCTTCAAACCCGCCCGTCTGGCCGCCGCGGCCTCCCGAAGTGAATCGAGCGCCCGAACCCATGGCGCGGATCTGGTCGTACTCAGCCCGCTGCTCAGAGTCGCTCAGCACCGAATACGCTTCGCTGATCTCCTTGAACTTCGCCTCGGCAGCCGCATCGCCCTGATTGGAGTCGGGGTGATACTTGCGCGCAAGCTTGCGGTAGGTCTTCTTCAGGTCAGCTTCGGTGACGTTCTTGTCGACACCGAGAACCTTGTAGAAGTCCTTGTCGAACCAGTCCTGGCTCGCCATATGTTTCTCTCTTTCGCCTATTCGGCGGGAACAGCAACGACAACCTTGGCGGGGCGCAGCTCGACATCACCGAGCTGGTATCCCACCTCGACGACATCGATGATGGTGATTTCCGTCACACCCGGGGTGGGCTGCTGGAAGATCGCTTCGTGGCGCTGCGGGTCAAAAGCATCGCCAACAGCACCGTACGTCTCGACGCCCTGGCGGGCAACGAGCGAACGAACCTTCTCCGCGATGACAGCAAAAGCGCTGCCGTCAGTCAGGTCGCCGTGCTTTTCCGCACGGTCCAGGTCGTCCAGCACGGGCAGCAGAGACTTCACAACGTCGCCCTTGGCGCGCTGCTTCTCAATCTCACGCTGCTCCTCCGTGCGACGACGGTAGTTTGCATACTCTGCCTGCAGACGCTTGAGGTCGTTGAGCATCGTGTTCTCAGCGTCAGCCAGTGCTGCGTCAGCAGCCGCATCAGCGTCTGCGACGTCGGCATCCTGTGCCGCGCCGAGGATGTCATCGACCGTCAGCTCGTCGTCCTGCGAAGCGGGGTCGGAGGCGTGCGCCTCCGACCCCGGCTCACCGGACGAAGCATTCGACGAAGTCTCGTCAAAATCCTTCTCGTCCGACATGGTTCCTCTTACTTCTTGTCGTCTTCGTCTTCGACAACCTCGGCGTCGATGACATCTTCATCTTCTGCCGGAGCGTCGGTGGCGTGAGCCTCGGGAGCCTCAGCGCCAGCCTCGGCCTGCGACGATGCGTAAATCGCTTCGCCCAGCTTGCCCTGGCTCTCGTTGAGCTTGTCGAACGCGGTCTTCACAGCGTCGTCGTCTTCGCCGGCAAGTGCCGTCTTCAGAGCGTCAACGTCAGCCTGGACCGACTCCTTAACGTCAGCCGGGAGCTTCTCGTCGTTCTCCTTGATCAGCTTCTCGATGGAGTACGCAAGCGACTCAGCCTGGTTCCGCGTTTCTGCAGACTCACGACGCTTCTTGTCTTCAGCAGCGTGCTCTTCAGCCTCGCGCACCATGCGCTCGATGTCTTCCTTCGGCAGCGAGGAGCCACCGGTGATCGTCATCGACTGCTCCTTGCCCGTGCCCTTGTCCTTAGCGGAGACGTGCACGATGCCGTTGGCGTCGATGTCGAACGTGACCTCGATCTGCGGGATGCCACGGGGAGCCGGAGCGATACCCGTCAGCTCGAAGGTGCCGAGCGGCTTGTTGTCGCGCGTGAACTCACGCTCACCCTGGAACACCTGGATAGCAACCGACGGCTGGTTGTCGTCGGCCGTGGTGAAGGTCTCCGAACGCTTGGTCGGGATGGCGGTGTTGCGCTCGATGAGCTTCGTCATCATGCCACCCTTGGTCTCGATACCGAGGCTCAGGGGGGTGACGTCGATGAGCAGAACGTCCTTGCGCTCGCCCTTAAGAACACCAGCCTGGAGTGCGGCGCCGACAGCGACGACCTCATCCGGGTTGACACCCTTGTTGGCTTCCTGGCCACCGGTCATCGTCTTGACCAGCTCAGCAACCTGCGGCATGCGGGTCGAGCCACCGACGAGAACAACGTGGTCAATGTCAGAAACCTTGACGCCAGCTTCGCGGATAACGTCTTCGAACGGCTTCTTCGTGCGGTCCAGCAGGTCTTTCGTGAGGTCTTCGAACTTCGCGCGGGTCATCGTCTCCGACAGCGAAACGGGGCCCGAGTCGGTCAGCGACAGGTAGGGCAGGTTGATCGACGTCGACATCGAGCTCGAGAGCTCCTTCTTCGCCTGCTCAGCTGCTTCCTTCAGACGCTGCAGAGCGATCTTGTCGCCCGAAACGTCAACACCCGTGGTGTCCTTGAACTGCTTGATCAGGTAGTCAACAACGCGCTGGTCCCAGTCGTCGCCACCGAGGCGGTTGTCACCGGAGGTTGCGCGAACCTGAATTGTGGAGAAGTCGTCGTCCTTGCCCACTTCGAGCAGCGAGACGTCGAACGTACCGCCACCGAGGTCGAATACGAGGATGAGCTCGTCTTCCTTACCCTTGTCGAGGCCGTAGGCGAGAGCCGCAGCGGTGGGCTCGTTGATGATACGCAACACGTTGAGGCCGGCGATCTCACCGGCGTCTTTCGTTGCCTGACGCTCAGCGTCGTTGAAGTATGCGGGAACCGTGATGACAGCGTCGGTAACGGTGTCACCGAGGTACTCCTCAGCGTCCTTCTTCAGCTTGCCGAGGATACGAGCCGAGATCTCCTGCGGCGTGTACTTCTTGCCATCAACGTCGAACGTCCAGTCCGTACCGATGTGGCGCTTGACCGACGCGATGGTGCGGTCAACGTTGGTGACAGCCTGGCGCTTCGCGGTCTCACCGACGAGCACCTCGCCATCCTTCGTGAATGCGACGACCGACGGGGTCGTGCGGAATCCCTCAGCGTTGGCGATAACCTTCGGCTCGCCACCCTCAAGAACCGAGACGACGGAGTTCGTCGTACCGAGGTCAATACCTACTGCACGTGCCATTATTTTTCCTTTCGTGCCCCGCAGTTGTGAAAGCTTCGGAGCGGCGGCTCGCCCTTACTGGGCCGCAGCCTAAATCTGTGGGCCCTCACCCGACTGATGAGGGGTTAACCAAGACTTGAGCCTTGATGACTCAATGTTAAATCCGTCGATTCTCGTTTGTCAATTCAAACTTGAGTCAAACAGGCTCAACTTTGTAGATGCATAGCTGACACTCAGGAATGGGTGACCCAGCCCGGTTTCCAGGTTCGGCGACGAGCCTTGATGGCGACCATCTCGGGTCGCAACAGCGCGCGAATGCCGCATGAATGGTTCCGGAACCACGTGCTGCGGATCGCGAGACTTACCGAATGTCGGGCTTTTGGTTGCAGAATCGCGATGGCAACGTTGCCATCGCACTCGCGACGAAATTCTTCCGACATCCGGTAAACGAGAAGGCGCTCGGAACCACGGAATGCGGGCCACGGCGGGCGCAGGCTCCGAGAGGGTGGCAGTTAGCGGTTCGCCCAGGCCGTGGCGAACATCGTGAAGAGGCGGGCGAAGTCGGCACGCTCTTCCGCCGTGAACTGTTCGAGAGCGACGCCGATACGATCGCGGCGATCCCGGCGCATCGAGGTCGCGACGGCACGCCCCTGATCGGTCAGTGCAACGCGCATGCGGCGGGCGTCTTGGGGGTCAACTTCACGGGCAACAAAGCCCATCAGCTCAGCCTGCTGCACGAGCCGGGATGCGCGTGGCTGGTCAACGCCGATGAGTTCGGCGATCGCGCTGATTGACATTGGCTCGCCCGCTGCCGCGAGCGCTTCGAGCATGCGCATGCGAGCCGGACCGGCGGCATGACGACCACCGCGCTCGCCGCGTCCGCCGCCACCCACGCCGGGGTGACCGTGATGCGAATGGCCCGCATGATCATCATGATCACCGTGAGAGTGACACGGCATGCCTGGTCTCATGCCGCGCGGACCGCCGCGCCCCGACCGCATTGCCGCGAGCGCCGCCGCAATCGCATCAATCTCTTCGTTGGTCGGCTTTGTCATGCGTCCAGATTACATGCAACTTGACATGCGTTCTATTCGCATGTCATAGTACATACATGCAACATGACATGCATCGAGATCGCGAAAGGTTCTGCGATCCACGAAAGGACTCCATGAACGCCCCAATGACTCCCCCAGACTCACCGTTCACCCCAAGCACCAACGGCCCGCTCGGCGCGATGCTCGGCAACGCTCAGGCACTTGTCGCCGCAGCAACAGCCCAAGCTCTCCGCGAGGCTGGCAGCAGCCCACGTGAATTCCGTCTGCTCCAGCGACTCGCTCGTATCAGCGAGGTCGCCGGTACCGACCACGCCCGTCAACTTCGGCGTCGCATCGACGTGAAGGTTGCGCAGCCCGGTTCGATGGCTGCGACGTTCGCCGCCCGCGGCTGGCTCGCCTACACCGATCAGGCCTGGCATCTCACAACCGCCGGCGAAACTGAGCTGGCTCGGCTCGAAAACGTCGTTGCCGAGATCATCCCCGCAACCAACACCGACCTGGGCGAGGCACTGACCGCGCTCATCGACTCCCTCGGCGGAGAAGAAGCCGCGCGCGAAGCGCACCGCACCCAGCGTCGACGAATGGGCAAACGCTTCGCGGCAAAGATGCACCGCTTCGGCCACGCTCACCACCATCGCTGCGACCACGAGTCACGCCACCACGGTTGCGCAAAGACTCAGCCCGGCGAGCACCCGAACCACGGCGCCGTCTCCGGGCGCGGTTTCAACCGGCAGCACGGTCGCGGCCGCGGCGTCCACCGCCCGGCCGATTCAGATGCCAGTAACTAACCCACTCCTCACAAAGGGCGGACCCTCCTGGTCCGCCCTTTGTCGTTTCGTACCATGCACTCCCCCACGTTCCCAACCGAATGTCGAACTCATGGTTCCGGAACCCCCAACGGCAACGTTCCCATCGCACTCCCGACGAAATTCTTCCGACATCCGGTAATGGAACCGCGCCACAAGTCACAGAGGCACGAAGCGGAACCACGACATAAGTTCCAAAGGCGCGAAGCGGAGCCACGACCACAGTCCCGAAAAACGCAAGGGTCGGGCTCCGCATCGAAGCCCGACCCAAAACCGACAGAAACTATCGCGTCGCGCGGCTGCCCATCGGCGGCATCTTGACGAACAGCATGAGCACGAGGCCGGCGGCAATGACGATCATGATGCCGAGGATTCCCCAGTAGATCGCGCCCATGACGCCCGTGAAC
Source organism: uncultured Microbacterium sp. (assembly GCA_947503655.1). Classification (GTDB taxonomy): domain Bacteria; phylum Actinomycetota; class Actinomycetes; order Actinomycetales; family Microbacteriaceae; genus Microbacterium. Next base: position 47,790 of record CANNEP010000003.1, read on the forward strand.
ACGGCCCACAGCATGGCGGCGAGGAAGCTCGCGGCACGCCCGGTGGTCGCGTACAGGCCGAAGATTTCACCCTCGCGGCCCGCCGGGGTGACGCGGGCGAGCAGCGAACGTGATGCGGCCTGCACGGGGCCGACGAGGGCGGAGAGGATCATGCCGCAGATCCAGAACACGACCGAGCCTGCGTCGTGCAGGAGGAACACCAGCATGCCAGCCACCAGCAGTGCGGCGAGAGCAGCAACGATGACGTTGCGCGGGCCGAAGATGTCGTCCAAACGGCCAGCGATGATGGTTCCGATGCCGGCGATCAGGTTCGCGGCGACACCAAAGATGATGACCTCGTTGGCGGAGAAGCCGTAGACGTGCGCGGCAATAACAGCGCCAAACGTGAAGACACCGCTGAGGCCATCGCGGTAGACGGCGGAGGCCACCAAGAACCAGAACGTCGGGCGCGATTCGCGGAAGATGCGCTTCACATGCTGGTAGAGGTCTCGGTAGCTGAGCAGGAAGTCCGTGAGCCAGTTGCCACCACGGGGCTTGGTCTGCAGGCGGGGCGTCTCCGGCACGTTGAGAATCATGGGAATCACAAAGATGCATGCCCACACCGCGGCGCCCACACCGATCAGGCGGTAGGCGTTGCCGTTTGAGGTGTCCATGCCGAACCAGTCGAACGTGTTCAGCACGACGACGATCACGAGCGCGACGATGCCGCCGATGTAGCCGAGGCCCCACCCGAGTCCACTGATCTTGCCCACCGTCTTCGGCGTCGAGATCTGCGTGATCATGGAGTTGTAGTTGACGCCGGCGAGTTCACTGAAGACGGTTCCGGCCGAAATCAGCACGACACCGAGCATGAAGTACGCCGGGTCAGCCTGCACGAAGTACAACAGGAACATCGTGACGATGAGCGCACCCGTGTAGATCAGCAGCCACCGCTTGCGGCGACCCGCGGCGTCAGCGCGCTGCGCGAGCACCGGAGCCAGCACCGCAATGAAGATGCCCGCAATGGTTCCGCCCCACCCGAGAATCGAACTCAGCTCAGCCAGCGCGCGCTCCTTCTCGGGCGCACCATCTTCCAGTGCGGCGATCGCCGAAGGCAAGAAGTCGTCGCCCACCAGGTACAGCGCGACGAACACGAACGTAAGAATGACGCTGTTAAACGGCTGCGTTGCCCAGTCCCACATCGCCCACGACCAGACCTGCTTCTTGGGGATGACCCGGTCTTCGTTGAGCTCGAGCCCAATAGGTGCGATCGCTCCGGTGTTCGCCACCGTCGGGATCTTGCGATTTGTGGGCATCTCGTTGCTCATGCGCTCACCTTAGTGCGTGGCGGCTTCTGCACAGTTAACTGCGCGCGCGAAGTTGTATTGTTTGGTGAATCGCACATGAGGAGGACACCGTGAGCGATCAAGCGTTGGGGACCACGCATACCGCGTTGACGCAGGCGCGCGCCCTTTTGGCGCAGGCGGAAGACGGAACCACGACTGCAAATTCCGGAACCACGGAGCAGGTCACTGCGCTGTTGCGTGAAGCGCTCGCTGGCGGTGTGACGCAGGCGGGCGGCGATCTCGGCCGCCATCTCGTGCGCACCGCGCAGGGCAACCATGATGTGTTGCGCGAAGCTCTCAGCCTCCTGGCCGCCGCCGCAAAGAACCACGGCGGCGAAGATACCCTCTCGTACGCGCGAGCGGTGCACTTGCTTCCGGCCAAACTCACGGCAACGCACTATGTCGCAGCGGCGTCTCGCCTCAACGAACTCCTCCGCACCGCACCCGGCGTCGAAGCCATGGTTCTCACGGCGTACATGCTCGCAAGCGGCCACGGCTACGCCGTCAACCCCGGCCGCGCCCGCGCCATGATGCAGGCCGCCGCCGATGCGGGTTCTGCCGACGCGATGTTTGAGCTCTACGTGTACGACGCCACCGGGTTCACCGGCGACGCCGACCTCGAATCGGCCACCCGTCACTTGCATCAGGCCGCCAAACTGGGCAGCGCGCGTGCCATGACCAACCTTGCCGGCGCCTACGCCACTGGCCGCGGCATCGGCCGCGATGAGGTCAAGGCCGTCACGTGGTACCGCCGCGCCGCCGAGGCCGGCAGCGTGCGCGCAGCCACCACGCTCGCCCACATGTACGGCACCGGTCAGGGCGTCGACCTGAGCCACGCGAAGGACGCCCGCTATGCGCAGCGCGCCCACGAGCTGGCAAGCCAGCCCCTTACGGTCTGACGCTTTGCCCGACAACAGCCCGTGGTTCCGGGGCTGTTAATGAGAGCGGCGTGCATTCCGCAGGCGGTTTAATTGCCGCGTGAACCCGCGTCAGTGACGCCGACGTTGGTGTGGTGGAAGTTCTGGAACGAACGCGACGCCGTCGGGCCACGCTGCCCCTGGTAACGGTTGGCGTAGGTGCCGGTGCCGTACGGGTTTTCGGCAGGCGACGACAGCTGGAAGAAGCACAGCTGACCGATCTTCATGCCCGGCCATAGCTTGATCGGCAGGGTGGCGACGTTGGAGAGTTCCAGCGTCACGTGGCCCGAGAAGCCGGGGTCGATGAAGCCGGCGGTCGAGTGTGTCAGCAGGCCGAGGCGGCCGAGCGATGACTTGCCCTCGAGACGTGCGGCGATGTTGTCGGGCAGGGTGACCTGCTCGTACGTCGAGCCGAGCACGAACTCGCCGGGGTGCAGAATGAACGGCTCAGTCGGGTCGACCTCGATGAGGTGCGTGAGCTCGGGCTGGTCTTCTGCCGGGTCGATAAACGGGTACTTGTGGTTGTCAAACAACCGGAAGTAGCGGTCGAGGCGAACGTCAACGCTCGACGGCTGAATCATGGCGGCATCGCTCGGTTCGAGACCAATGCGGCCAGCGGTGAGTTCAGCCTGAATATCGCGATCAGAGAGCAGCACGGCACCAGCCTACGATGCCGTGCCGCTCTCTGCGAACAGGTTGCGACCGCCCGGTCACGATGGGTTACGCCGAAACGTAGATCGCGAGAGCGTCACGCACCAACTCGGCACCCGTCGTGCCGCCGTAATTCGCGCCGAAGCGAGGGTCGGCGACGTACATCTCCCCCAGCCCCCTGACGTACCCGGCGATGTCTCCGCCGTCTGCGGCCGGGGTTCCGGGAATCGACGTCAGCCAGGCAACGTGGCGCGCTGCCAGCTCTTGTGCTTCGGTGCTTGACGGGTCGATGCCGCGCTCGGCGGCGGCTGTCCAGTCGGCGCCAAGCTGCTTCGTTGCTGCCTGCCACTGCTGCTTCTCAGCGTCAGACATCGCCCGCCACCACTTATCAGAGCGGCGATAGGCATCGGCTCCCCAACGCTCTTCGACCTCTTCTTTGTACTGGGTGTGGTCAAAGCCATCGAATATGTTTTCTGCCACGAGGGGCACTCCTTCCTTGCGAGCATGAAGTGTGGTGGTGACCGCCGCGATTTGGCGTGCGATCCGATCCTGTTCTTGGCGTAACCACTCGAGGTGCGACTCAAGAGCTTTCGCTTCGCTCACATCGCGAGCGAGCACGCCACCAATGTCGTCGAGACCGAGCCCCATCTCTCGCAGCAACAGAATGCGTTGCAGTGTGACGAGGTTGTCGTCGTCGTAGTAGCGGTAGCCGTTTGTCCCGGTTCGGGCGGGTGTCAGCAGGCCGAGGTCACCGTAGTGACGCAGTGTGCGACTCGTCGTACCGGAGAGCTTGGCTATCTGTTGGATCGACCATTCCATGCGTTTTCCTTTCGCATACGACGATAAAACCTTCCGTTACGTCAAGGTCAAGCCCGAATTCGCCCGAAAACCGAAAGTTCTCTGCAAGCGTGGTTGAACTCGCGATATATCGTGTTATCGTTCTTGAACGCGATATATCGCGAGTTCTTACGAAGGAGCACAACATGCCCGTAGAAAAGTGGCTCATTAGCCCGGGTGACACGCGCGTTATTGACGTTCCCGCCACACCCAAGGTCAAGATTGGCCTCGTGGGTGGCCAGGTCGATGTCATCGCACACGACGAACCCACGATCCGCATCGAAGTGCACAGCGTCACGCAAAAAGACCTGCGCATCGAACTGACCGACGACCTCCTCGAGATCGACCACGCGCAGCTGCGGTGGGACAACTTCCTCGAGGTGTTCCGCAACTTCACAACGACCGGCCCCAAGGCAGAGGTCTCTGTCGCGGTTCCGCGCAACATCGCCCTGACGCTCGGTGTCGTGAGCGCGTCGGCACTCGTCGCTGGCATCGAGAACGGCGCGAAGCTCAACACGGTCTCCGGCGACATTGTCGTCGATGGCCTCACCGGCGATCTCTCGGTCAATGCCGTCTCCGGCGAGGTTCAGGTGCGTGACCTCGACGGCCGATTCACCGCGAACACCGTCTCCGGCGACGTCACGGTCGTCGGCACTCCCCCGAAGGTGTCGGTCGACACCGTCTCGGGCGACATGCTCATCGACGCGAGCGGCTACGTTCACGACATCAACCTCAACACCGTCTCGGGCGACTCCACCATTCGGCTGGATGACGAGCTGGCCGCCAACTACGTGATGCGCACAGTCAGCGGCAAGATTCTGCTCGACGGCTCGCAGCACACCACGGTTGGCCCGTCGAACGTCACCGCGAGCCGCGGCGACCTTTCTGGTCAGTTCGTTGACGCTCGCGTCAACGCTGTCTCCGGCAGCATCACGGTGCTCCGCCGCCCGGCAACCCCGACGGCGGCAGCCCCCGGAGGAGAAGGAGCACAGTCATGAGCCCCGTCTTTCAGCACGGTGACCTGCGCCTGTACCTTCTGCTGTTGCTCGATGAGACCCCGCGGCACGGGTATGACCTCATCCAAGCACTGACGGACCGCACCGGCGGCACCTACACGCCGAGTGCCGGAACCATCTACCCCCGGCTCGCAAAGCTGGAGGAAGAGGGGCTCGTCACCAAGACCGTCGACGGGCGCAAGACAATCTACGAAATCACCGGCGCCGGTCGCGCTGAAGTCAACGCCCGTCGCGACGACATCGACAAGATTGAGTCGGGCCTCGCCGACTCGGTGCGGCTGATCGCCGACGGCGTGCGTTCGAGCGTGCAAGACGCGATGCGATCGCTCAATGCTGACCTTGCGGCGGCCGCCCAGTCGATGCGCGCGACCGCGCAACCGGCACCGCCCCGCGTTGATGCTCGCGCTGAAGCGCGCGAGCAGTTGCACCGGGCCGACGCTACACTGACAAACTTCCGCAGCCGCGTTCGCACCGACCTGCGCACCCAGGTGGCACGCGGCGGCAAGATCGACACCGAAGCCATCACCGCGTTCATCGACGCGATGGATGAGGCAGCGCGCGCCCTGACAGCGGCACTACAGAACCCCCGACGCGACTAGGCTGCCGGAAACTCCGGGGTGTCATCGTCGACGACGTCGCCGTGCGGAACCACGAGAATGTTGCGCTTCTGACGGTGCGCGAGGCGCGCAGCGACGGAACCAGTGATGAATTCGCGAAGCGTCTCGCCGAGTCCGGGGCGGCGGGTGCCGACAACGATGAGCTTCGCGCACACCGCATCGGCGAGGTCGCGAATCGCGAACGCCGGGTCGCCAACCAGCTCGCGGACGACACACACGGTGTCGGTGCCCTCGAGGGCCGCACGGGCTTCGGAGACGAGGTTTTCGTAGTCGACTTGTTTCGCTTCAACCGAAAGGTCCAGCGCAGCCGAATGCACGGTTCCGCCCGGTTCTTCATAGGTGACGAAGCGCGTCGTGTCGACGTAGGCGCCAACCAGGGGCACCTGCAGGAGCGCTGCGAACTTCGCCGCCTCCTTGATCACACGGGGATTTTGGCCCGGCATGAGGCCAACCACCACGGCACCACGAACCGCTTCAGCATCAAACGGATCGAGTGCGGGGTCTTGCGCGGATGAAGTCGTCATAGGTCGCCTCTCTGCAAGGGGGTGTGCACCCCGTCATGGTATCCTGGACTTTACTCTTACCGGCTCAGAGCCGGAATCGTGATAGTCGGGTTTGACCACCCGCAGTGAACTCGTGAGGGGGTTGCGCATGGGGCGTGGCCGTCAGAAGGCGAAGCACACTAAGCTCGCCCGCGAACTCAAGTCCTTCAGCCCGGACCTTAATGTCGCCGCGCTGCAGCGTGAGATCGGTGTACCTGCTGAAGAAGACGAATACGTCGACAAGTGGGCCGACATGTATGCGGACGAAGACGAGGACGAAGACTCACAAACTCGGGAAACCGCGTAACGAAGTCGTCTTAGCGAGATCGCGTCACTTGTGGGGTGGCGCGATTCTTCAGTGTGCTGAATTCGCATGACAATACCTGTGTTGAAAAGGGGGCTCTGGATTCCAGAGCCCCCTTTTCATGTCAGCTGGTCTTGACCTTCTCAACCCACGCGAGGTACTCGTCAGAGACGGTGCCGGTCACGTAGTTGCCGTCGAAGCAGCTCATGTCGAGCTCAGTGATGTCGGTGCCCTCAAGAATCGAGGCGCGCAGGTCTTCGACCTCCTGGTAAACCAGGCCGTCGCAACCGAGCTCTTCAGCAATCTCAGGAATGGTGCGCCCGTGAGCGACCAGTTCGTTGCGGTTCGGCATGTTGATGCCGTACACGTGCGGGTACCGCACGGGCGGCGCGGCCGACGCGAAGATCACAGACTTGGCACCCGCATCACGCGCCATCTGAATGATCTGCTTGCTCGTGGTTCCGCGCACGATCGAGTCGTCGATCAGGAGCACGTTCTTGCCATGGAACTCGGTCGACATTGCGTTGAGCTTCTGGCGCACGCTCTTCTTACGAGTCGCCTGACCCGGCATGATGAAGGTGCGGCCCACGTAGCGGTTCTTGTAGAAGCCCTCACGGTATTCGATGCCGAGCTTCTGCGCGACCTGCATGGCCGAGGGGCGCGATGAGTCAGGAATCGGCATGACGACGTCGATCTGAGAGACATCGACGTGCTTGGCGATCGTCTCAGCCAACCGGTCGCCCATGCGCAGGCGGGTCTCGTACACCGAGATGCCGTTCATGATCGAGTCGGGGCGGGCGAGGTAGACGTACTCGAACGAGCAGGGTGCGAGGCGGGTGCTCTCGGCGGTCTGCTGCGCGGTCATGATGCCGTCAGAGTCGATGAAGATCGCCTCACCGGGTGCGACATCGCGAACAATGTCGTAGTCACCGTTTTCCAGAACGAGCGACTCGGAAGCCACCATCCACTCGGTCTTGCCGTTGGCGGCGGTGCGCTTACCCATGATCAGCGGGCGAATACCAAACGGGTCGCGGAAGGCGAGTAGGCCATGACCGGCGATCAGCGCGATCGTCGCGTACGAGCCCTCAACGCGCTCGTGAACGCGGCGCACGGCCTCGAAGATTTGCGCGGTGTCGAGGTCGGGGCCTGCGATCGTGGTCTGCAACTCCGAGCCGAGAACGTTCACGAGCAACTCGGTATCGCTCGTCGTGTTCAGGTGGCGGCGGTCTTTGCTGAAGAGCTCTTCGGTCAGCTCACGCGTGTTGGTGAGGTTGCCGTTGTGCACGAGAACGATGCCGTAGGGCGCGTTGACGTAGAACGGCTGCGCCTCTTCTTCGTTCGCTGCGGCTCCCATGGTGGCGTAGCGAACGTGACCGAGGCCGACGTTGCCCATGAGGTTGCGCATGTCCCGCGTACGGAACGCTTCACGCACCATGCCTTTGGCCTTGATGATGTGGAAGACACCGTTGGGCTCGCTCGTAGCAAGACCGGTGGAGTCTTGGCCACGATGCTGCAGCAAACCGAGGGAGTCATAAATGTCTTGATTGACCGGACCGGATCCGACCATTCCGACGATGCCGCACATGGGGTGTTACTCCGCTGCCTTTCCGGAGGAGGAATCGGCGTAAGAGCCAACGAGGCGAACAGCGCCACCATCGACACCCTTCGCGCCCTGTTCATAGTCGCCGACCGGGCGGGAGGTCTCCCGAACGGTCGCGACCTGCCACGCGTCAATACCCTGACGGTTGATCGCGGCAATGGCGTCGGCGGCGCGGCTTGCGTCGACAACGGCGAGGAAACCGATGCCGAGGTTCCACGTGCCTTCGGTGTCTTCCAGACGCATGCCAGCCAGGTCGGTCAGCACGCGGAAGACGGGAAGGGGCGACCACGTCGAGCGGTCAACATCGCACCACGCCGTGGTCGGCAGCACGCGTGCGAGGTTTGCGGCGATGCCACCACCGGTGACGTGGCTGAGGGAGTGAACAGCGTCGCCGAGCTCATCGATGAGCTTCAGTAGCGGCGTCGTGTACAGGCGCGTCGGCTCCAGCAAAGCTTCGCCCCACGTGGTTGAGAAGTCTGCGGCGTTGTCGCCGTAGGAGATGTTCGCGTTCGTGATGATGTGGCGCACCAGCGAGTAGCCGTTGGAGTGCAGGCCGCTCGCGCCGAGGGCAAGAACGACGTCGCCGTCTTGCACGCGGTCAGCGCCGAGAACGTTGTCGGCCTCGACCACACCGGTGGCAGCGCCAGCCATGTCGTAGTCGTTCGGGCCGAGGAGGCCGGGGTGCTCAGCCGTCTCGCCACCCACAAGCGCGGTGCCGGTTGCCGAGCACGCCTCAGCGATACCGCGCACGATGTCGGCGATGCGCTCGGGCACAACCTTGCCGGTCGCGATGTAGTCGGTCATGAAGAGCGGCTTGGCGCCCACCACGACGATGTCATCAACAACCATGCCGACGAGGTCTTGACCCACGGTGTCGTGCTTGTCGATGGCCTGCGCGATGGCGACCTTCGTGCCAACACCGTCGGTGCTCGTCGCGAGCAGCGGGCGGCGGTAGTCGCGCAACGCACTGGCGTCGAACATGCCGGCGAAGCCACCGACACCACCGAGCACTTCGGCTCCGTGAGTCGAACGCACGGCGTTCTTCATGAGTTCGACAGCGAGGTCACCGGCGACGGTGTCAACACCTGCTGCCGCGTAAGCGGAGAGGGGGGAATCGTTTGCCTGAGATGCATCGGCCACGAGTGACAGCCTACCTGCTTCTCGCCCGTCATTCCTCCGCATAACGTTCCCCCTTTCGCCACCAGGAATTCATACAATGGGCGCATGAGCGAAGAACCGCAGTCTCGGTGGGTAATCCGTGAGGAGGCATCCCACGCGGTCATCATTGCGCTCTACATTCGCCAGGCCCTCGGTATTCGCGGCCAGCATGATTTACCCACGCTGCGAAACGCCCCGATCGCCAATCCGATCCGCTCCGACGCTGAGCACGACGCACTCGAGCGTCAGTGGGGCTCGTACTGGGAAATGACGGTGGAACCACGGGCACATACGCATTCCGGGCCGCTGGACTTAGTCGCCGGCTTTGAAGATTTCGTGGCCCTGCCGATCACGGGAGCCAACGAACTGCGCGCAGCCATGGTTCCGCTCGCCCCTGCCGCCCTGGCGTACGCCACGCAGGCGGGGCAACGCTACTTCGATGAATCGTCGCGGCGCGGCGGCGAAGCGCGGCGCCCGTACGTGAATGCCATCTCGACGCTACACCGCACGAGCGGCCGCAACGCACAAGACTTCGAGCTCAACGTTGAAGTGTTGCCGTTGAGTCAGCGGGGTGTGTGGTGGATCGGATCGCTCACGATCGCGATCACCGATTCGGTGCGCTCCGACGTCGTCGCGTTTGACTCGGCACTGGCGGCCGTTGTCGACGAACTCGGCTGATTCCCGTTACGCGGCGTCGGGAGTTTCGATGACCTTTTCGGTCTGCACCGTCACAGTGCGGGTGTGGCGACCGACGGTCTTGTCGAGGATGAGCGCGACGATCGCGCCCAGCATGACGCCACCGGCTGCGCAGTAGAGCATGAGGAATCCGAAGACCTGGCTCTGCGAGTAGGTCACGCCGATCTCACTCGGCTTCGCAATGCCGTCGAACGCAAGCGTCAGAATCGCGGCAACAAGAATACCCAGAGCACCACCCAACACCAGGAAGACGCCGTACCGAGGAACGCGGCGCACGCGCCCCTCTGTCACCGTGGTGGATGTCTGTTCGGGCATGTTTCCTATTGTGTCACCGCTCACCTGAGCGTTCGCCGCGATCCGCATGCGCATCCCATAACAAAACCGTTACTCACCGTTTTGGGGTGCTGTCGGGTTTCGCGACGCGATGCGCACCTTGCCTTCGGGCTCCAAGGTTTGCGCCAGATGGCTCCGGTAAACTTCCCGTGGCGCGGCAGTACTGGTTCGCGGCACGCGCGCGAGCGCATCGAACGATGATGCCGGAACCATCAGTGCGGCATGTCACGGAGGACTACCTATGGACACGTCGACGGACAACCGCACGCCGGCGACCGCCACCATTCGCCCGGACGGCAGTGGCGTTGTTGTTATTGACGGCCGCACCGAGCTAATCGCTGAGTCAACGGTTGAGCGTGCCCGCGCCCGCGCGATCGGTGTTCTGGTGACGCACGCGGCCGAGCACGCACGCCCCGTGACCGTCGTATCAAAAGACCCCTCGGGCACCGCGCACCTCGTCGTGAACCCCAACGGAAATGTCGAAGAGAGCACCACTCCCCTGCCCGCGCAGCGTGAGATGGAGATGGCTCCCGAAGTTTCGTACCTCCCCGAGGGTGCGCCCGATCTCGACGCCCCCATCACAACCGGCCGCCTGCCCATCGTGCGTAGCGTTCCGACGCCGACGCCCGCCCGCGGCATCACGCCGGTGGTCGAGGCTTCGGCTGAGGTTGCACCCGCCGCAACTGCCGCACCCGAGCGACCCACGTTTGAGCCACCCGCCCCCGATACGGAAGCTGCTCCAGAAACCGCACCCGTGGTTCCGCAGCCCGAAGCCGCGGCCCCTGAATCCCCCACACCCGTTGCCGCGCCCTCGGCAGAACAGGAATCTCCCGTCGTGACCGAAGCTCCCGCTCCCGCCGTTGTTACCGAGCGCCCCGCCGGCCCCGCCCGCCGCTCGTTCATCGAGGAGGAGACAGCCGCCGCTCGCGCCGAGCGCGGTATGCGCGGTGCGCTGAACAAGGTGGGCTTCCGTCTCGCGCCGAACGCTGCCGAGGCGTCGGAGCGTGCCGACATCGCGCGAGTCAGCCAGCACTGGTCGGGCCCGCGCACGATTGCGATCGTGAACGGTAAGGGCGGTGCGTCCAAGACGCCGACCACCGCGATGCTGTCGGCCGTATTTGCGCGCAACGGCGGCTCGGGTGTGCTTGCGTGGGACAACAACGAGACCCGCGGAACCTTGGGGTGGCGTACCGAGCAGGGTCAGCACGAAGCGACGGTGCAGGCACTGCTGCCGAACGCGACGACGCTGATGTCGGCTGAGGCGCGCGCTTCTGACCTCACCGGATACCTGCACCACCAGGTTGCCGACAAGTACGACGTGCTGCGGTCGAACCCGAACATTCTGGCTGAAGACCAGCGACTCACGATGAACGAGTTCGACGCGATTCACGGTGTGGCTGCAAAGTACTTCCGCCTCATTTTCATTGACTCGGGCAACGACGAATCGGCTGACCGCTGGCGCCGCATGATCGACCGCGCCGACCAGATTGTTATTGCGACGACCGCTCGTGGCGAGCACGCCGAAGCCGGCGCGTTGCTGCTTGAGGCGCTGCGCGAGCGTGGCGAGCACTCCGCTCAGCTCGCTCGTGACGCCGTTGTCGTCGTATCGCAGGCCGACCACAAGGCGGGTTCGGCGCAGGCCGAGAAGGTTGCTGACGGGTTCCGTTCGATGGCGCGTGCCGCGAGCGTGATTCCGTTTGACCCGGCGATGCGCGCGGGCAAGCTGTCGTACGACGCGCTCAAGCCCGAAACGCAGCGCGCCTGGCTGGCGGCTGCCGCGGCTGTCGCGCAAGGGCTCTAATGGTTTAGGTTTCGGGCTCGGTTCGGGCTCGGGTTCGGAGGTTCGCGTGCCGGCACCAAAAATCGACACCATCATCGGTCGGCGTGCGCTGGCCGCGGTGCTCGATGGTTCCGTCGCGCGCACTGACCGGGCGACCGCCGTGCGATACCTACTGCAGTTGCTCGTCGAGAAGGCGCCGGGCAACACTGTTGAGGTGCGCGTGCCGCCGTTCGGTGCGGTGCAGGTCTTGGAGGGGCCGCGTCACACGCGCGGCACTCCCCCGAACGTTGTCGAGACCGACGCCGACACCTGGATCGCCCTCGCGACCGGCGCTTCGACGTGGGATGAGCTCTACGCCGCGGGCGTGATCTCCGCGAGCGGCACCCGTGCCGACATTTCAGCCTTGCTGCCCCTGCGGCCGTAATCTCGGGTTCCGGCGCGAAGCAAAGCGCCAGATTACGGCTCGGATCAGACGAATCACGGCGCTGCGGATAGGCTGGGATTGTGAAGATCCTGGTTCTCGGTTCCGGTGCCCGCGAGCACGCCATCATCCTTGCGCTGAAGTCGGAGAGCACTGCTCACGACCTGTTCATTGCGCCGGGCAACGCTGGCATCGCGCAGGACGCAACGCCCGTCGCGCTCAACGCGAATGACCCCGTTGCGGTCACCAACTACGCCATCGAGAACGGCATCGACCTCGTGGTCGTTGGCCCCGAAGCGCCACTCATCGCGGGGGTTGCTGACGCTCTGCGTCAGCGCGGCATTCCGGTGTTCGGCCCGGGTAAGGCGGCCGCCGCACTCGAGGGTTCGAAGGCATTCGCGAAGCGCATCATGGATGCTGCTGGCGTACCGACCGGTCGCGCCACGCGCGCCGCGACGCTCGACGAGGTTGCCACGACGCTTGACGAGTACGGCGCCCCGTACGTCGTGAAGGCCGATGGTCTCGCCGCGGGCAAGGGCGTTGTGGTCACGACCGACCGCGACGAAGCGCTCGCGCACGCTGAAACGTATTTGCCGGTTGGTCCGGTGCTCGTTGAGGAGTTTCTTTCCGGCCCCGAAGTGAGCTTGTTCTTCCTCGCCGACGGCGACACCGTGCGCCCCCTCAGCCCCGCTCAGGACTACAAGCGCCTCGGCGACGGCGACGAAGGCCCCAACACCGGCGGCATGGGCGCGTACTCGCCGCTGCCGTGGCTCGCCGACCAGTTCGGTTCGGAAGCTGCCTTCGTGCAGCAGGTAACCGACGAGGTTGCGTTGCCCGTCATTCGCCAGCTGGATGCCGAGGGTACGCCGTTCATCGGTCTGCTGTATGCCGGTCTGATTCTCACCGAGACCGGCATCAAGGTCATCGAGTTCAACGCGCGCTTCGGCGACCCGGAGACTCAGGTTGTTCTTCCCCGCCTCGTCACGCCGCTGTCAGAACTGCTGCTTGCCGCCGCCTCGGGCCACCTCGAAGACCACCCGCTGCCCGAGTTCTCGTCAAAGTCGGCGGTCACCGTTGTGCTCGCGAGCGAGGGCTACCCGGCAAACCCGATCACTGGCCGCGAAATCAACGGACTCGAGCAGGCAGCCGCAACCCCCAACGTGCACATCGCGCACGCTGCTACCGCAGCTGATGGTTCCGCTCTCCTCGCCACCGGCGGACGCGTGCTCAACGTCGTCGGCCTCGGCAACGACTTCGCTGAGGCGCGCACCAGCGCGTATACGGCGCTCGGCAAGATCGAGCTCGAGGGCGCGCAGTACCGCAAAGACATCGCCGCCCGCGTCGTCTCGGAGTAGCTCCGTTTCAAGGCCCGGTGCCGCCAGCATGGCTGGGGCCCCGGGCCTTTTCTGTGCCGTGCTCCTGTTCTGCGCCCCGCGCTTGTCGCGAGAGCCATAAGACGACGCGAGAACCATAAAATTTCGGCCAAAAGTATGGCTGTCGGTGTTTTCTCTTGCTGTCGCGACACGGCGGGCGGAACCATGGGGTTGGCGGCTGTGGTGAACTGTTGGGCATGAGTGCGGAGCGGCTAGTGATTCCGGTCGATACGCTGCGCCGATTCGCCGCCGGTGACGACGCGACGCGGGCGTGGGCTGAGACCGTGGGATATCGAAGACGGCCACACCGCGATCAGCGCGCCCACCGCAATTATCGACGACGCCCTCCGCTCGACCGCGTGAGCGGCTGCTCTGACAGGAGGAGATTCACGCGACAGGAGGTGCATATCGCGGAAATCACCTCCCACGGCGACAATCACCTCCTACCAGAACACCGGACGGCGGGCGGAACCACGAGGCTGAGCATCGGGGCATGAAGCGGAACCACGCGGCGGGGTCGGAACCACGGGGCCGGCCTATCAAGACAGCCCTCAGCCGGAGCCGACCAAGTTAGGTTGCCCTAAGCTGGAAGCATGACGACGGAAAACACTGCGCTCTTTCACCGTGAACTCACTCGCCACGACCTGGTGTTGCGGCAGTTGCAGGTGACGGAGGTGCAGCGCATTGCTCCCGACATGGTTCGCCTGACGGTCGGCGGCGCAGACCTTGACGGCTTCGTCAGCAACGGCGCGGCCGATCACATCAAGCTGTTCCTCCCGAACCCCGAGACCGGCATCATCACGACCCCGCGGGACGGCAACCCGGCCGCCGTCATCTCCCGCGATTTCACGCCACTCGCGCGCGAGACCGCCGAGGGCACGGTGCTCGATCTCGACTTCTACACGCACGTCAACCCCGGTCCGGCTGCATCGTTCGCACTCAACGCGACCCCTGGTTCCGCTCTCACAATCGGCGGCCCGCGCGGATCGCGCTCGTTCCCCGCCGGCGTCGAACGCCTCATCGTTGTCGCCGATGAAACCGCGATGCCGTCTGCCTCGCGCTGGGTGGCTGACGCACCCGAAGGTGCCGAGGTCTTTGTCATCGCCACGGTGTCCGGCGACGGCGCCTGGGTACAGGGTTACGTCGGTGACCGTGCGACGGTCATTGTGACGCCGAACGCCGCCGAGCCCGCAATCGCGGCGCTCACGAGCGTCGGAATCACCGACACCACGTTCGTATTCGTCGCGGGCAACGCGGCCAACCTCATCACCGTGCGCCGCCACCTCCGCCGCGCGCTCGGCTTGCCCGCGGCGCAGGTGGCCGTGAGCGGGTACTGGCGCACCGGCGTCGTCGCGTGGGACCACCACGCACCCATCGACCCGATGGACCCCGACGAGTAAACCCACGCCGCATACCTCACGCGAAGAAGTAACCCGTCGTAACCCCGCACACGCGCGGGGGATAATGAAACGGTGACTTCTCCTGTGAGCATTCCCGGCTGGACCCACGTGTACTCGGGCAAGGTCCGCGATCTGTATGAGCCGACGTCGGGCGACAGCGCGCGCATGCTCGTGGTCGCGTCTGACCGCATCAGCGCGTTCGACTTTTCGCTGGAGCCGCCGATCCCCAACAAGGGCGCCCTGCTGACGACGCTCAGCGACTGGTGGTTTGAGCAGCTCGCCGGTGCCGACGGTGGCCGCACTATCGCGAACCACCTCACTGGCGAAGAGCCCCCCGCCGAGGTCGCCGGCCGCAGCATGGTCGCGAAGAAGCTCACGATGTTGCCGATCGAATGCGTCGTGCGAGGTTACATCACCGGCAGCGGCTGGCTCGAATACCAGGAGAGCGGAACCGTCTGCGGCATCACACTGCCCGCGGGTCTCAACAATGGCGACCGTCTGCCTGAGCCGATCTTCACACCCGCGTACAAGGCACAGCTGGGCGAGCACGACGAGAACATTTCGTTTGAGCGCGTCACCGAAATCGTGGGGGAAGAGATTGCGATGGACCTCCGCGACACGTCACTCGAGATCTACCGCCGCGCCGCCGCCACCGCCGAAGCGCACGGCCTGATTCTCGCCGACACCAAGTTTGAGTTCGGCCACGACGCGGACGGCGTTCTCACCCTCGCCGACGAAGTGCTCACGAGCGACTCGTCGCGCTACTGGGACAAGGCTTCCTGGGAGGTCGGATCCACGCCGAGCGAACGCATGGCAAGTTTCGACAAGCAGATTGTGCGTAACTGGCTCGCCGCGAACTGGGCCAAACAGGGCACTCCCCCGGTACTCCCCGCCGACATCGTCGAGCAGACCGCCGCGAAGTACGCCGAACTCCTCGACCGCCTGCGCGACTAGCCGAGGCGACTGCCAGGAGTAGCCATGCGTATGCCTGACATGTCTGGGTGGGTGCACTTCGCGCCGCTCAGCGGGTCACTCATCGTTGCGATCGGCGCCATCGCGCTGTGCACGTGGTACCTGTGGGGAGCTCTCAAGCTCTGGCGCCAGCAGCGCCGCTGGAACGTCGCCCGAACGATTTCGTTCGTGCTGGGCTGCGCGGTCATGTTCGCGATCGCAACGTTCGGCGTCAATACCGAGATGACGACGTCGCTTGCAGCCCTCATGTTCGTGCAGATTACTGCGCTTGTCGTGGTTCCGCCCCTCCTCGTGGTCGGCTCCCCCGGCCACCTACTGTTGCGCACGACACCGCACCATGGTCTCGGTCGCGTCGTTCTACGAGTCGCGCATGCGGGGCTACGATCACCGATGATGCGGTTTCTCACGCACCCGGCGATGCCGATCGCGTTCGCACTGATCGTCTACCCCGGGCTCTACTTCACCGACGCGATCAGCCCAATCATAGGGTCCCGTGTCGGCGCCGACCTGCTGCTCATTGGCTTGCTCGTCATCGGCATTGTCTCGGCCGTGCCCCTGTGGTCGGCTGACCCGTTGCCGCGCCCACCGTCGTATCCGATTCGACTCATCGACATTCTTGTTGAACTGCAGATTCACGCGATCATGGGCCTCATTCTGTTGCGCGCAGCAAGCCCCATGTTCTCGCGCTACACCGGCCCCGATGCTCTTGCCGAGCAGTCGATCGCGGGCACCCTGCTGTGGACGTACGCTGAGCTTCCTCTGCTCATCGTGCTGATTGTCGCCCTATCGCGGTGGCATGATCGCGACCGCTCCCACGCGCGCATCAACGAATCACGTGAAGACGCGGAGCTCGACGAGTACAACGCGTATCTGGCGAGCATCGCGCGCAAGAACTAGAAAGCGAGCGGAACCGCGACCGCAGTCGCAGGTTCCGCTCGCTTTTTTGAGCGTTTAGTCGTCGCAGTTGGGGCAGACGCCCGTCGCCGGAAGCGCCAAGAAGCACGTGTCGCAGTACGCAACCGGACGCTCAGCCGCGGCCGCAGCACGCTGCTGCGGGGTGGACGGCTTGTTGCTCTTCACGCGCGTTGACGGTGACGACGACGCAGCCGGACGTATCGGCTTCGACGGCGCAAACCGGGGCAGCGCAGGCTTGTACGGAAGATCGAAGCCGCGAGCGCGACCATCTTCTTCACGGTGGGCGATGTAACCCGCGGCAACGAAGTGCGGCGGCTTACCAGAACGGGGTTTCAGGCCGATGTAGGCGCCCGAAGCGGGCACGTAGTATTCGGCGTAGATTCCGCGAGCCAGAAACTCGCGGATGGCGGGCAGGTTTTCAACCGGAATCCGCACATGCGACAGAGCAGCATCAAACGACGTGAAACGCTGACGATCCTTCTGATCGTTAGCGCCGACAACGACATAACCCAGTGCGGTGAACTGCGTTGCGGCAGCCGCGAAACCCGAGATCTGGCGGGCGCTGAGTGCGTCGCCGGTCTGGTGTTCGTAGGCCGCGGCAAAGAGCGCACGGGTGTCGTAACGGCCACTTCGG
The DNA here is from genome assembly GCA_947503655.1 of uncultured Microbacterium sp. Lineage (GTDB taxonomy): Bacteria > Actinomycetota > Actinomycetes > Actinomycetales > Microbacteriaceae > Microbacterium. Next base: position 65,281 of record CANNEP010000003.1, read on the forward strand.
GCTACCACAAACGACTCGTTGACCTCTTTGAACCCGTAGCGGATCAAGAACAGTTCACGACCCAGCTTGTCGAACTCGTCGAAGGCTTGTGAGATGGCGGAATGGTCGGTCAGGGATGAATAGGAGACCACTATTCAACGGTACGCCACATGCTCGGGCGTGTCTGACCGTCATCTGAACATTTGGCGGTGGTTCAGAACTGCGGCGCCCGCTCGTTGACGACGAAGCCTGCGGCACTCGCGTCGTAGTGGCCGACGGCGACGCCATCGATCCACACGCGCTCGGCGCGCGCCATGATGTCGACGGGGTCGGTCGACCACAGTACGAGGTCAGCATCCTTTCCGATTTCAAGCGTGCCGACGCGGTCGTCAACGCCGAGCACCTTGGCCGGGTTGATCGTGACGGCGCGTAGTGCGGTCTCGCGGTCAAGGCCTTCCTTGATCGCGAACGTGACCTGGTGAATCAAGAAGTTGATCGGAATAACCGGGTGGTCGGTGATGATCGAGATTTCAACGCCCGCGCGCGCCAGCTTGCCCGGGTTTGCAATCGAGCGGCCGCGCAGCTCTGGCTTCGACTTCGTGGTGAACAGCGGGCCGATCAGCACCGGCACACCCTTCTCAGCCAGCACATCCGCGATCACGTGCGCCTCGGTTCCGTGGTCGATGACCAGGTCGTAGCCGAACTCTTCCTGTAGTCGCAGGGCGGTCGCGATGTCGTCGGCACGGTGGCTGTGCTGACGCCACGGAATCTCACGCTTCAGCACCGCGATCAGCGGCTCGAGGGCGATGTTGCGGCCGGTCTTTTCCTCGTCGATCCAGTTCTGAGCTTCGGCGAAAGCCTTGCGAATCACCATCGCGGTGCCGAGGCGGGTCGACGGCGTCTTGTCTTTGCCGGCGTATACGCGCTTTGGGTTCTCGCCCAGCGCGCTCTTCACACCGCTGGGCGCACGCATCACCATGTCGTCAACGCGACGGCCGAAGGTCTTGAGCGTCGCGGCCTGACCGCCGATCGCGTTACCCGAGCCTGGGTTGACGTTGACGGTCGTGATGCCACCCTTGAGCGCCTCATCGAAGCCGGGGTCAAACGGGTTGATCGCGTCAATCGCACGCACACCGGCGGTGACCGGGTCGGTCATTTCGTTGGTGTCGTCGTCTTTCGCGTTCTCGCCCTCTTCGTGGGTTCCGACGTGAACGTGCGCGTCGATCAGGCCCGGCAACACCCAGCGGCCCATCGCGTCGATCACCTCAGCACCCTCCGGAACCGCGACATCCGGCCCAAGAGCCGCAATCTTTGCGTCGGTCACCACAATGGTTCCGTCAAATTCTTCGCCAGAAATCGGCACAATGTGGGCACCGGTGATCGCAAACGTCGACATGTCACTCCTCAGTTTCGAAAGCCGCGCACAGCGCTGTGCGGCTCATTCCACCTTACGAGCGAGTAGCCTCAGACATGACACCGAAGCGGAACCGCGTGGGGCGGAACCTGTCGGGTCGCGGTTCTGAGATAAGGGGAACGCATGTTGGTCGACCCATCACGCACGGCACGCCGCGGTCGCGCAGTGCGCCTCATTGCCCTGGCGGGTCTCGTCACGACCGCGAGCGCCGCGTTGACCGGATGCGCGGGCTCGGTCGAGACGAACTTTGACTCGGGGTTCTCGGTGACCGCAGCGGTTCGTGACGTGCCTGCCGGCGACGCCGAACGCTATGACTTCATCGCGGCTGATCTTGCCGCGATTGCCGAGCTCGAAGGAGTTGAGCGTAGCGGCAACCCGGCTGAGTGGCTCATGGCGCTCACGAATCCCGGCGGCGATGCCGCCGTGTTCGCACCGGTGCCCGATGTTTTCATTCCGGGTACTGGCGACGCGGGCTTTGAAGCTCTGGGCTGGAACCTCAACGACGTTGATCGGTTCGTCTCGTATTCGGCGTTGCCGGTTTCTTTCACGGTCATCGCCGGGGAACTGCCGGCGTTGCCGGAATCGCTTCCCGCCGTGAGCGAGACGGTGCGCACCGATATTGAAGGTGAAGATTTCGAGGTCGATTTTTCGTCGGTTGGCACGGTGATTGACCGTCTCGGTCGTCCGACCCGTTTTGCGCAAGAGGGCAACCGCATTGCGATGAGCTCATCGACCGAGCTCGCCGATTCGTGGGTCGGCACAGGTGAGACGCTCGCCGACGATGCTGCTGTGAAGGCGATTGCCAGCACCCTCGACGGCTACGGCGTGATGTCGGCGGTCATCACGCCGCCAGCCGCGTTCAGCGGCCAGACGATTCTCGGGCCCGACGTCTCTCCGGCAGAAGCCGAAGCCGCACTCAAAGAATTCGACGCCCTGGTTCCGCCCGCCCCTTACGACTTGGTTGGACTCGGCTGGACGGTCGTCGATGGCGCTCCGCGCTGGATTGCGACGTATCACTTTCTCTCCGAGGACGCCGCGAAAGACGGCGCTCAGGTATTGCGTGCGGTGTGGGAGAAGGGTGCGACGCTCACGAGCCAGAAGCCCATTTCGTCGCTCGCGACGGTCAACGACGTGTTCGTGAAAGACAGCACGGTTGCTGTCGTGCTCACGCCGACCGAGGGCACCCCGGCTTCGGTGTTGTACGACCTGCTGATGCGGCGTGAGGTGCTGTTCGCGAGCCGCTAGGCGGGCCACACGATTAACCCGCAACGGGAGAATTCCCGTAACGTCGCCGTTTTCTCGTTCAGCCAACGCTCAGGTATCGCTATCGTTTGGGTAGCCCTTTTCCCGTTCCCCAAAGGAGTGCCCGAATGCCCCTGTGGACCCGCCACGGCGATGGTCAGGCTGTTAAGCCCGGCTCGATCGTCAAACCGACCGAACGCCTGGGATGGCCGTCGACGATTGCGATGGGCGCTCAACACGTCATCGCAATGTTCGGCGCAACCTTCCTGGTTCCGACCCTCACCGGATTCCCGGTGGCAACGACTCTGTTGTTCAGCGGCCTCGGAACCATCCTGTTCTTGCTCATCACGGGCAACAAGCTGCCGAGCTACCTCGGCTCATCGTTCGCATTCATCGCGCCTGTCACGGCCGCTGTCGCTGTCGGCGGAACGGGCTCGGCGCTCGCCGGTATCGTCGCCGTTGGTGTGCTGCTCGCGCTTATCGGTCTCGTCGTTCACACCGCCGGTGTGGCGTGGGTCGACAAGTTCATGCCGCCCGTTGTAGCTGGCGCGATCGTTGCGCTCATCGGCTTCAACCTGGCCCCGGTTGCGTGGGCGAACTTCCAGGCGGCCCCTGTCACGGCGCTCATCACGTTGTGCGCCGTCATCATCTGTGGTGTCGTCTTCCGCGGCTTCCTCGGCCGCATTTCGATCTTCCTCGGCGTCATCGTCGGCTACATCGTCGCCGCGGTTCGCGGTGAGGTCGACCTGAACCTCGAAGGCGTCGCCTGGGTCGGCCTGCCGCAGTTCGATGTCCCCGACTTCGTCTCGCCGTCGACCTGGTCGGCCATGGCCATGTTCCTTCCGGTCGTGCTCGTGCTCGTCGCCGAGAACGTCGGCCACGTTCGCGGTGTCGCGTCGATGGCTGAAGACGACTCAATCAACCAGATGACCGGTAAGGCCCTCATCGCTGACGGCGCTGCCACTGTGCTTGCCGGTGGCCTGGGTGGTTCCGGAACCACGACCTACGGTGAGAACATCGGTGTCATGGCGGCAACGCGCGTGTACTCGACGGCGGTCTACTGGGTTGCCGGTCTATTCGCGATTGTGCTGTCGATGTCGCCCGTCGTTGGTGCGGTCTTCAACTCGATCCCGGTTGGCGTCCTCGGCGGTGTAACCACCGTTCTGTACGGCCTCATCGGCATCATCGGCATCAAGATCTGGGTCGACAACCGCGTTGACTTCTCGCGTCCGGTCAACCAGTACACGGCAGCCGTTTCGCTCGTCGTCGCGATCGCCGGCTTCACGTGGAAGCCCGAAGGCTTCGAGTTCGGTGGCATCGTGCTCGGTACGGTGGCCGCTCTCGTGATCTACCACGTCGGTAACGCCATCGCTCGTGCCCGCAAGACGGGTGCTGATGACGGTGGTCCGATCCCCGCGGTCGGTCCGCTGGGCGGCGACCCGGAGAACTAAGTCTCCTGACGACGACGGGCCGGTGGCTGCATGCAAATGCGCCACCGGCCCGTCGCTGTTTGTGAGCGCGGCGCGTGGCCGCCGCGGGGCGAGCCGATTGCGGGCTCGTTCTGGTGCTGGCTTCACAATGGTGGTGGCACGCCCGTGGGAGATGGGGAGGGTGCTGGGTTCGTTCTCTGCGTGCTGATAGCTCGCCAGGCACGGCTCACCACGGTGATCGGTGGAACTCACGTCGAACGAACATTCCGGTCGAGACTCGCCGCTACTGATTTGGGGGTTATTCCCCGGCGGCACAGCTCACCACGGTGAGATTGGTGGTGGCTTCACGCCTGGGGGTTTCACTCCGGGTGGTGGGGAGCCGCGGCGTTTGGCTCGCCGGGTGAGGCGGAGGGAGGAGGATGTGCTTCGTCGCCAGCGGCCGGTGGGGTCGATCCAGTTGGGGGCGCGTACTTCGGGGATTCCG